>DATHOY010000039.1:0-31474 GCA_035484435.1 Vulcanimicrobiaceae bacterium | reverse complement strand
CGCGATGAATTCGCCCTTCTCCACATCCAGGTTTAGCCCCTGCAGCACGTGAATCTCTTCGCCGCCGCGCCGGTACGTTTTGTCCAGATCGCGAACCTGAATCAGGCTGGAGTTACCGCCACTTCCGTCAACTTTCACCATTGAGAGCGCTCCTATTTCAGAATCTGCACCGACTGTCCATCACGCAGGGACTCCGGCCCTTTCACCACCACAACCGCGTCCGGCTGAATCCCGGCAAGAATTTCGACGTCTGTCCCGCGAACAGAACCCGCCGTAACAGCGCGCCGCTCCAGGACATCGCCCTTCACCACGAACACGAACTTCGAAGAATTATCCTGATGAACCGCCGCTTGAGGCACCAGGGCCACGGCAGGCGCCGCCGTTGCCGATTTATCCGCCGCTTTCGGCTTTTCGTCTTCCAAGAAGGTCACCTTCACTCCCATGTCCGGCAAAATCCGCGGCTGCGTAGCCGGATCAATCAGCCGGACGTGGCCGTCATCCGTAAACGAAATACGCACTTTCACCGTAGCCTTCTGCCTGTCCGCCGTGGGAATCACGGTCCGCACCTTCGCGGGAATGCTCCAATCCGGATAAGCATCCAGAATCGCCGTAACCGGCTGGTTAGCCTGCACCTTGGCGATGTAGGATTCGCTGACGTCCACCTCGATCTCATTCGAATGCAGATCCACGATCGTAGCGATGCCCGTGCGCGTGAAGCCGCCTCCCGCCGAAACCGGCGAAACCATCTCCCCCACCTGCGCGTCCTTTGAAACCACAATTCCCGCATACGGCGCGCGAATCGTGCAGTTGTCCACCGCCTGCTGTTGCTCGCGGATGCGCGCCTCGGATCCCGCCACCTGCTGTTTCGCCAGGTTGATTTTGGCCCGCAGACTGTCCGCGGTCGTAACAGCCAAATCAAGCGCCTGCTGCGTCTGCACGCCTTCTTTCACAAGCTGCTGCGTGCGCCGCAATTCAATTTCCGCGTTGCGAAGCTGCACTTCGAAATCGGCAATCGCCGCCTGCGCGGAATCGCGGTCGGCCTTGGCTGAGTCCAGCGCCCGCCGCGCATCGGAATCATCCAGCGTGGCCAGCAATTGCCCTTCGCTGACCCGCGTTCCTTCATCAAACATCACGCTGGTAACGCGTCCGGTGATTTTCGCTGCAATCGTGGCCCGGCGTCGCGGCGTGATGTATCCGCTGGCGTTCAACACCCCGGCAGGCCCGCTGACCGGCTTGCGCGCAGATGCAACTTCCACCTCTGCCTTCCGATCACGGAAAGCCGAAGCGCCGACCGCCAGCAGTATCAACGCCAGCGCGCCAAGAATCAGCCACAGCCACCTCCGGCTACGTCGGGTGGCATTGCGCTTCGTATCGCTGATGCGAAGGGAGCCCAGGTCGGGCTTCAGCGATTTCGGTGTCGTCGCCATGCGGCGGCATCTCCTTAAGTTGGACGCGGCGCTGAAATCTAAATACGCGCCGGGCAGCCCATTTATTTCAGCGAGAGAAAGCGGGAATTGGTTCGCCTACATTTTACCGGGTGAGGGCCGGTTTGGGGAGGGGAATGAATGCCCGGCAGTCAGGTCCGGGTGCCGTGATAAAAGAACTCGCCGAGGCCGATTGTGAACAGGAAGTTACCGAAAATGGCGTGGTCCAGGCAGCCAAGGAGCAAGGAGCCTGACGTCTCATACGTGAGTGAAAAGAGGAGCCCGCCGATCAGGCAAAGCCCCACTGCCAGCCAGTTTCGAAAAATGATGTGCACGAATCCGAACGCCACCGCGCTGGCAATCACCATCCCCCAGCCATTTCCGAAGAGCGCTTGATAGCGATGAAAGAAAAACGCCCGGTACAGCAATTCCTGCGGGTAAACGGAAAGCAGCGGATAGAAAAGAAAAATAAGAGCCCAAAGCCGCGGCGAGTGCCGGATCAGCGAAAAAAGCAGCTGCGGCGCCAGCAACCAAACCGCGATTCCCAAGCCAACCAGGCAAATGGCATCGCGAATCAGGATGGTCGAGAGGAACGGCCGGAAATTTCCCCACGCAGCGAGTCGCGAAAGCCTGAACCCGGGATCACCCCAAAGTATGAGAAGCGCAACAGTTGCTGTGATCAGGAGATACGGAATCGGCAAGTTCGGAATTCGGCGGTAAAAAATGAGCAGCGGAACAACCACAAAAACGGCTGCGAATTCCATTGCGAGAAGCAGTAGTCGGACCATGGATTAGTCGCCGGTCAATGGGCTCAAGAACTCTTTGGTTCACCTGCCGGAGTTGGATGCATCGAATCCGGGTTTCGCAACGAATTGCGCAGGCTGTTTACGGCTGCCTGTGCCAGGTGTACCTGTTTCTGGATGGTCTGCGCGCTCTGGCGGTCCGGTGGTGAAAGCGAGGGGATGTCCGTCAACAATTCGGAGTAGCCAAGAATCGCAGTGAGCGGATTGCTGATCTCGTGAGTGGCCCCGGCCGCCAGCCGTCCCAGCGCGGCAAGTTTCTGCGAGTGGGTAATCTGCGCCTGCACGGATTTCAGATTTTGCAGCGAAGCCTGGGAAAGGCGCACCAGACGCCGCAATTCCCGCGCGAGAAGCGTCAGCTTCCAGAAAACCAGGCCGCTCAGGAGCAGCATGGCTCCGAACACCAGCTCCAGCCGGAATTCACCCACATCTTCGGGCACCTTCTTCTCGAACGACCCGAACAGGGCGATCACTGGCAGAGAAAGAATCGCGAGCATTGCGATACGGGCCGTCCACAGGCTCTGATTGATTTCGCGATTCGGAGTCTTGTCCTCCTCGGGCTGCAGAGATGGCCCGAAAGTCGCCACGACAGTCACCAGAAACAACGAAAGCAGGAAGGGTGTATCGTAAAAACCGCCGGCATAATAAGTGCCCCGATCGATGGCCACGTTCTGCAGCAGATTCGCCGCAGCAATCAGCACAAACAGGCAGATGAAGCTGCAGTAAAATGTACGCCACAACCCGCTGCTGCGTTTCCACACCACCGCCAGCCCCGCGATGATCATCAGGTGCTGAATCAAGGCGAGCAAATAATAGGCTGGATTGTATTTGGTGAAATCCTGAACGACGATTTGCCAGGGCAAAGCGAAATAGCCGTACAAAGCAAGCCACCAGAATGTGAGCAACGCAAAATCCAGATGCCGAAGCCGCATATCCCCGCCGGCCGACGCCGAGTGCGGTCGCAGCACAAAAGCCGAAAGAAAGAAAACGTGGGCCAGCAGGAAGAGCGTATCGCCGATGACCGGGCTGGGTGTCGAATAGCGGTGGAGCGAGTCGTAATAAAACCAGTATGTTTGCGATAGCAGCATTTGAAACAGCCCCGCGGCCATCAATTTCCAGAACAGCGGCAAAACCCCTTGATGAAACCGAAAATTTTCTCGAACTGCCAGAATTCCAACCACCAGTAATCCGCAGGGCAGCGCGTCGCCGAACATGGTCAACTGGAAAGACGGCTTCGCGAACGCCGCCACCCCCAGGTGCAGGACAAAAATCGTCCCCGCAATTCCGAGCAGGAGTTTGTGCCGAGGTTGCAGGCTCATCCTGCCGGCTCCGATATAATCACGGCTCGCACGCTGGATTCCCGCTCAGCCACCGCAACCGCCGGAACAAAAATTGTGAAGTACGCCCCGCCCTCTAGGCGGTTGCCGCAAGTAATGTCCCCTTCATGCTGCCGAATGATGCCGTAACACGTGCTGAGCCCCAGGCCCGTTCCCTTCCCTACCGGCTTTGTGGTGAAGAAGGGTTCAAACGCGTGTTCCGGATGCTGGAGTCCCGGCCCCGTATCCGAAAACTGAATGCACACCTGCGGCTCGCAGGGTCGAATGGAAATGACCAGTTCGCCCCCGCCGGCCTCTTCCAGGGCATCCATCGCGTTCGAAATAATCTGTAGAAACACGTGAAGCAACTGGCTGGAATCGGCCAAGACCGGTGGACAGGCAGCATCTGCCTCAATCCGCGCCACGACGTTCTGTAGTTTGTCGATTCGGCTCAGATGCAGCGCGTTCTCCACCAGCGGCCTCACTTCCACCGGCGCAAGCTGCAGCGGTGTCTCCTGCGCGAAGCGCTGCATGTCCTCCACCAGAGCATCGGTTCGCTCCGCGTACCGGCCAATTTTTCCCGCCAGCGCACTACTCCGCGATTCCCCATGCGAACGCGAAGTAATCAGCGCGGCCTGCTGCCGGGTGACGGTCATCGCCCTCCGGATCTGTTCGGCCACGCTAGCCACCAACTCCCCGAGCGATGCCAGTTTGTCGCCCTGCACAAGATGGTCCTTGAATCGCTCGATGCTGGAGTACGTATGGGACAGCTGCCGCAGCGAGCCAAACAGATTCGCACTGAGAAAATCCTGTTTGATGGAGAGAAGCAAGGTCAGCAGAAAAATGGTAAGTAGGGTGATATCTAACCGGAAGGAGAAAAGTTTGTCGTGGCGTGGATACGCGGTCAGAAGCCACAATCCGATCGCCGGAGTAGAGAGAGTCACCAGCATCGCCAGATTTGAGGAGAGAAATGTCAATCCAAGGATGGATCGCTGCCGCCCGGATCCATGCTCACCTCCCGCGACTGCTTCACGAAGCGGATGTCCTGCCAGGCACACGCAAACGAAACCGCCCAATGCGCCGACCAATGGCACGTCATAAAGCGATCCGGTGTAGTAACCCCCGAAATCGATCGCTACATTGATCGCGTCGCAGGACAGTGCGAACGCCGCGGCTGAGAAAAAGAATATGCGGTATACCCGCCGCCAGGGCCCTCGTTCTCGAAAATACAAAACGCCAGTGGCAAACGCGAACACTAGGTTTCCTATTGAGTCCGCCACGTTGAAATTGTGGTTGTATATCGCCATCGCCCCTGGCAACAGGCGGTAAGCGTGCACAAAGAAAGCGAAGAGATAGAGCGAGTAGAGTATCAGGATGGAAAGATCCAGCAGCCCGAACGAGCGGAATCGGGACTCGTTCGCTCGTTCCGGTTCGAGGGCCGTCGAAACCACCAGCGGCACTAATCCCACGAACAGGAAAATATCGGCGACAGGTACATCGGGGACCGGCTGATGGAACCACACTTCGCGGGTAGACCATATCAGCAGGTTGGCCAGCCACATCGCCGCCCCGGTGAACAGCAGAAACCAGAACGCGCGCACCTGCCCCTCACTCCGAATCATGTTCTGAAACGCCAGCACAGTGAAGAGCCCAGTTAGCCCGACCTGCAAACCGTCGCCCAACAGACTCAGTTGAGTTCCGTTCGGGAGAATCAGGGCAGCCCCTAGGGACAAGAGAACCACAAAGGCCGTCAGGCAGTAGCCGTACACCAGCGGACGCCTGGGGAGCCAGGCCGTTTGCGCGGCAGATACAGACGCGTTGTGACCAGATTTCATCATTGACCAACGGAAACGGGTGCTTCGCACACCCCCAATATCGCTGGAGTTCGCGGCCCGGGCGGAACCGCTACACGACGAATTCCTCGTGCCTCCAGCAAAACTCCTTTCCTCTATCTTTTTACACTTCTGGCCCCGCACGCCCGGAATTCTCGCCCCGTGTGTGCCGTAGGTTAAGCAGTACCCTACCCGACACAAGGCTCGCTTCAACCAAATCCTCCGCCTGACCTCCAAACAATTCTTATGGGACTCAACTGGTCCTGTTTACAAAGATTTTTGAAACACTTTGTGCCGCTTCTACATCGAAGCCCTGTTGGTTCTCCCGGTGCCCAAAGGTTTTACACTTGACAGCAGGCTTGGGAAGAAATATGAAGAGGAGACCGCGACGCATCTCTTCACACTCTACGGAGGGTCCTGATGGACGCTTCTCGCCGTGACTTCCTGAAAATCGCCACAGTCGGGGGAACTGCCGCAGCCGTTTTCGGCTTCGATCTGAACCCGGCCTACGCGGAGCTTCGCGCCCTGAAGATCGGCCGAGCCTCCGAAACCCGCTCCACTTGTCCGTATTGCGCAGTGGGTTGCGGCACCATCATCTACACCATCGGCGACCGCGCGAAGAATGTCACCGCTCAGGTCGTCCATGTCGAGGGCGACCCCGATCATCCGACCAACCGCGGCACGCTTTGCCCCAAAGGTTCATCCCTCCAACAGGAAATCATGAACGACCGCCGCCTGCTGAAGCCCCAAGTTCGCCGGCCGGGCGCCACCGATTGGCAGGATATTTCCTGGGACGATGCCCTCAACGAAATCGCCGCCCGCATTAAAAAGACTCGCGACGAATCGTTCATTGAAAAGGACGCCGCCGGACACACCGTCAACAGGCTGGAATCGATTGCCTTCATTGGCGGCTGCACCGACACCAACGAGTTCAACTACCTAGCTGTGAAAGCCACACGTGCCTTGGGGATCGTGCGATTAGAAAACCAGGCCAGGGTTTGACACGGCCCCACGGTCTCAAGTTTGGGACCAACGTTTGGCCGGGGCGCGATGACCAATGGCTGGGTCGACATGAAGAATACCGACATGATGCTCATCATGGGCGGTAATCCTGCCGAGAATCACCCCTGCGGTTTCAAGTGGCCCGTCGAAGCAAAACGCACCCGCAACGCAAAAATGATCGTCGTGGACCCGCGTTTCACCCGCACAGCCGCGGTCGCCGACATGTTCTGCCAGATACGCGCCGGGTCTGACATTGCCTTCCTCGGCGGCCTGATTCACTACGCCATCGAAAACAATCGAATCGCAAAAGACTACCTCGCCCATTACACCAACGCCGGATTCATTGTAGAAAAAGACTTCAAGCTCCCGGATGTCGACGGCTTGTTCTCCGGTTTCGATTCCGAAAAACAGACTTACAACCGCGCCAGCTGGAATTATCAGGGGGCGGGCGGAAAGGCTCCTGTGCTTCCGGAGGCAAAACCTGGAATGCCGCCTCCGCTTCCTCCGTTGCCGGGCACCGTCGACTTCGATCCGACCTTGCAGAACCCAAACTGCGTCTTCCAACTGCTCAAGAAGCAGTATTCCCGCTACACCCCGGAAATGGTCGAGCGCATCACCGGCATCCCCAAGGATCAATTCCTGAAGGCCGCTGACCTCTACACTTCGGTTCGCAAGGACGGCGATATGAAGAAGGTCAGCACCATCATTTACGCCGTCGGTTGGACCCATCACTCGTTCGGCACCCAGATCATCCGCACCGCCGCGATTGTGCAACTCATCCTTGGCAACGTCGGGCGCGCCGGCGGTGGTGTCAACGCCCTGCGCGGCCACTCCAACATCCAGGGCGCCACGGATATGGCCGGTCTGTTCGACAGTCTCCCCGGCTATCTGAAGGTGCCGATCCCGGCCGATACTTCCTTTGACGATTGGATGAAACGCATCACGCCCACATCCTCGAAGCCGGCCGCGTGGGATTCCTTCAACTACTACAGCAACACGCCGAAATTCGCGGTTAGCTTGCTCAAAGCCTTCTACGGCGACGCGGCCACCAAGCAAAATGGCTGGGCGTTCGATTATCTGCCCAAGGTGGATCGCAATTACTCCTGGGTGCAGATGTGGGACGACATGTACCGCGGGAACGTAAAAGGCATGCTCGCCTTTGGGATGAACGGCGTCGCCATCGGCCCCAACTCCAAGAAAAACATCGACGCCCTGAAAAAAGCGGAATTCCTGGTCGTCGGCGAAATCTATCCGAACGAGACCAGCGACTTTTGGCGCGCGCCCGGCATCTCCACCGACGAAATGAAGCAGATCCAGACCACCGTCTACAACTTGCCTTGTGCGGGATTCGCCGAAAAAGACGGCTCGATGACCAATTCCGCTCGCTGGGTACTTTGGAAGAATACCGCCGTGCCGACGCCTGGAGATGCCCGCCTGGACCATGCCATCGTGGCGCAGATTTTCCTGAAGGTTCGTGAACTCTACAAAAAAGAAGGCGGCAAATTTCCCGATCCCATCCTGAACCTCACTTGGAATTACAGCTATCCCTCCAGCCCGCCGTTGGCTGAAGTATTGAAAGAAATCAACGGCAAGGCTCTGGCGGATTTGGAAGATCCAGCCACCAAGCAACAGATCAAGGCCGGACAGCAGGTTCCCGGCTTTGCCTGGTTGAAAGATGACGGCACAACCATCTGCGGCAACTGGATCTATTCCGGCGCCTTCACCGAAGCCGGCAACCAATCCGCTCGACGCGATCCCAGCGATCCCTCCGGCATGGGAGTCCATCCGGCGTGGGGTTGGTCTTGGCCCGCCAACCGCCGCGTCCTCTACAATCGCGCTTCCTGCGACTTGGATGGCAAGCCTTGGGATCCGTCGCGCAAACAAGTCTGGTGGAGCGAAGCCACGCAAAAGTGGGTTGGCAACGATGTGCCGGACTTCAAGGCGGACTCCAAGCCAAAGGATCACATGGGCCCCTTCATTATGAATCCCGAGGGCGTCGGCCGAATCTTTGGCCCGCTCGCCGCCTTCGCGGATGGCCCCTTTCCGGAGTTCTACGAACCGACCGAAAGCCCCATCGACAATCCCTTGCATCCGCAGCAGACCCACAATCCAGTGGTCAAGCGGTTCAAAACCCCCGAAGACAAATACAGCACCCCGAAAGATGGCTACACGGTCGTCTGCACCACTTACCGCATGACTGAGCATTACCACTACTGGACGAAAAACAATCCGATGAACGTACAGCTCATCCCCGAACCATTCATTGAAATTCCAGCTGAACTGGCCAACGACATCGGCGTCCACGGCGGCGAAAAAATAAAAGTCTCCAGCATCCGTGGCGAGTATATCGCCAAGGCCATGGTCACCAAACGCATCAAGCCAATGACGATCGATGGCAAAAAGGTCTACCAGATCGGCTTCCAGATCCACCAGGGCTTCCGCGGAATCACCGAGGACGAAGGTAAGGACGCCAGGACGCTCGCGAACACTCTCACGCCCACGGTCTATGATCCCAACGCCTACACACCGGAATTCAAGGGTTTTCTGGTGAAGGTCGAGAAAGCGTAGGAGAGCCGACATGAGCCAAGCCACCCTACGCATTCAGAAAATTTCCGGCCACGCCGGCACCGTCCCTGGCGAAGACACCCAGCGCGGGTTCACCGTCTGCAAGCTCGTCGACACCACCACCTGCATCGGCTGCAAGGCCTGCGAAGTCGCCTGCGTCGAGTGGAACGACATGCCGTTCTCGCAAACCACTTTCGACAACACCTACCAGACGATGCCGGACACCCGGTGGAACTACTGGAACCTGATCCTCTTCAACGAGCACGAACGTGAAGACGGCTCGCTCCAGTGGCTCATGCGCAAGCACCAATGCATGCACTGCGCCGAACCGGGTTGCCTCGAAGCTTGCCCGGCCGACGGCGCCATCGTGCAGTACACCAACGGCGTTGTGGACTTCCAGCAGGATCACTGCATCGGCTGTGGCTACTGCATCACCGGCTGCCCCTTCAACATTCCCAAGTTCAACAGCGTCACCAAGCGCATGTACAAGTGCTCTCTCTGCACGGATCGGGTCAGCCAGGGCCTCGAACCCGCTTGCATCAAGTCCTGCCCCACGGGCTGCCTGCACTTTGGCACCAAGGACGACATGAAGTTCCTAGCTGAAAACCGCGCCAAGCAACTGCGCGAGCATTACGGCTTCGACAACGCCGGTGTTTACGATCCGCCGGGCGTCGGCGGCACGGGCGTGATTTACGTGTTGCATGATGCCACCAAACCTGAACTCTACGGCGGATTGCCAAGCAATCCTACAATCCCCCTCGCCGTGAAGTTCTGGAAGCACCCGCTGAAGTGGCTGGGCAACCTGGCCCTGGTCGGCGGCTTGGTGGGTTTGTTCGCTCACTACCTGAAATTTGGCCCCAAGTCGCGTGAAGAGTCGGACCTGGCGCCGAAAGAAGGAGATTAACCGTGAGCCATCAGGATCAGTTGATTCCTCACGACCATGTGCTTCGCTACGAGTTCAATGAGCGCCTGAACCATTGGGTTGCCGCAGGCTCTTTCATCTACTTGATGCTGACGGGGCTCGCCTTCTGGTCCCCGTGGCTCTTCTGGATCGCCTCGGCGCTCGGCGGCGCGGAGCTTTCGCGCATGCTCCATCCCTGGGTTGGCTTGGTCTTCTTCGTCGCGGTCTGCTACATGTACGCTCTCTGGTCCAGCCAGATGAAGCACGAGCCAGTTGACACGGAGTGGTGGAAGTCGCTCCCTCACTACATCCGCAACGAAGACGAAAAAATGCCTCCCGCCGGCCGTTACAACGCCGGACAGAAACTCCTGTTCTGGAGCTTCTTCCTCGGCGGAATTGTGCTCCTCGCCTCCGGGCTGGTCTTGTGGTTCACCGAATCGATTCCCTGGGCTTGGCGCTGGCTGCGTTACATCTCCGTCGTGGTGCATGCGGGCACCGCGCTGCTGCTCATCGGGAACCTGATGATTCACGTCTACATGGGAGTTTTCGCGGAGCGCGGCGCGTTCGGCAGCGTTATCCGCGGCGACGTCTCGCTGGCCTTCGCCAAGCGTTATCACCCCGGTTGGTATCAAGAGATCGTCCGGAAATCTGAACGCACGAAATGACCCTTTTCGCGGCCGGGAATGTGAATTATCGCGCGCGAATCGAGCGCGCCGCCCTCCTGGCCGAGCGGCATCCCTTCGCGCATCAGGTTCTCTCCTTCTACGGCGCCATCGCAAAATTTCAAAAAGAATTTTACGAAGCACTTCCCAAAAGCTGGGGCAAGAAACCCGTCGTTCCAGCGGGTGGCGACCTTCGCTCCGAACTCAATCTCTCCGTGTTGCTCGAGCCTTTCGCTGAGTTCCTCAAGGTAATCGAGCAGCATGCCCCGGATGTGCTGGTCGAACAGGCCCGGAATTTGAAATCCAAAGGCCCCGCACGCCAGGCGGAAATCCTCCACGAATTCTGGAAAACCGGCTTGCTGGAGACTCATCTCCCTGTCGCCGGACCTTCCGAGCCGCCGCTCGTCAATCCCTTCGAGGACTTCTTCGCCCGCGCAGTTCTCCAGCCGTATGCGGACTTCGTCACCGGCGCCATGCTGCCTCCCGCTCCGCTGATGACGGTCTGCCGCTGCCCGCGCTGCAATGCCCTGCCCTTGCTCGGCGTGTTGCGCCAGGAAGGCGACGGCGGCAAACGCTTCCTGGTTTGCTCCTTCTGTTCGCTCGAATGGGAATTCCGGCGCATCCTCTGCGCCAATTGCGGCGAGGCAAACGAAAAGCAACTCCCTGTCTTTGCCGCCGAACAGTTTCCACACGTCCGCGTGGAAAGCTGCGACACCTGCAAGCACTTCCTGCGCACCATCGACCTCACCAAAGACGGCCACGCCATTCCCGTGGTGGACGATTTGGCCGCTGTGCCGTTAAGCTTGTGGGCCGAGGAGCACGGCTACACCCGCATCCAGGGCAACCTCCTGGGGACGTAACGCGCTTCGAGGCTTGAATCAAAAACACTAGAAGCCATCTAGCCATCTCATAAATGAGGGCTTGGGGGTCGGAGCTTTAGCTCCGACATCAAGGGCCAAGAAAAAATTGGCTTTAGCCCCTGAGGAAGTGTTTTTCTCCGTACCCTTCACATTTATGAGATAAGTTGTAATGGAAAAACGAAATGGAGCGGCTATGAAACGCTTTGGACTGCTCTTCTTGCTAGTCGTGTGCTACACGCAAATTTCCCACGCGCAATCGCAAAAACCAGAAACTACCCCGCTAACGGTGATCCGCGCGGGAACGTTAATTGATGGACAGAACGAAGCGCCACGCAAGAACCAGCTCATTTTCGTACGCGGCCGTCGAATTGAAAAGATTGCCGATGCTTCAGCAGCAATCCCCGCGGGGGCCTCAACAATCGACCTTTCAAGCGCCACGGTCCTTCCTGGATTGATCGACTCCCACACCCATCTTTTCCTTTGGGGCGAAGATCCCGCCAAGGGCGGCTACGACGCCAACATCCTGAAAGCCGGACTCGCCCTGCGTGCCGCTCGCGCAACCTACGCCGCGAAACGCGCCCTCGAACAAGGTTTCACGACCCTTCGCGACGTCGAGACCGAGGGCGCCGGCTATGGCGACATTGGCATCAAGCAGGCCATCGAAGAGGGCACCATCCCCGGCCCACGCATCTTCGGCGCCACCCGCGGAATTTCCACCACCGGCGGCTACAACCTGGAAGGCTATGCCCCCGAACTCACGATGCCGAAGGGCGTGCAGATCGTCGACGGTCCCGTGGAAGCGCGCAAGGCGACGCGCGAGCAACTGGAACACGGTGCCGACTGGATCAAGGTCTACATGACGCACCGCTCCTGGGTCGACAAGCAGGGCCACCTAGTCTCGCAGCCGACTCTGACAGTTGAAGAATTGCGCGCAATCGTCGACGAAGCCCACGGTTGGGGGAAAAAGGTCGCGTGCCACGCCTACAACGGCGAAGGCCTCCAGCGCGGCCTCGACGGCGGCTGCGATTCCATCGAACACGGCCTCGACATCAGCGATGCGCAAATCGCGCAGATGGCCAGGCAAGGCACGTGGTATTGCCCTACCCTCGGCGTCTATTACACCGATTGGGCCGCGGAGAATACTCCTGAGGGACAGCGGGATCGTGCGCGCGCCAATTTACACGAAGCATCCTTCCGCAAAGCGTTGAAAGCCAATCTGAAAATTGTGTTCGGCACCGATATCGGCGGCATCCCCTGGCAGGAACCGATTGCCGAAGAGTTCAAGTGGATGGTGAAACTCGGTATGACTCCGGCGGGCGCGATTCTGGCGGCAACTTCACGCCCAGCCGAAATGCTGGGCAGCAAGGGAGAGCTTGGCGTGGTAGCCGAAGGCGCATACGCCGACATCATCGCGGTTGGAGCTGATCCCCTGAAAGAAATCAACGAACTCGAAAAAGTGAAATTTGTGATGAAAGATGGCGCGGTTTTCAAGGACGATTTCCACACAACGCCCTGCGCAGCGCCCGCGAAATAATTTAGATGCTTTTGGAATTTCGGAACAGCAGGAGTCGCTGCAACTATCTCTTTGCGGAGAGGGCCATCCACAGTTTGTGTAGAATGCTCTCTACTGTGGCGCCGTGCGGTTCGTTCGAGGATATTCCGGACGTACCTGTCGCTGTCTGACTAAATGCCGAGGGAAAATTGCTTGCCGCCCCATACAGCGGCGAACTTGCTTCCTGGCTGGTGCCGTACATGATCCGCGCAAAGCTGAGGTTTGACATGATGCCTTCCCGCCGCAAGTTTCGCGGCCATCTTTAGATTGTGCATTTTTCAGAGCGAACCGGGGCGAGCGCGCGGCAGCGAGCGGCGAGTTAATTACTGGCCGTAAGGTCAGTGTAAAAAACGGAAGACGGAGGAACTGCAGACATGGCGGAACAGAGTTTTGCAAATCACGTGCGGTGGGTCCCGGCGTTTCACTTCTTCGTGATGCCGGTGATGGCCTTGAACTTCGGCTGGTCGATCTACCGCTGGAAGCTGGCCGCCTTTTCGCTGGATGGGTTCGTCAGTGTGCTCACCGCCGCGGCGCTGCTCATCTTCACGCTTTACGCGCGTCTCTTCGCGTTAAAAGTTCAGGATCGCGTGATTCGCCTGGAAGAGCGCCTTCGTCTCGAAAAGCTTCTGCCCGCCGATTTGAAGCCCCGCATCGAAGAGTTCACCAGCGGCCAACTGGTAGCCATGCGCTTCGCCTCCGATGCAGAGCTTTCTGCCCTCGCGCGCAGAGTTCTCGCCGACAACATTCAAAGCGGCAAAGCCATCAAGCACATGGTGCAGACCTGGCGCGCCGATTACCTTCGCGCCTAACAACGCCAAACTCAGAAAATGCTCGTCACCACGCCGCCTTCCGCGCGGATCGCGGCTCCGTTGATCACCGCCGCCTGCTCGCTGGCAACGAACGCCACCACTCCGCCCACCTCTTCCGGCGTTTCAAACCGTTTCAACAACGAACTCGGACGGACATTCACAAAAAACTGTTTCTCAAACTCCGCTTCGCTGATTCCCTTCTGGCGCGCAAATTCTTTCACAAACGTACCCACTCCTTCCGAAGACGTCGGGCCCACCAGCACGGAATTTACCGTCACGCCCGTGCCAGCAACAGTTTGCGCCACACCTCGCGCGATGGACACCTGCGCCGTCTTTGTCATCCCATAGTGGATCATCTCCGACGGAATTTGCTGCGCCGATTCACTGGAAATAAAAATCACCCGCCCCCAATTCTTCCGCTGCATCCCCGAAAGGTAGTGGCGCGTCAGCCTCACGCCGCTCAGCACGTTCACCTCAAAGAACCGCAGCCACTCCGAATCCGGAATGTCCGCAAACGCCTTCACCTCAAAAATTCCCAGGTTGTTGATCAGCACATCCGCTTCGGGCACCTGGCGCACGAATTTTGCTACCCCTTCGGCTTTACCAAGGTCCGCCGCCACCCCGCGCACGTGCGCGCCCTTATGCTGTTTCATGATGGAGTCCACCGCCGTGGTAACCCGTTCATCCGTCCGGCCGTTCACCACAACGTGCGCGCCCTCCGCAGCCAACGTGGAAGCGATTGCCAGCCCAATCCCAGCGGTCGATCCGCTGACAACGGCCACCTTTCCTTTTAGTCCAAGCTCCATTGAATGGTCCTCTTTTCGCGGCAAAATTCTACAGCCACCAGGCTCAAGGCTTGGATGAGGAATCCACTCAAATGGTTAAGGAAGATTATTGCGCGATGAACGCCGCGTCCAGCGAAGCACTCTCGCCATCAGGATTCGTAAGCACCAATTGCTGCGTCCCCGCGGCAAGCGCTGGCGTAGCGAGTGTCAGCGTATTTTTGTCCTTGAACGTGACCGTCACTGCTTTCCCGCCCAACGTGGCCTTGGTTCCTGCCTGAAATCCGCTCCCACGAATCGTCACGCTTGTTCCCCCTGCCGCGGGACCTGCGCCAGGCGCAACGCTTCCAATCCCTAGCGGCAGGCTCGAAAGCTGCACGACGCTGACACCAGAAGTCGTCAACGCGAACAGCCTCTGCCCATTTTCATCCACAGTTAGAAATGTTCCGTGAAGTCCGTCCACATCGGTAGAAAGCATCGCAAAGGGCCCGGGCAAATAGAGGCGCATCCTCAGCCGCCCGCTATGGGCGTCGCGAATGTCCACGCCGCCGCGAATTCCGGTTGCCGGCGGAGCCGCCGGCGCTGGCCCATCCAGAAACGGCTCATACAGCAGCGCGCCACTGGGATGCAGCGCCACACCGGGCACGGCCACTCGGTTGGGAATTGTTTCCAGCTCCGCGGAGGTGGGCACAGCGGCAAGGGTCAAATCCGCGCCGCGCATCTCCGTCGTACCATTCGACCGAATCCCAAACATCGTGCCATCCGCCGCCGCCGTCAAGTCCGACGAAAAATCCTTCGCCGTGGACACCGTAAATGAACCAGGCGTGGCGGCCGACCACGACGCAACCGGCCCTCCCGGTGCGCTGCCAAACGCCAGATACACCGCGTCCCCGTTATGGTCCGCCTGCATCAGCGGCGCTCCCGTGATCGACGTCACCTGCGGTTGCGGCGCGGGCTCAAAGGTCGGCGGAAACGCCGTCAAATTCATCTGGCCAAGACAACTGTTGCACGCATTCGACGTCCCGCCTTCGCCGCTCAGCCCCACAAACACGCTCTGTGCGCTGGTGGCGGCAACCCGCGAAGGGCCGGAGTTCAAATATCCCGCGACTCCACCCACAAACACGTTCGAACCGTTGTTCGCGCCTCCATCCGGATTAATCAGGTAAACATTTTGCGCCCCGAAATCCGCAACGATCAGTTGCGTGTTGTCGGGCGTCAGCGCCATCCCGCGAAGCCCCGCATCCGGTGGCGGCCCATTCGGAGGCGGCGCCAGCGGACTGCGGAAAACCTGCGCGGCCAGATCGAAAACGTCAACATGGTCAGTCGCGGAAAGATACAACTGCTGCCGGCCCTGGTCGTAAAGAATAAATTTGTAGAGGCTCGGATTCGCATAGCTCTGGCTGCCGGCCAGATATTGAAATGTTTTGGAAAGGGTCACGCTACCCGCGGGTGTTGTAACTAAAATATCGACCTTCCCCGCAGTGCCGGATGGACTCGTAATCGTGATTCGCTCAACCGGAAATGGATAGGAAGAATCCAGCGAAAGCGCTGGTGCAAACGCCGCCAGCGATTCAACCTTCTGCACCGTCGCGGACTGCCCCCCAATCTTCACAGTTATCCCGCCGGTGCTGGCGCCGAATCCGTGGCCAATCAGATAAATCGTATCGCCGCCGGCTAGTGATGCAGCATTCGGAAGAATCGCCTGCACGCTCGGGCCGTAGCTAAATCCGTCCGGCGCCGCAGCCACCCAGCCATTCGAAAAATAAGCCGTCAAGTTCACCGGCCCGCTCGAAGCGCTAGCCGGCGAATTCACTTGTATCTGCGAACTCCCCACAAGCGTTGCCGCAATTGGATTCTGCCCCCCGAACCGGATCTGCGCTCCCGCTGGAAAATTCGACCCGCTGATCGTCAGTGAAGTCCCGCCGGCATTCGCCCCTTCCGCGGGCAAAGCCGCAGGCGCGCTGGCGAAAACAGGCGCGGGCAGGGGAAGCATCGCTGGCGACGAAACATCGATCACGCCGATTCCCCGATTCCCCCGCCCCCAGGCAAGTTGCGAGTCGTCCATTTCTTCGATCGCCGTCGGAATCCCCTGCACCGCCAGGTCGGAAACCTGCCCCAATTTTTGCAGGCCGCTGACGGAAAGCGCCGTAATCACCCGCCCATTTCCAAACGCTTCCGAAACATAAAGCGTCTGGCCATCGCGCGAAAACACAATTCCCGCTGCGCTTGTTGCCGCGTAGCTCCTCAGCGAATTCAGCGCCGCGTCAAACAGCGCAACTTGCTGCCCGCCCCCCTCATTGATCACTGCCGCAAACCGGCTCCCATTCGAATTCACCGCGACGCTCGTCACACTCCCGCTTCCCAGAATTTGCGGCCCGCTGACAACATTTCCGTTTCCATCAAGCACCACCGCTCCGCCGCTCGAATCATTCGCCGCAGCCAACAACCGAGTCCCGTCGCCGGACCGCGCCATTACACCGAGCCCATTTTGAAAAACGCCGGGCGCCCGAGGCGTCAAATCCGTCGCGATTTTTGAAGCGGGATCCCACAGGGCAAGCAAAGATTCGCTCGCCGCGGATTGCCTTAATCGCAGTGCCAGTTTTCCTCCGGCCAGCACCACGGCTTCCCGCGGCCGGTCGAATACCACTCCAGGAATCGGCGAGACTCCTGCCATCGGGTATCGCGTGCTCACCTGCAAGCTGCTTGTCGAAATCGACAGAAGTTCTTCCGTGCTCGTCCCCACCCAAAGCGTCGCTCCATCGCCCGACAAATCCACGCTCGAAGCCCCCGGAGCATCGATCGCCGCCAGCAACCCGGGATTTCCGCCCGCGTAAACCTCCACACGATTCATCGCCGGATTCGCCACAAACAGCCGCTTCCCAGCGCTGTCATAAACAATCTGTCGCCGCCGTGGTTCACCGGAGGGAATGTCTATCGCCGCCACCGAATCGTTACGCAAATAAGTAGAACGCGGCAGATTCAGTACAACCCCGCTTTGAATGGTCAGCGATAGTGTTGCGGAATGGGAAAGCGAGCCGCTGGTCGCCTGCGCCGAAATGTTGAACTGCCCCGTAGCAGCGCTCGGCGCAGCCCCCACAATCACCGAAACCGGCTGCCCCGTGCTCACGGAGAAGGGACTCGTCGGATTGCTGGTCGCCCCGGCCGGCATCCCGGAAAGCGTCACCTGCACGCTGCCGGTGAACCCGTTCGCACCATTCACGCTCACATTAAAGGGCGAGCTCGAACTCCCCTGCGCGATCGTCACCGAAGTCGCTGAAAGCCCAATCGTGAAATCAGGCTGCAAAGGCGGCGGTTGAGTCCCCCCTCCTCCGCCACCTCCGCAACCCGTGAGAAAAACCACGAAAACGGTAATCAGGAAAGCCGAATTATGCACGCCTCGCGGCATGTCGTAACTCCTGCGAAGCGAATCTCTGTTTTGGGCAGGGTCGGCAAGCAAGGGCGGGGCCCGCCGGATCGTTCACCCCTCCGGGAAGCGAACAACCGCCCACACCTTAGCTATTCATCAAGAACTTGTCAAGTCAATAAATAACACAAGCGCTAAACTGAAGATAAAATAAAACGGCGCCCCGTTTGTCACGGAGCGCCGTCCTTGGGAAGAACTTTGGTAAGGAGCAGGTACTTAGATCGTCTTTGGTCCGACACCCGCAGCCGCGGGCGCCGAAGCCGAACGCGAAAACGCGCTGCTGCCGGACTCTTTCTCTCCGGACTTGTCGATTTCGATGGAACCCTTGAAGTACGCGCCGTCTTCAATCATGATGCGCGCTGTCGTCAGGTCCCCGTTCACCGAGCCGTCCTTCTTGATCTCGATGCGGTCTTTCGCGCGCAGATTCCCCTTGACCGTGCCGTACACCACAACTTCACGGGCAATGATATCCGCGGTCACCTTGGCGGAAGCGCCGACGGTGAGCTTGCGCTCGTCCAGCTGCACGAGCCCTTCGACCGTGCCCTCAAGCAGCAGGTCTTCACTTCCGGTAATTTCGCCTTTGATATGCAGGCTTGGTCCGAGCCGCGCGGTTGCGCGATCGGCTGTTGCACCCAAAGGACGCATGGCATCTGTAGACATTGCGGTAGTTCCCTCCCAAGTTGCCGCTGAAGTCTTCGGCGGCAAATTCACTGGTGAATTTTTTATTTCCGGCGGCGCGGCTTGCGGCGTTTCCGGCTTTTTGTTACCCCACATCGGTCCTCCAGGGATAGCACACCCCACGCAGGTTTCCGGCCCGGGGTAGTAAGCAAAAGATAGTCCGCGGGGAGGCGTGCAGCAAACACAGTATCGTAATGGGGTGCTTGAAAGTAACTAGACCAACGAACAGGGTCCCCACTGTCCCAGGTACTAAGGGCGAATGTCGTGTGATCCACCCTGCGGATCTGGTGGGCAGGTCACGGGAGAGGATTGCTGCGGAGCCGCCTAAAATAACCATACGCCAAGAGAAGAATGATGGGGCATGCAGGAAGGATAAATCCGAAAATGCCGCGCTTCAGCCACAGGACATGGACATAGCCGACTGCCGCGTTCAAGTATTCCCCTCTGTGTGCGTACGCCAAGGCTCTGTTGTACATCGCTTTCTCATATCTAGGATTGAGATGCAGGGCTTGGCTGTAATCATCAATTGCGCGATCATAATGGCCTTGGTACGCGTAAGCCAGACCTCGCCCGTACCAAGCGTCAGCGTCGCCAGGCTTCTGAAGCAGCGCTTGATCATAGTCTGAGGTTGCCTTGTCATAATGGCCTTGCTGTTGGAACGCAATCGCCCGGTTATAAAAACCATCTTCTGAGTGAGGATCCAGGGAGAGTGCTTGGTCGTAGTCCTCAATAGCACGAAGGTATTCGCCTCTCTTCGCATAGGCATTTCCGCGTGCGACAAACACATCGTAAGAGCTTGGACTAACTCGTAGGGCTTGGTCGTAGTCTTGGATTGCTCGGCTATAGTCGCCATTTCGCGCATAACTCAAACCGCGGGCAAGTAAAGCATCTACATAGTTTGGATTTACCCGCAGTGCTTCATCATAATCATGAGCAGCGCGAACATAGTCATCTTTCTTCTCATATACCCAGCCGCGACCATAGTAGGCATCCGCAAAATTTGGATTCAAGCCGAGCGCCTTGTTGTAATCATTGAGCGCCTGATCGTAATCGCCTATGTGTCCGTATGCAGAACCCAGCTGGTAGAGCGCGTCTGCGAAGGTCGGATTTACCTGCGCTGCTTTGGTGAAGTCTGCGATGGCATCGCTATATTCACCTTTGTGTTTGTATGCTAAACCCCGATGGTAGTATGCCTCCGCTAAATCGTCCGCAGATTCCAGCGGGGTTCGGACGAGCGCAGAACATCCCGCGATGCTCTGTTCAGGATTTTTACCTTTGCAAAGCTCCCAGTTCTCTTGCCCTGGCCTGTCTTGTAGCCTCGTAGGGTTGCCCACCAACATCGTCATCATTATTAGAGCACTTAGATAGATCATAGGCACGTCGAAACGACCGGTTGGCCCGAGTTCAACAATCTGGAATTTGTCGACATGGAAGCCGTGGAGAGGATACCACTTCAACAATTCCCGTGGAATCAGAGAGGAGGGGTCCCCCGGGTTCCGGTGTTTGGTACCCAGGTCTTGGGGTTGCCTCTTCTTTTCCTGACGTCTCCTATTCCTAAAGGTGCGCTTGCCACAACGTTCGCAAACAGGGGGCGCTAGGATGTCGGCTTGTCGGGAACCGGCTGGGTCGCTAGGAAATCCGAAACGAATCTCTTCGAATAAGAACTCAGCAACTCTTCCACTCGCTCCGCCGAGGAACTTTTCAAGACAAATCCAGCATGATGATATTTCGAGATGCGATAGACAATTTCCTCGTCCGTGTAACCGGAAGTGTCCGGCTCCTGCTGCCGCGCCAGCGAAACAATCACGCCGGCGAAATCTTCATGAGGCGCTGGCAAGTGATAAAGCTGCTTCCCCGCCCCCACTTCCAGTTGCGCCCACTCCCGCCACAAATTGATCCCCGTCGCGGCCTGGACCACATTCGATATGTAAGCGCCGCCGATCCGCGCCGCAATCTCCAGAAAATAAAATTGCCCGTCGGCGTTCGATTTCAGGAATTCCGTGTGCGTCACTCCGCGCATCAATCCCAGCGCTTCCACAAGCTCTTTATGAATTTCCTTCAGCTCCAGCGCATCCGCGGATTCGCGCGGCAACGTCCGCGTGGTGAAAACTCCCCCGTGATGCGAAACATCCAGCGGCGGCATCCCATAGGCGTGCGCCTCGGCGAACAACACCCTCTTTTCCGAAACAATCCCGTCCACGTGGAAAACCTGTCCCGGAATAAACTGCTCGAGCAGGTATTGCGATTGGTTGTCGCCCAACTGCTCCAGCCACGGCCACAATTCCTCGCTCGCACAGATTTTCTTCATGCCGATGCCCGAAGCCTGCGCCCGCGGCTTCAGCAGCCAGGGGCCCGGCACGCGCATCATGAATTGGTGCAGATTCTCATGATTCAAAACATGCATAAACTCCGGAACCAGGATCCCCGCTTCCCGCGCCCGCATGCGCATCGCCAGCTTGTCGCGAAAATAATGAACGGTCGTCAGCCCCATGCCGGGCAGCCGCAAATGCTCGCGAATGGCCGCCACGTTCTCCAGGTCAAATTCGTCCAGCGCCACGATCCGGTCGATCTTCCGGCTCCGCGCCGCATAACTCACCGCATTCAGCAAATCCTGTATCGGCAACTCTTCCGGCATGAAAAACATTTCGTCAATAGCTTCGCGCGGCCAATTCCCCTTGCGCAGCTTTTCCACGGTCAAAAGATAAACCGTGCAGCCGAGCGCCTTGCACGCTCGCAAAAAGTCCTGCCCCTTCTCATAAGAGGTGACGCACAGAATGGTAATCGGGTGATCCGAGGACATGGGCTAATCCGTGAAATAAACTGCGCGGATTATACCCGTGTTTAACGGGCGGGAAACAAAAATTGGAGGAACGGCCCGACGCGCCGCGCCCAGGCTGCTTCATTGTGCTCGGCGCCCTCCACGCGTTCGTAGTGCAGGTCGCGCTCCATCTGCCAGCCTTTGCCAAGCAGCACATCGCGGAAGCGCTCCACGTCCTCCACCGTGCGCCCGCCCTCGCGCGTGCCCGCATCCAGCCAAATACGCGGGTGAGGATGGACCGGCGCCGCAGCCGCAAAACGCAGAATCACCCGCTCGTTCCACCAGACCGAGGGCGACAACGCGGCAATCCTGCCAAAAGTTTTCGGAAGCTTCAGCCCCAAATATAACGATACAAGCCCGCCGAGCGACGACCCGCCGATCCCCGTGCGTTCCGCCCCTTCCGCCACCCGGTACTGCCGCTGAACAAACGGCCTCACCTCATCCAGCAAAAACTTCGCGTAACGATTCGCCCGCCCCCCGCCCAGCTTCGGCGCACGCGTCGGCGTATACTCCCCCAACCGTTGTTTGCCCGCATTATAAAGCCCGACGATGATTAGCGGCTCCACGCGGCCTTCGTAAATCAGACCGTCCGCCGTCTGCCCCACATGCCAATCCATCCCCGGGATAAACGAAGTGGCGCCGTCAAAAAGGTTCTGCCCGTCATGCAAATAAAGGACCGGATAAACGCGGCCATGTTGTTCGTGATAGCCGGGCGGCAGATAGACAATCAGGTCCCGTCGGTTGCGCAAAAAGCGCGAGGGAAACTGCTCGTGTTTAATGAGATTCGGTGAATTCAAGAAGCTGTCGGGTCCTAGTGTTTCACCAATGGTAGCGCATAGCGAATCGGCACCCCAAAGTTCGATCCGCCGAATCCCTTCACAATCGCGAAAGTTACTCCAATCACTCCGCCCTGCCGGTTCAGCAGCGGTCCGCCGGATCCGCCCGAGGTAGTCTGCGCGTCGTAAACAATCTTGTCCGGCAAAACATCGCCCACATGCCCCTGCGTGACCAGCGGCCGTATCAATTTCCTCTTCGCCAATTCCACCAGCACCAACTTCGGGTCGCCCGCGCTCGCTTTCACAATCTGCTGCACCACGTCGTCCCCGGCCCGCGCCAGAATCGCGTCCAATCCGGTCGCGTAGCCCACGCTGATCAACTCTTCGCCGCTCACCGCCGCTTCCTTGGTCGCGTCCAGCTTTAGAATCGGCCGGTGCAACTCCGTAAGGTCGCCGTGAACCAACGCCAGGTCCGCTTCATTCGAAATCTGCGAAATATTCACGGGAATGCCGTTCGATTCGCCCGGAAAATAAGCCGTCATCTCCGCAATCACCGGCTCCAGCCCCTGTTTCATCGCCCCGGCCAATTCTTGATTCGCCCACCACGGTTGCACCACGTGATGATTAGTCAGGATCTTGCCGTCCCCCACGATAAATCCGGTGCCAAAAAAATCCCCGCGCACTTCCGGCCCGCGGCCTTCGGTCGTGTACACAGGATTCCCGTCGCTGTCTTTCAACGGCGATCCGTCGCTGTCCATTCCGCCGTAGCGAAGCCGCCGGCCGGAAGTCTTATCATTGAACGCCACGGAAACGTGCAAAAGCCCTACGCTAGGCGCATACGCCCGGATGATGCTCTCCGCCGCCTGCGATTGCCCTTCAATCTTTGCCAGCCGGCTGGTCGTTTCGTCCAGCTGGCGCCGCAGCTCGTTGGATCCCCCGTCATTCTGCACGGCCAGCTTTTTCTTCAGCTCCTCGCTCTGCTTCTGCAACTGTTCTTTCTGTTGCAGCATGTCCGTGTTGGACGGGTCGTCGCGCAAGCGCCGTGCCGACGCCAGCAGCTGTTGCTCCGTCTGAACGCTGTGCTCCAGCTGCGCAATCTCTCCATAAGCCCGCTTGGTTTCCTTCTCCGCGCGATGCGAATACAGAAAGAAAACCCCGCTGATGATCAGCGCCAGGCCAAACAACGAAAGCACGCCGATCTTCAATATCCGTTCCAGCGAAAAAGCGTCCCGAGTCATCTTCTCCGTGACTGCCAGCGCCTGGAACGCAGTCTGCGCTACGCCAAAACTCTCCTCCGCAATGCGGTTTTTCTCTTCCAGCTTGTCCACGGCGCCCTTCTGCCGCAACTGCGTCCGCACGCGCGCCAACAACTCATTTTCGGTCCAGGGAACCGGCACTACATCATCCGCGCCCAAATCCAGCGCCCGAGCCCGGTCCGCCGCGCTGCCCGCGGATAAAACCACAATCCGCATCTCCGCATTGTGCGACCGGGCAACGGCGATCGCTTCATTGCACGAACCGCTTCCCCCCGTTGCAGACAGCAGCAGAATGTCCGGCGGCGCGCCCTGCATCTTTTGAAAAGCGTCTTCGTTGGAATCTGCGATGGTCAATGCATAGCCGGCGGCGGCGAGAATCTGGCCAAGCGCATCACGGCTGGGGTCGGGTGCGCCGACCAGGAGAAGGCTGGGGGCTTTTGAGGTCACGAGTAAGGGCGTCCTATGCTTCGAAGTTTTACTCCTCGAAGGAGTTAGCAGTCTACCCTAGTCGGCGCAGGCTTTCACGCCGGCGGGCAGCCCTGAAGTAATTGGATGCGCGGGCGCCCCACCCGGCTCCATTTCTTTCAACGATTCCAATTCAGCCTGCACGCGATCCCACGTCTTTTTGTCCTGTTTGCCGTCGTAAGGAGCATCCGCGCTCGCAAAAAAGCCCAAAATCTCTTCCCGCAAGTCCGGCGAAACGCAGCCGAATTTCTTTTCGGCCAACCGGTGCAGCAATTGCGCGTGCGCATCGTCATTCAACCGGTATTTGCCGCCCGACGTCTCGCTGCCCACGTCAAAATTCAGGTTAGCCAGCTGCAGTGTTCCCTTTCGTTCGTCGCTCAACAATTTTTGGTATTCCTGTACCGAAGCGTTAAAGCTCTCCTCAAACAGCTTCTCTGTCTCCGGAGTCGGTGTCTTCAGCTGCAGCACTTTCAGCGGCCCGATTTTCGGCAAAAGTTTGTACAGAAACGCGTAAAACCGCTCTTTCCGGCTGGGCCGCTGGTAATCCTTGCCCCATTGTTTCTCGTACTCCGACCGCGAAAGGTTAAAGAGAAATTTCCGGTGCGTCGCGCCGGGCTCATCGGCTTGGATTTCCTTGCCTTTCAAGCTCCAGGCGATGCGCGTCGCCTCCGGAATCAATTTGCTGACGTCGCGGCGATAGGAGTTCAGCGCCTTTTCCTCGTCGTCCAGCACCGAAATCAATTCCACTCCATAAACCTGCTGAAAGGCCTGGTCCAGCAGCGGGCGCGAAACCTCGAACCCGATGAAGTCGTGGTAACTCTCAGAAGCGTATTGCCCCTTGGCCACCTGCAACACGTCAAACCCAAATTCCGTTTTCACATGCGCCAGCGTGTCGTCCTCATACGTCACGAAATCCCCGAACTTGCTCTTCAACTTTGGATAAAGTATCGGCACCGCCCGGTTCGTCGCCAGCCGGTGCCCCTGGTTGTCCGTCGCGTAATGCGATAGCGCCCCCAGCGCGAATGCGTAGTCGTACACATTTTGCGCATCCCGCAAAAGCGCCAGCACAAAATCGCCGCTGCGTACATAGTGCGTCAGATCGCTGAAAAAGTGGCTCCCGTGCGGGTAATAGCCCAGGTCCTGAATGATGGAGCCGCCATACGCATAAGCCTGCGCCGCGCTCAATTGCTCTTCGGTCGCCTCGGGATACCGCGTCTTCAGTAACGGTTTGACGTGTGATTCCCAGGTAGTGTCAATCAAGGCTTGATGAGCAAGCACCGCGTAGCCAAATCCAGTCGGAGGCAGAAGGATCTCTGTAAAAAGGAGAAGCACGAGCGCCGCGGAACTCGCCCGATACCAATGGGAGATCTTGCCTTTGCGAGCCCTGCGGCTCAAGAAGTTTGGTCCTGAATGTTGAGAGTCGCCAGCATGCCTTCAGTGTAGCCCAGAAGCAGCCGGCTTTCGCTCGGGAGATTACCCTAATATTTGCGCAGCACTCCGATGACCCGCCCCTGAATCTTCACGTCCGCCGCCGCAACCATGATCGGAGCCATGTCCGAATTCGCCGGCTGTAGCCGCACTTTGCCGGATCCTTCGCGATAGAATCGCTTCAACGTGGCTTCATCCCCGGCCACCAGCGCCACAACAATATCTCCTGCGTTCGCCACCTGTGTCTGCTCGCACACCACAAAATCTCCATCCATGATGTGATCCTCGATCATGGAGCTGCCCTTCACCTGCAGCACAAAAGAATTCCCTCCGCGCGCAAAATCCCCCAACGAAATCGTCTCGCGTTCCTCCACCGCTTCCAGCGGCCGGCCCGCCGCGATGCGCCCCACCAGCGGCAGTTCCTGGATACGCCGCTCAATCACCTGCTCTTTCACAGTTTTCGGCAGCTGCACAATCTCAATCGAACGGCTCTGGTTGTAGCCACGTCGTATAAAACCCTTTTTTTCCAGCGTGCTGATGTGCTTGTGCACCGTGGCCAGCGAAGTCAGTTTCAGCCCCTTCCCGATTTCCTCAAAACTCGGCGAGTAGCCGTGTTTCGTCTCGAACGAAACCAGATAATCCAGAACTTCCTTTTGCCGTTTTGTCAGCGCCATCCGTAGCCTCCGCGACCTGCCGCTCCATTCCTTCCGAGCGGCATTTGCACTCAGCCTTCTGCCGTAGCAGGACCTGTCCAACTCCGTCACACTCTAGGCGAAAAGAAAGCGAACGTCAAGTGCCGTTTTGCGCAAACCTTCCTCTTTCGTACCCTTTCCTCTCTTCCTCCCATGTGTTCTTCTTATCGCCAGCCATGCCCGAATCCGTTTGGTACTCCACTCGTCGTTCCGCCGGCGTCACCTGCGCCGCCGCTCTCGCCATTCTCGGCAGCACCTCCGCCCTGTTTGTTTGGGGAAGCCTTTTCCTCGGTGTCCTCAATTCGTCACCCGATTCCCACGGCAAGCACCTCTACGAAAGCTTTCCCATCACATTGTTCCTGATGTTTTCCGTGCCGCTCTTCCTGATTGCTTCCGGAATTCGCACCGGCATCGGCTTATTTCAGTTGAAGCCGTGGGCCCGCAGGGCGGCGCTCCTCTGGGCCGGCGTTGCGCTTTGTTTTTGCTTTTACTTCATCGCTTTGCGTCCGTTCGAAACTTTTTTCATTCCCGAACATTTCGTATCCGAACTCCAATCGTTCAAACAACTGCTTGCCATTTCGCTAATCGTCGCCTTGTTCCCTGTCAGCGTCTGGTGGATCTTCTTTTTCCGCTTGCCTGGTGTGAAGCGCCAGTTCGAAGAACCGGCAGAGCAGGAACCCCTGCGCGGCTGATTCCTTCCCTCAGGATTTCTCCCGGCTGTTCCGCTGCCCCATAGCGCCGCTCTATGCTCCCGCCCACGAAAATGATATATAGCTGGCCGATGAGTCCTTCCAGCCCATCCAGTTCGATCGTTGCCGCGGCTATCGCCGGGATTCTGATCAGCCTGTTTACAATACTAGGGACGCTCAGCGGCATTCTCGGGTTGACGATGCTTCCGCCGTCGAGCGCAATGGCCATTCCGCCGCCCGCCCGCTCCATGCTGATCGTTATCATGGGACTCCTTGCCGGCTTGGCAATCTTCGGTCTTTTCACCTGTATCGCCCTGCTTCGCCTGAAAAAATGGGCGCGCGTCTCAATCCTGATTTGGGGCGGCGTCATGGCGGCCTTCTCCGGCGTCATGTTGCTCTACACGGCGCTCTCCCCGTTGCCGGAAATCAGCGCCGATTCTGCGGCGGGCTTGCCTTATCTCCGCATCCTGATGTTCGTTCTGTACGGAATTCAGTTCCTGGTCGGAGTATGGTGGCTGCTGCTCTTCAACCAGCGCGCCGTTCGCGAGCAGTTCCTGCCGGGGACAGCGATCGATAGTCAGGTCGCTGTTTCACCACAACCGCGCTGTCCCTTGCCGCTGGCCATTCTTTCGGGCGTCTCCATATTTTCCGCCGCCTTCACCCTCATGCTCCCTTTCACGAACTTTCCAGTCAACGTCATACTCTTCGGCCACCGTTTCCACGGTGCCGTGGGTGCAGTGCTTTTCTATCTTTCCGCCGGACTTTTTCTTGCGGGAGCGGTCGGGATGCTGCGCCTGAAGCGATGGAGCTATCCTCTGGTGCTCGGACAGTACTTTTTTTGGATGGTCAGCGGCACCGTCACCCTGGTCAGCCCCAGCTACGACCGCAACTTGCAGGACATGATGTCGCAGTTGAATCTTCCCGAAGGCACGATGACCCAGGCGTCTTTCGCCCAGACCCGGGCCTTTGGAGCCCTGGCTCTCATCCCTGGCGTGCTGATCATCTGGCTCCTGCTTTACTCCCACACACGTTTCGAAGCCGCCCGCGCTGCCAAGGAAGCCATGGCAATGCACGCACCGTCACTCAACTAGAATGAGGCGCATCATACTCGTGATGTACCTGTGTGATATCCTTAACTTGTCGGCTCCTTGCGGAGGGGCCTCCGCTCCCGCGGACCACGTCCCGCTCCGCTCACCGGTGATCGACCACTCTCCTCGGCTCCAGGGTGGACAGTCCTTAGGACGGGGGTAAGGCAGCATAATGTCTACATTGATGGATATCCCTTCGGGGAAAACCAGGCGGGAAGTGCTTGACCAGGCGGTCATCCGCTTCGCCGGCGACTCCGGCGACGGCATGCAGATCACCGGTAGCCAGTTTACCAACACGGTCGCGATCTACGGCAACGACATTGCCACCTTCCCAGACTTTCCCGCCGAAATTCGCGCCCCTGCGGGCACCGTTCCCGGTGTCAGCGGCTTTCAATTGAATTTTTCTTCCGGCGAAGTCTACACCCCCGGCGATTCCGTGGATGTGCTGGTGGCCATGAATCCCGCGGCCCTGAAGGTAAACCTCGCCGACCTGAAGGCCAACGGCATCCTGATCGTAAATTCCGACAGCTTCGAGGAAGCGGATCTGCGCAAGGCTCATGTCACTTCGAATCCCCTCGAAGACAACACGCTCGATAAATTCCGCGTGTTCCCCGTCGAACTGCAACGCTTGACCCGGACCGCACTGCAGCATCTCGGGCTCGACGCCAAGTCCATGGACCGCTGCAAGAACTTCTTCGCCCTCGGCATGTGCTACTGGCTCTACAACCGCTCGATGGAACCGACCGTCCGCTGGATCGACGACAAGTTCAGCAAAAAGCCTCTGCTCGCAGAAGCCAACAAGCTCGCCCTGAAAGCCGGCTACTCCTACTGCGAAGCCACCGAAGCGTTTCAAATCAGCTATGAGATTCCCCCAGCGCACCTTACGCCGGGCACGTATCGAAACCTCAGCGGCAATCAGGCCCTGGCCATCGGCTTCGTCACCGCCGCGCAAAAGGCTGGCTTGAAACTGTTCCTCGGCAGCTATCCCATTACGCCGGCTTCCGACATCCTGCACGAACTTTCCAAGTACAAGAATTTCGGCGTGCTCACTTTTCAGGCCGAGGACGAAATTGCCGCCGTCACCAGTTCCATCGGCGCCGCCTATTCCGGTGCGCTCGCGCTTACCGCCACCTCCGGCCCCGGGATGGCCCTGAAGACAGAAGCCATCGGCCTTGCCGTCATGACCGAACTGCCCATCGTCATTTGCGATATTCAACGTGGCGGACCCTCCACCGGCTTGCCGACGAAGACCGAGCAGGCCGACCTCTTGCAAGCGATGTTCGGCCGCAACTCGGAAGCTCCTGTTCCCGTACTGGCCCCTTCCACACCCGGCGACTGCTTCTGGATCGCCCTCGAAGCCAGCCGCATCGCGCTCAAATACATGGTGCCCGTCATCATCCTGTCCGACGGCTACCTCGCCAACGGCGCGGAGCCCTGGCGCATTCCGACTGCCGAGGAAATTCCTCCGATTCCCGTGAAATTTGAGACCAATCCCGAGGGTTTCTTCCCTTATAAGCGCGATCCCCAAACCCTCGCGCGTCCCTGGGCCATTCCCGGAACGCCTGGTCTCGAGCACCGTATCGGCGGCATCGAAAAACAGGAAACCACCGGCAACATTAACTATGAGCCTCTGAACCACGAAAAAATGGTGCGCATTCGCGCCGCAAAAGTGGAAGCCATCCGCCAGGACATTCCGAACGTCATGCCGGTCGGCGATCCCGAAGGAGACCTCCTTCTTGTTTCGTGGGGCTCCACCTTCGGCGCCGTAGCCCAGGCCGTGAAAGAGCAGCGCGAAAAAGGACGCAAAATCGCCCACCTGCACCTTCGCCATCTGAACCCGCTGCCGGGCAATCTGGGTGACGTCCTGAAGCGCTACAAGAAAGTTCTCGTGCCCGAACTCAATATGGGGCAACTCCTCTGGATGCTCCGCGCGAAATATCTCGTCGACGCCGTCGGCCTCAACAAAATTCAGGGACGCCCCTTCAAACAGAATGAACTCGAGCAAAAAATCGAAGAAATGTTGGGAGTTTAGGAGCTTGCAATGACCACCACCGCCCTGCCGCCGCTGACACGAAAAGATTTTCAGACCGACCAGGAAGTTCGCTGGTGCCCTGGATGCGGCGACTACGCCATCCTTGCCGCCGTGCAATCCGTCTTTCCGGAGCTCGGCGTCCGTCGTGAAAATTTCGTCATCATCTCCGGCATCGGCTGCTCCAGCCGTTTCCCGTACTACATGAACACCTTTGGCTTTCACACCATCCACGGCCGCGCACCTGCCGTGGCCACCGGCGTCAAGATTGCCCACCCGGAATTAGAAGTCTGGATGGTTACAGGCGACGGCGACGCACTCGCCATCGGCGGCAACCACACGATTCACCTGCTGCGTCGCAACGTCGGCATCAAAGTCCTGCTCTTCAACAATCGCATCTATGGCTTAACGAAAGGCCAATACTCACCCACTTCCGAATTTCAAAAGGTCACCAAGTCCACTCCCTACGGCTCACCGGATCGTCCGTTCAATCCAATCTCGTTGGCCATCGGCGCCGAGGCCACTTTCGTCGCCCGCTCGGTGGACATCTTTCAGGCTCACCTGAAAGACACCCTGCGCGCCGCCGCCGCCCACAAGGGCTCCGCGTTCGTCGAGATTCTCCAGAATTGCAACATTTTCAACGACGGCGCCTGGACCGGCATCACCGAAAAGGACGCCCGCAGCGAGCGGGTCATCCAACTCGAGCACGCCAAACCTCTCATCTTTGGTAAGAACCGGGACAAAGGCATCCGCCGCAAGCCCGACGGCGACATTGAAGTCGTCCCACTCGGCAACGGAATTTCCGAGTCCGACCTCATCGTCCACGACGCTCACCATCCTCGCCCGTCTTACGCCTTCCTGCTTTCTCACATGGAAGGCCGCCCCGGCTTCCCCACACCCATCGGCGTCTTGCGTGCCTGGGACGATCTGCCTCGCTACGAGGACGTGGTCAACGAACAGGTCGCAGCCATCATCCAGCAAAAAGGCCCGGGAAACCTCAACAAACTCCTCCGTGGCGGCGATGTCTGGGAAGTAAAGTAAGTTCGCCAAATCGGTAATATCCGCATCAGACCCTGCGTATCATTCAGTTGACGCGCAGGGTTTTTCATTTCTTGGCGCCTATTTCGCGGGCATTTGCTCCCTGCCTTCGAAAGTGAGCGTCAAAACCCCTGGACAACACCCAAAATGGCTCGCGACCCTCTGTTCCGGTTCAGGCGCCCGCGGTTTTGCGGTTAGACATTAATTTTTCAGTTCGTGAAACCAAGTTGGCTCGGTATCATCTAAACTCTTAGTTAGGTTTCTCTTCATGGATCAGAACTCGCCAAATCTAATTCCCTTCTCGCTCCTCGGCGACGCCGATCCAGCCCCTCCAGCGCTGTACGCTCAGCCCGAACAGGCCCAGAGCATCGCGCTTCTCTATGAAATCAGTCACGAACTCACCTCTATTCTTGACCGCGAAGAACTCTTGCGACGCATCGCCGAACGGGTAAAGAAGCTCGTGAACTATCACGTCTTCACCGTCATGCTGTGGAATGAATCGACCCAGATGCTGGAAAGTGTTTTCGCCCAGCGATACGAAAGCTCCCTGCCCTCGCGCTTTCACATGCCCCTGCATCAGGGCATCAC
>DATHOY010000038.1:0-15828 GCA_035484435.1 Vulcanimicrobiaceae bacterium | reverse complement strand
ATGTCCGATGAATCGAAGTTTCTTGCCTTGATACAAGCCTAACAATAGCGAGCCGAAAGGAAGAGCAGAGGTGCGCGCTTCGGTCCAGCCTCCAACCACCGCGTCAACTGTCTTGGTAATTTTCAGCTTTATCCAGTATGGGCTTCGATCGGAAATGTACGGGCTGTCGGCGCGCTTCGCGACGATTCCTTCCAAGCCATTTTGTTCCGCCAGCGCGAACAACTCTTTTCCGTGTTCCAACTGATGATCGGCGAAGCGAAACCGCTCAGTTGTGAAAAGCAAACGCTGCAAAAGTTGCTTGCGTTCCAGCAGCGGCGCTGCACGAAGGTCATATCCGTCGCAGTAGAGAAGATCGAAAGCAAAGTAAACGACGGGCATCTGCCCAATGAGGCCCGCCCCGGGAGCACGTATGTGCATGCGTGCCTGAAGGCGTTCGAAGCTTCTGTGACCCTGGGCGTCCAGAGCGACGATCTCTCCGTCAATAATTGCATTGCAAGCGGCCAGGTCACGGGGAAGGGACGCGAGCTCGGGATAGCGTTTGGTGATGTCGATGCTGTTCCGCGAACGCAGCACCAGGCCGCCGTCCTCGATTCGCGCCAGCGCGCGAACGCCGTCCCATTTGATCTCAAAGAGCCAGTTGGGATCAGAAAAGGGTTGGCCGGCTAGCGTAGCGAGCATGGGTTCCACACGAGACGGCATTGCACCCTTGCGCGCGCCTTGCACTTCATTCGCTTGAATTGGGATTGCCCGGCGTTTCGGAGGCAACTCCTCCTTGATCTCGTCCAGCGTGCGTCCTGTAACGGCAGAACCGTCGTGTTCGTCGATGTTCCATGAAGAATCTTCGGCGGCGTCCTTGTGCTTGATCATCAGCCATTCGTTGCCTTTTTCGCTCTGTTTCAGTCTCACCAAAACAAAGCTGCCTTTTAGCTTTTCCCCATTCAAGCTGAACTTGATTTCTCCCTTTTCCAATTGCTTCAACGCAGGGAGATTGCCTTCGACATGAAACGTCCCCCGGTCCCAAATCATTACCGTTCCCGCGCCATAATTCCCTTCGGGGATTTTGCCTTCGAAGTTGGCGTAGTCCAGCGGATGATCTTCCGTTTGGACCGCGAGCCGCTTATCGGCGTGGCTCTGGGAAGGTCCCTTGGGAACTGCCCACGACTTGAGTGTCCCATCAATCGCCAGACGGAAATCGTAGTGCAGTCGCGTTGCTCGATGCTTCTGAACGACGAAAGTATCGCCATGCTCGGCCCCGGGACGAACTTCCAACTGCGGCAACTTCGGCTTTGGCAGGCGTGTGCGTTTAGCAACTGGGGAGGGTTGCTCCTGCACCTTACCGGGGATGGGTTCAGACTCGCCCGAAGGTTCCGGAGTGCGCTCGAACCGACGCTTTCGCCGGTATTCGTCCAGCTTGGCCATGGACGCATTCTATCTCAGACCCTTCTTACCCAGGCAGGCTTGCCTTTTTGGGGGTTTTGCGGGGATTTCGTCTTGCTTCTGACCTGCTAGGCGTCTACCCTGAAAAGACTCGCGTAATCCCTTGTCTTGGCAAAGGAGAGCTCCCATGGCCACAACTGTCTGGAAAGGCCATCTGACATTTGGCTTGATTTCGATGCCAGTGCGGATGTTTGCCGCGGCCCGCGGTGAACGAATCAGTTTCAACCAACTCCACAAGGAATGTCATTCACGGCTGAAGCAGCCGCTGTTTTGCCCGGTTTGCAACCGGAACGTGGAACGGTCTGAGATCGTAAAGGGCTACGAGTACGAAAAGGATCAATACGTACTCTTCAGCGAAGAGGAAATGGACAAAATTGAGCCTGCCTCCGCCAAGGTCATGGAGATTCTGGAATTCGTGAAGTTGAGTGAGATGGATCCGCTCTACTTCGATTCGTCTTATTACATCAGCCCTGAAGACGCGGGGGTAAAAGCCTACCAACTGCTCATGAAGGCCATGGAAGAGTCCGGTTACGGAGCCATCGCGAAGCTCACCATGCACCAGCGGGAGCACATCGTGATTGTGCGGCCGGGCACAAGAGGAATGACCCTGCACACGATGTTTTATTCGAATGAGATTCGCGCCGCGGAGTCCGTCCCAACCGACAAGATCGAATTGAAGGATCAAGAAAAGAAGCTCGCGCAGCAACTGATCGAGAGCCTTGCTGCTCCTTTCGATCCGCAAAAATATCGCGACGAATATCAGGAAAACCTGAAAGCCATGATTGCCGCAAAACTCAAAGGCCAACAGGTCACCGAAGTCGCTCAGCCGCACCTTGCGCCGGTGATTGATTTGATGGAAGCTCTCAAGAAGAGCCTGGCGGAGAAGCAAGCTCCAGCCGCTCGGCCCGCCGCCGTATCACCAGCGGAAGTGGCGCAAGTATCAGCGGGAAAGAAACCTCCAACACGCGCCGTGCAGCCTGTCGCCGTTGCGCAAAAGAGGGCAGGAAAGAAAGCAGCGGGGTAGTTTCACAAGCAAATGGGTGCGACCGATCGATTCAGTCCTGAAAACGTGCAGCGCATCCTTGGTTTGACCGCGAGGCAACTGGATTACTGGGACCGCTTGCGCCTTGTCTCCCCCCAAAAAGAACAAGAAACTCGCTTCTACGATTTCCGCGACCTGATTGGCCTGCGCACCGTAAAGCAATTAGTGGAAGAAGGTGTGCCCGCGAATCGCTTGCGGCGGGCGCTGGCCGCGCTCCGTGAGAAGCTCGTTCAAGTCCAGGCGCCGCTGACGGAGCTTCGGATACTTTCCGATGGGAAAGATGTGATCGTGGAACGGCACGGAGCGCGGCTGGAACCCCTGTCCGGCCAGTTTGTCTTGAATTTCCAAACGCGTGAGCTTGGTGAAAAAGTCTGCGTGATCGCCGAGCGCAATGCCGACGAGTGGCTGGCGCTGGCGCTGGAATACGAAGCCGACAAGAAGACGAGAGCCGAAGCGATGGAGGCTTATGATCGCGCGCTGCAGATTGATCCGGCGAAGATCGACGCGCTGCTCAATTGCGGAACGTTGCAATACGAGGATGGAAACTTCGAAAAAGCCTCTGAATACTTCAGCCGTGCGATTTCTGCGCAGCCCGACAGCGCCCTGGCGCACTTTAATTTGGGAAGCGTTTTAGAGGAAATGGGGGACATGGAGACGGCTCGGAAACACCTCCGCCAAGCCGTTCGACTTGATCCGAATTACCCCGATGCGCAGTACAATCTGGCTTATGTCTGTGAAAAACTGAGCGCTTTCTCGGAAGCTCGGGAACATTGGGTGGAATACCTAAAACTGGACCCTGTCGGCCCCTGGAGCGACTACGCCCGGCAGAAGCTTTCTGCCTCCGTGTCCGCAAGATCCGTTGGCAAAATCTGAGCTGAAGTCAGTTTCCGGTTTGCCGTGAGGACTGCGGAGAGCAATTGTCAGGGCCAATCTACCGAGAAGAAAAACCCCATTTAATCGAGATGCCGATCTAAGTTGGCTCCCCGGGCTAGATTCGAACTAGCAACCCTTCGGTTAACAGCCGAATGCTCTACCATTGAGCTACCGGGGAACCGCGTAGGTAGGAACGAAGCGTTACTTGAAAAGTGTAGCGAAGAGGATGTTGGGGTGTCAATGAAACGCGGATTTTGGGGGTTTAGGGCCGAAGTATCTCGATCACGATCCCGCGTGGGCCCAATCGGCAAAACTGAAGCTGGCGATTAGAAGTGGAAGACAACGTCGAGAGCGCTTTGAAAATTGTTCTGCGCCTGACTGAAGAAAGTGGTATGTACCCAGTCGGTTTCGATGCGCACGGAGAAACGAGAATGCAGGCGATAGTCCAGGCCAATCCCAGCTTGCGCGGAAAAGGCACTGCGACTTTGATTGGCTACCTGAGGTTGCAAGTGCGCGCCACCGATTAGAGCGTGGGCCCAGGGTTCAAACCTGTTACGTCGCCCGCCAACGCGGATTCCACCCCCACCGCCGAAATATTTTACGTGTTCATTTTGGAGGATCGTGGGGGCGAAGCCGGTGACGATGTTGCCCTCGACGGCAAACCAACCATTGGTCCAATAGCTGACCGTGGTGTTGGTGCCGACGAGGCTGGCGTCGATGATGTTGGACTGGAAGCGGTAAAAACCGACGCCAACAGCCAACTGCCAGCGGTAATCGTCGCGATTTCCATAAATAAAATTGGGTTTGGGGGCAGGAGCAGCGGGAATCGGAGCGGCCTCGGCAGCGGCCGGCGTCGCGGCATCCGAGCTGCGCGAGTCGCTGATAGCGGTGTCGATCAGGTTGATCTGAGCGGCGCTGGTGTCGCTGAAGGGGGCGGCGACATTTTGCGTGCTGCGTTCGATGGACGGGGTGACGCCAGGCTGTTGCGCGCGGACTGCACACGCAGACGCCAAGATGATCGCCATTCCCAAGATTGGCTTCTTCATACCGATTGTCCTCCGCCTCTCGTAACGGCGCCCCCACGGCGCCGCGGCGCTAAATTGCCGGGCCAAAGAATCATAACCCGCCCGCCCGGAAAAGTGTCGCAAAGAAGTTGCGCGGCGAAGCCGAGACGGACGAGATGAAAATACTATAGCGCAGAAAGAGGCGAGCGGGAGAGAGAGATGAAGGAAAGCGCCGGGTAGTCATCAGGCCCCCGCAGGAAAAATGCGGAGGCCAGACGGGAGGAGAGAGGGAAGAACTTTATTGAGTAAGTGCGTAGTTGTGCATACCGGCGCCGAAAGAGAAGCCTGTGCCAGCGACTTGAGGAACCCACCAGAATTTACGAAGCGAAGGATGGCTGCTGGTCATCATGCGACGGCCGACATAATCCATCACGGCCGGGCTGACCTGAGTGGCGGCGTAGATGGCGTTGGAGTGTGCAAAGGGACGGAGCAACGGGTTGCCTTCGGTGCCGTAGTTACCGGAAAGGGCGCGGCGCGTGGAATACGCGTCGAAGGCGGCGGCGCTGTGGCCGACGGCCATGAAGGTATACCAGAGTTTTTGCTGACGCGGCGTGGGAAGCGGGCGTTCCATGGCCGGCTTGATCGCGGAGTTCGAGAATGGCTTGATAGCGATGGAGTTGGACTCGGCGGTGGCTTCGGATTTGGCGATCGGGGCGTCGGGAAGAGCGGGGCGCGCGGCCGAGTCTTTGGAAGAATCAGAGGCGACTGTTTTGGCGGCGGCCGGAGAATCGTTTGCGGCCGGTTTGGTGGCTTCGGAGCTTGGAAGCCACATCAGGAGAAGAGCAGCGGAGAGTAACAAAGTGCACCTCAGGGTCGCAGCCCGTGGTGAAGATGCGGAGGGCAGCGACAGGGGAAGCTTAGCTGTACCGGGGTACAGGTGTCACTGGCCCATTGGTCACGTTTTGGGTGGTACTTCAGGATGGCTACAGGACGTTGGTAGGAGAGTTACTCCCCTCCCCCCTGTTTTTTGAAAGTGATAGATATTGCAGGAGGATGAAGTTGTTTGTTTTGTATCAGTTTTGGAAGTGATGGAAATAAAGGGGTTAGGGGGGAGGGGGATTTTAGGGTGGTACGGGTAACTATGGGGTAACGAGCGGCCGCGACGGTCGGAGGAATTGGGGGCATGCGCTAAGTGGTGACACAACTCCCTGATGTGACGATACAGGAGTGGAAATGCGTGAGTCAAGTAACAGTACGGTAACCTATGGGACACAAAGGAATGGGGAGGCGCGGCTTGCCGGGAAGATGGCCGTCCGCCCAACGGCGGGATGGATGAAAGCCAGTTCCAAACAAGCGAAGAGCGGGCCGGGCGAGCCCGGCCCCTACAAAGGAAACAGTCTGAGAAATCAGAAGGAGAAGGCGGTGTAAAGCCGCCCCTACATTGGCGCCTGTGCAGGCGGCCGATCTGAAGTTCGGCCACTACATAGGCGGGGAAATTGACGGGCCCCTTCGCGAGTCTCAGGGCAAGGATTAACTGCTATAATCGCGCGCAATTGATGGGTGGCGGACGAAGCGAGGTGATATGGCGGGAATGGAATCGTCTTCGGCGAAGCGGGCGCGGATACCGATGAAGGGGCCGCAGGCTCCGCGGTTTATTGTGATTGAGGGACCCTTGCGGGTGGGAAAGACTACGCTGGCCCGAATCCTGGCGGAGCGGTTGCACGCGCGGCGGATTTATGACTGCGAGGACAATCCGTTTCTGGCAGAGTTTTACGACGAGAAGCCGGGGGCGGCGCTGCGGGCACAGATGTATTTTTTGATGGAGCGGCAGAAGCGGACGCGTGAGGGGTTGGCGGGGGATACGCCGGGTCCGGTGATCAGCGATTTTCTGATGGAGAAGGACAGGATATTCGCGAATTTGAATCTGGATGACAAAGAATTGAAGCTGTATGAGCGATATTACGAGGCGCTGACGGCGGAGATTCCCGAGCCAGACTTGGTGATTTACCTGCAGGCGAAGCCGGAGGTGCTGCGGGCGCGGATTGCGAAGAAAAAGGCGGCGGAAGAGAAGCAGATTGCGCCGGAGTATGTGGAAGAGGTGGCGCGGGCGTACGAGCATTTCTTTTTCCGTTATGAGGCGGCGGATCTGCTGGTGGTGGATACTTCGGAAATTGATTTTGTGGAGCGGAGCGAGGATTTGCAGCAGTTGTTGAAGAGATTGCAGGAGCCGGTGAAGGGGACGCAGTATTATTTGCCGCTGGGGGGCGAGTAGGGGAGCGTGGCGGGAAGAGAGCTTAACGCTGAGACGCAGAGGGCGCAGATAAGAACGGCTGAAGAGCGAGGGGTATAGTCCGCCAAGATCACTAGTCCTCTTTTAGCGTGATATCCGAGACAGATTGGACCAAGATCTCTGCGCTGAATATCCCCATTTGTCCGAAACCCTTGCCGTCAACGGGCGCCATTTGCTTCTGCCTCTTTCGATTCTCGAAAGTTCTTTGCGAGACTCCATGCATTTTCCCGACAAACGTAGCGGTAATCCTGTAAGAGGTGCATTCCGGCGGAAATTCTGGCGGCGGGCCATCGGCACAAGCATTCCCTCTGAGGGACTGTTGAAGCCGTCGCATCAGTTCAAAATAGTTTTTGTCACGCGTGAGCGGCGGGGAGTCTGAGCCCGTTTTCGTTGCTTTAGCGTTACCTGGACGTGCAGGCAAAGTTAAGATCTTCAGCCCTGGAAGGCCGGAGCCATCGGTGAAACGAAACCAAATGCCGTCCTCGTGACAGCCTTCCTCCGCTAACAGAGAATATTCGTCACTGTCCACAATGTATCCGCGGACTTGAACGATCTTTCCATCAAATTGATAGGGTGCCCTAAGAATCTGACAGACGGTCACTTGGAGCGGAATAGGGACGCGCGGAGGTTTTGGAGTTTCTTGGAAGACAGCGCTACTTGGAAGTAGCGCTGCGACAGCGAAAATGGAGTGGGCGCGTCTAGTCACTAGTTGATTCCGTCGTTTCATTAGACTCCGCGCGCCTTACTCGAGTTCCCTCGTGCCTGAGTCCCCAAGAAGCCGAGATTGTTTCATATCCGTTTGGGTTTTCTTTGCAGAGGAATTGGAATAGAGTGCAACGCGGCGAATGTGCGCCAATGAATTGACAACCTGGGATTCGGGAGAGGGACATGAAACTGTGGACGAGGCGGAAGTTTTTTGTGGGGTCGGTGGTGGGCGGGGCTTTGGCGGGGGCGGGGCGGTTGTTCGGCAAGACGCTGGGGTTGGAAGAGGGCACGACACTTCGGCGAGACTCAGTGCAAGCTTATCGTGCCCCTACAAGCGAAGCGGTGCCGGGTGGGTCGCGACCGGTGATGATTTCTTCGGCGAATGGGGTGAATGCGCTGCCGAAAGGGATGGAGATTCTGAGGGGCGGAGGAGACACGTTGGACGCGGCGGTGGCTGCCGTGACTATCGTTGAGGATGATCCGAACGACGATTCGGTGGGGTATGGGGGATTGCCGAATGAAGAGGGTGTGGTGGAGCTGGACGCTAGCGTGATGCACGGGCCGACGCGGCGGGCGGGGAGCGTGGCGAGCGTGCAGAAGATCAAGAATGTGGCGCGGCTGGCGAAGACGGTGATGGAGCGGACGAATCACGTGATGATTGTGGGCGACGGGGCGCGGCGATTTGGAGTGGCGGAAGGGTTCGAGGAGATGAACCTGCTGACGGAGCATTCGCGGAAGATCTGGCTGGCGTGGAAGGCGAAGACGAGCTTCAACTGGCGACCGGGAATTGATAGCCCGGAGTGGAAGGAGCACATGTCGCGGCTTTTTGACGGCGACGCGGAGAAGATTGCTTATGCGGAGCAGCGGATTGCGCATCCGATTACGGGGACGATCAATTGCCTGGCGGTGAGTGCTAAGGGCGAAGTTAGCGGAACGACTACGACTTCGGGATTGTCCTGGAAGATTCCCGGGCGGGTGGGGGATTCGCCGATTATCGGGGCGGGATTGTATGTTGACGGAGATGTGGGCGGGGCGGGATCGACGGGAAAGGGCGAGGAGAATATCAAGATTTCCGGTGGGCATACGATTGTGGAGATGATGCGGAAGGGGATGAAGCCGACGGATGCATGTTTGGAGGCGCTGGGGCGGGTGGCGCGGAATTACAACGGGGACAAGAAAAAATTGGCGACGTTTCATTTGTATTATTACGCGGTGAATAAGGATGGGGAGTTTGGAAGTGCGTCGCTTTGGAAGAATGGGTATGAGGCGGGGAAAGTGGCGAAGTTTGCGGTGTGCGATGGGGCGGGGAGCCGGTTGGAGACGTGTAAGGCGTATTTTGATGAGGTGGGGGGAGATCAGTAGGAAGCGGCCAAGAAATGGTGAAGAAGGGCAGCATGCGGAGAGAGGGGCGAAAGAAGATGTGCCGCCCCTCCGGGGCTGGCGTGGTCTCGCGTTGAGTTCCCAGCGCTTACGCGCTGGGCTAATCCTCTGTCGCGCCTCCGGCGCTGGGTCCGGTGCGCGGTTAGCGGGTTCTCCAAGGTTGATTTTGTTGTGGAGGATCAGCCGCAAAAGCGGAGGCTTCGCCTCCGCACTCAAAAGGGGAGCGGCTCGGGGACTCGCCGCGGGCACGATTTATCGTGCCCCTACATTGGAGAATATGGATCGGGCTAATGTATTGATCGTGGGTGGCGGGGTGGTGGGATGCGCGGTGGCGGAGGCGCTTTCGCGGCGGTGGGCTGATATTTTTTTGGTGGAGAAAAATCCGAAGTTTGGGATGGCTACGAGTTCGCGGAACAGCGGCGTGATTCATTCGGGGATTTATTATCCGAAGGATTCGTGGAAGGCGAAACTTTGCGTGGCGGGGAACCGGCTGACGAAGGAGTTTTGTGTGCGGCATAAGGTGCCGCACCGGACTACCGGAAAACTGGTGGTGGCTAAGGATGCTGGGGAGGAAGCGGAGTTGTTGGCACTGAAGAAGAAGGGCGAAGAGAACGGCGTGGAAGGATTGCGGTTGATTGATGCAGTGGAGATTCGCCGGCAGGAGCCTCATGTGAAGGGGCATGCGGCGCTGGAGGTGCCGTCGACGGGAATTTGTTCGGCGGAGGAATTGGTGCATGCGTATGCGCGGGTGGCGGAGGGGCAGGGCGCGCATCTGGTGAAGCGTGCGACGGTGGTGAGAATGGAACCGCAGAAGGATTCAGTGCGCGTGACGCTGCGGATTGGGGATGAGGAGGCGTCGGAGGAGGAGACGATTGAGGCGCGGTGCGTGGTGAATTCGGCGGGGTTGTATGCAGATGAAGTGGCGGGAATGCTGGGGCCGCGACCGTGGAGGATTTATCCTGTGCGCGGGGAGTATTGTGAGATTCGCGGGGCGAAGGCGGATTTGATACGAAATTTGGTTTACCCCTTGCCGCATCATGACCAGTTGACGCTGGGCGTGCATTTTACGAAGACGCTTTGGGGGACGACACTGGTGGGGCCGACGGCGACGTATGTGGATGGGAAAGAGAATTACGAGCGGGGGCGGATGGAGATTGCCGAATTTGCGGAGGATGCGAAGACGATGTTGCCGGAGATTTCGGCGGAGGATTTACAACTGGGATATTCGGGGTTGCGACCGAAGTTGAAAGCGCCGGGAGAAAAGGGCGTGGCGGATTTTGTGATTGAGGCGGATCGCGAGGTGCCGCAGGTGATTCAGTTGGTGGGGATTGAGTCGCCGGGGTTGACGGCGGCAGGGGCGATTGGGGAGAGGGTGGGGGAGTTGGTGGGGGAAGTGTTGGGGTAGTTTCTTCGTGGTGACCCGTGTTCCGTGACCCGAAGAGCCTAAGTGCTGCGGTATCATGCATCCATGCGACTAAAGAACTTTGAAATTTCGGGCTCGATTGAACTTCAAAGTGGTGAATTGTTTTGGGACCTTCATAACTTTGCCGACTTCGAGGGGCTGGAACTCCTACCAGCGTACGACGCTGTGGTGATGAAATGGACTGTGCCGAAACGAACAAATCCATGGGGTTCCCCCGAAAATAAGTCTTCGGGGATGAAACTGTATTTCGATGATTTGCAGTTTTTACAGATCAGCCCCCGCGATTCGGAAATGCCATTCACCGAGGATGCTTGTGTTTCTCGAATTCTGATGGTGGATCCACACGTTCAACACGCTGAGCCCTACATGCGAACTCGAGCCAATTGGGCAGTAAATGATTCATTTCGATTGGTCTTCGAGTTCCAAAGTGGACGCATTATAGAAATAGAATCAGAGACCGTAGAACTTATCCCGATACCTTAATAGGGCCGCCTTTGGCACGCGCGGGCTGAGTGGCTCACGGTTGGGTTGGGTGGTTGGGTTGAATCCGTAAAAGCGGTGGCAGAGCCACCGCACTCCAAAGGAAGAGTGGCCGCCTCAGAAGGCGGGCCCTACATTTTTCTACTCGACAATTAGGCGGAGGAATTTTTTCTTACCAATACGTAAGTCATAAGCTGCGCCTTTTCCCGCGTCAATCTTAGCTGTTGGGTCGGCGACGACTTGACCGTTAATCTCTAAGCCGCCCTGCTTAATGAGTCGTTCGGCTGCGGAGATTGATTCAGTTTCTTCCAAGTATGCCAAAGCTTGAGACCACTTCGGAAAGCCAAGGATGTAGCCTGGTGGCCGTCCATAGGGGAGTGATACCGAGACTAGCCCTTCTTGCGTTCGTCGAAACTTGGCCTCCTTCATTTCGGTCGGAAGTTGCCGTTCACTGAATCTGCGCTGGAATTCCCTAGCGGCCTCGAGTGCGGTTGCTTCACCGTAGAAGTCACGTACGATCTCACTCGCCAGAGAAACCTTCACCTGCTTTGGATGGGTTGTTCCTGCACTCACATTTGTGCGCAAGCTCTCGATGGTTGATGTGGAGCGATCGGTTAGGAGCTCCATGTAAGACCACATAAGCTCGTCCGAAATGGACATGATTTTGCCGAACATGTCGGCGGGCGGCTCGGTGATGCCGATGTAGTTGCCGAGGCTCTTGGACATTTTGCGTTGGCCGTCGAGGCCGACGAGGATGGGCATGGTGAGAATGGCCTGGCCGGGGAGGCCGTATTCGCGCTGGATTTCGCGATGGACGAGGAGATTGAATTTTTGTTCGGTGGCGCCGAGTTCGACGTCGGATTTGAGGGAGACGGCGTCGTAGGCGGTGAGAAGCGGGTAGAGCAGCTCGTGGACGGAGATGGGGTGGCCTTCGTCGAGGCGCTTGCGGAAATCTTCGCGTTCGAGCATGCGGGCGAGGCGATAGTGGGAGCAGAGGCGAACGATGGCCTCGGCGGAGAGTTTGGAGAGCCACTCGCTGTTATAACGGACTTCGGTTTTGGCGGGATCGAGGATTTTGAAGACTTGCGCGAGATAGGTTTTGGCGTTGGCGTCGACCTGTTCGCGGGTGAGCGGCGGGCGGGTTTCGGAAACGCCGGTGGGGTCGCCGATCATGGCGGAAAAATCGCCGATGAGGAAAACGGCGGTGTGGCCCAGGTCCTGGAAATGTTTTAGTTTGCGGAGGACTACCGTGTGGCCCAGGTGGAGATCGGGGGCGGTGGGATCGACGCCGAGGTAGACGCGGAGGGGCGTGTCGGTTTTTAGGGATTTTTCGAGGGCGGCGCGAAGTTCGGGTTCGGGGATAATTTCGGCGGCGCCTTTTTTGAGGTAGGCGAGTTGTTCGTCGACGGGTTTGAAGGTGGTAGACATTTTGTCGTTGCGGAAGACCTTCCTAGTTTACTTTGGGCGCTGCAATTTAGGTTGAGGTCCTTCGGCCATCCTCGTCGGATGCCCTCAGGATGACACCTCTTCTAAACAGGATGCAGGACGCGGCGGCCGGCGATTTTGTAGTTCCCTTCCAGGATGATTTTTACGGCTTGGGTGTAGATGCGATGTTCCTCTTTCAGGATGCGCTCGGAAAGGGTGTGCTCGTCGTCGGTGTCTAGAACGGGGACGGCGGATTGCAGGATGATGGGGCCGGCGTCGAGGTTTTCGTCGACGAAGTGGACGGTGCAGCCGGCGAATTTTACGCCGTAGTCGAGGGCCTGTTTTTGGGATTCAAGGCCGGGGAAAGACGGGAGAAGCGACGGGTGAATGTTGAGGATGCGACGAGGGAATGCTGCTACGAAAAAGGGAGAGAGTAAGCGCATGTAGCCAGCAAGGCAGACTAGATCGACTTTGTATTCGTGGAGGACGGCGGCTACCTGGCGGTCGTAGGCCTCGCGTTCGAGACCTTTGGAGGGGATGGCGCGGGCGGGAATGTTGCGGGCGGTGGCGCGTTCGAGGCCTGGAGCGTTTGGCTTGTTGCTGACGACGACGGCGATTTCGGCGTTGGGGATGCGGCCGGCGGAGACACTATCGGCGAGGGCTTCGAAGTTGGAGCCGCGACCGCTTAGGAGGACGCCGATGCGATGGGTCATGAATAGAAAACTTAACACAGGTGCTGGGGGCGGCAAAATTTGGGGAAAAGACAAGAAACTGATTTAACACAGAGTTCACAGAGGAGGCACAGAGGGCGCTGAGGAGAGAGAGTGGCACTCTCATCGGATTGCGTTGAATTGAAGTGTTGCCGCGGTCCCTCCACTTCGCGACCCGGCGCCCTACTGCGGCGCGAAAGAAAAAGCCGGGTCGCTTCGGTCCCTTCGGCTTCGCTCAGGGCAGGCGGGATGACGGGTTTGTCGTGACGATTGTTGGTTAGTGTTTGGGTGGGGCGACAGCCTGGGCGAAGGTGATGAAGTGGCCGCCGGGATCCTGGACGCTGAATTCGCGCATGCCGTAGAAGGCGGTGCGGACGGGCATGACGAGTTTGACGTCTTTCATTGCGGCGAGGACCGCGTCGAGATTGTCGACTTCCATGTAGAGATAAGTGGGGCCTTTGCCAGCGGTGGCGGCGACTTCCTTCGGGGCATCTTTTTCGACGCTGGCGTAGGTCTGGTACATCACTTCAGCAGTTCCCTTCTGGAAGGCGACAAAACCGAGTTTGTTTCCGTCGGGGACTTCGATGGTTTTGGTGAAGCCGAGACGGTCGACCCAGAAAGGGATGACCGGCTCGATGTCCTTGACGAGCAGGACGGTGGTGAGGCGTTTGACGTTCATGGGATTTTTCTCCTGAGATGGAATGGATTGCAGAGAGAGGAAACCGAGAAACAGGACAAAAGCGGCAAGGGGGAACGGGAAGATTCGCATGGCAGATTCTCCTTGACGGGACCACTAGTCTTATTTAGACTAGTGAAGAGTAGAAGACGGGAAATTCGAAGTCAAGGAGATTTTTATGGCAACGACAGCCAGGAGCCAGGGTAGGCAATTGGGCGACTTGATCTCGATCGGGCCGGCGATGCTGAGGGACTTTGCACAGTTGAAGATTCACAGCGTGGCGCAACTGGCGCGGCAGAATCCGCAACGGATGTATGAACGGCTGAACCGCTTGAGCGGGCAGCGGCAGGATCCGTGTGTGCTGGATACGTTTTGCGCGGCAGTGGCGCAGGCGAAGAATCCTCGGCTGCCGGCGGAAAAATGCCAGTGGTGGTATTGGAGCAGGAAACGCAAGATGGGGAAAAGATGAGGAAGAAATTGAACGCCGAGACGCAGAGAGCTCGGAGCTACGGACGGAAAGAGAAAAAACAACGTGGCGCGAAAAGAAAATTGGGGCTAACTACCCCGGACCTGGTGCTGCTTAGTTTACTGGCGGAGCGGCCGATGCACGGGTATCAGGCGAACCTGGAGCTGGAGAGGCGGGAGATTCGGGATTGGGCGGGGATTTCGCGGCCGCAGGTTTATTACTCGCTGGAAAAACTGGCGCGAGCGGGATTGATCCGGGGTTTGGAAACAGGTGAGCCGGCGGCGGGGCCGGAGCGGAGCGCGTTCGAAACTTCCGCGAAGGGGAAGACTGCGCTTGCTGAGGCATTGGAGCGCGAGGAGTGGACTACGCAGCGGGAGCGGCCTGCATTTCTGACTTGGGTTGCACTTTCGTGGCAGGCGCGGCCGGGGGTGTTTGAGAAACAGATGGAGAGAAGGAGAGAATTTCTGGAGAAAGAGGTTTTGCGGGAGAAGGAAGTTTTGGCGTCGATTCTGGAAGAGGTGGGGCATCCGTATCATGAGGCGGTTTGGATGGTGGGATTTATGATCGAGCAGTTTCAAGTGGAATTGGCGTGGTTGATGAAATTGGCGGAGGAGTTGCCGCAGAGGGAACGCGCGCGGCGGCCGGATTATGTGTTGGGGGAGTGAGGAGCGGCTCGGGGACTCGCCGCGGGCACGATGTATCGTGCCCCTACGCTGGCAGCGAGATTTGGTGGTGGGGCTGAGGCCGTAAAAGCGGGAGCTTTGCTCCCGCACTCAATATCAGAGATTGAGGGCGCCGGAATAGATTAGGCGGGCTTTGCCGGTGTCGCCGCGCTCGATGCGGCCGATGCGGAAGAATTTTTCGCGGCGGCGTTTCAGGTCGGCTTCGGCTTCTTTTACGTGGTCGGCGGGGACGATAACGATCATGCCTACGCCCATGTTGAAGGACTGGAGAAGTTCGTCGGTATCGATTTCGCCGAGCTTGGCAAGGTATTTAAAGATGGAGGGGATGGGCCAGGCGTCGAGGTCGATGATGGCTTTGATGCCGCTGGGGAGAACGCGGGGGAGATTGCCGGGGATGCCGCCGCCGGTGATGTGGGCCAGGGCGGAGATCCAGCCCTTCGCGAGAAGACTCTTGAGGGCGGGGGCGTAGCAGAGATGGGGCTTGAGTAGTTCGGCGCCGATTTTGTTGCCGACTTCGGCAACGTATGTGTCCGGCTTGAGCTTGGCGATTTCGAAAGCGAGTTTGCGGGCGAGGGAGTAGCCGTTGGTGTGGAGGCCTGCGGAGGGAAGCGCGAGGAGCGTGTCACCGGGCTTTACATTTTTGCCAGTGAGAATGTTTTTGCGCTCGACGATGCCGACGATGAAGCCGGCTAGATCGTATTCGCCCACAGGATAGAAGCCGGGCATTTCGGCGGTTTCGCCGCCGATAAGGGCGCAGCCTGCTTTGCGGCAGGCGCGGCTCATGCCGTCGACGAGCTGCTCGACGACGTTGGGTTCGAGCTTGCCCATGGCGAGGTAGTCGAGGAAGAAGAGCGGCTCGGCGCCCTGGACGAGGATGTCGTTGACGCAGTGATTGACGAGATCGCCGCCGACGGTGGAGTGAACTCCCATGGCCATGGCGATTTTGAGTTTTGTGCCGACGCCATCGGCGCTGGAGACTAGCACCGGCTCTTTGTATTTTTTGTGATCGAGGGAGAAGAGCGCGCCGAATCCACCAATGCCGCCGAGGACCGCAGGTGTGAAGGTGCGGCTGGCGAGATGGCGAATGCGCTGCTTGGCGTCATCGGCTACGGCGATATTGACTCCGGCATCGGCGTATTTCATGGTGAGAGGCCTCAACGATTCGATGCGTGATGCTGGAACTGGCGGTGTGGCTTGCCGGATCAGAACCTGCGGTTCGGTGGGTGGCCGCGAG
>DATHOY010000037.1:0-18532 GCA_035484435.1 Vulcanimicrobiaceae bacterium | reverse complement strand
ATCCCTTTCCTGTTGTCCACGATCATGGCGGTTACCGCCGCGTTAGGTCCGGCACACGACTATCGGACTGCAATGAAGTGCCTCGTAATCTCCATGGTGGCGATTTTACTCGCTCGCGAGCGCTTCGCGCTGATTGGAGCTTCTCTCGGATTTGTTTGTGTGCAATCACTGATCTCTTTTGTTCTGAAGCACGATCCTGTAGCACTAGCAGTATCGATTCTTACTGGTGTGCCGTTTCTATTGCTCATTCGTTCGCTGGCGGACTACAAGCCAAGCTATTCCGTGGAAAAAGGCACGACAATCTCGACTGTTTTGGTTGTGCTGGTTTCAGGGGTATTCACGTTTGCGATCCTTCATTTTTGGCTCAGGCCTTGAAAGTGGGAGTTCTCCTGTCAGGGTGTGGTTGCCGGTGCGCTGGAAACCCTCATCCCTGAAGGGATGAGCTACAGGTTAGAAGCCTTGGCTGATTAGTTCGGGGACGGTTAGGTTGCTGGCGGACTTTGCGCCGCCGCGGGCTTCTAGATAGCGTTCGACGTATTTTCCGAGGACATCGCCTTCTAGGTTTACGGCTTCGCCGATTTTTTTGTGGCGGATGTTGGTGTGTTCGTAGGTGAAAGGGATTACGGCGACTTCGGCGAGGGGGGAGTTCCAGCGGGCGACGGTGAGGCTGATGCCGTCGATGGTGATGGAGCCCTGGGGGACGATGTAGCGGGCAAAGGATTCGGGGACCTCGACGCCGTACCACCAGTTGTCGCCTTCGGGGGCGAGGCGGGCTACGCGGCCGATGGTGTCCACGTGGCCGAGGACGAAGTGGCCGCCGAATTCTTTTCCGGCGGTCAGAGGTTGTTCCAGATTGACGCGGGTGCCGGATTTCCATTCGTCGAGGGAGGTTTTGCGAAGGGTTTCGCCGGAGAGGTCGGCGGAGAAGTGATCGGCGTTGATTTCTACGACGGTCAGGCAGCAGCCGTTTACGGCTATGCTTTTGGAAATTTCGAGATTCTTGGCGACTGTGGGCGCGTGGATTTTCAGGCGGCCGCCTTCGGCGTTCGATTTCAGGGAGTCTACGGTGCCGAGGTGTTCGATGATTCCGGTGAACATGTCTATTCTCGAGTTCCGAATGGGATTGGCCACTCTTCCTTCGTCAGGGCAGGCCTGAAGGTAGCCGCTACAGGATAGCGCTTTTTGAGTTGTAAATCCTTGGTGGAAACTGAACGGCCGCCGGTTTGGGCGATAGAAAAAGCCGCCCGCTTCGTAGAATCGTTCGGGACGGGCAAAAGGCGCCCGCTTCGGAAAGCGGCCGCTACAAAGGCGAGAGAAGAGGAAGAGCGGACCCACCCTTTGCGCAGACGCAAAGGGTAGGCCACCCGGGATAACTTAAGAGCCGACCGTATCGGAAGGCGGTCCCTACGAAGACAGGAGAAAGCAAAGAAGGCGGCGTAAAGCCGCCCCTACGATTGGAGTAACCCAAGAGAGAGGGGCGAGCCCCTCCTACAAGATCAATTGGTGGGAGTTGCTGGGGGCAGGGCGATTTCTTTCAGGCGGCGGAGGTCTAGTTTGCCGGTGCCTAGGTAGGGTAGTTGTTCTACGTGGATGAATTGATCGGGGCGGGGTTTCCAGAGGGCGGGTAGATCGCTTTTTGAAAGTTTTTCCAGGCAGTCCTTCAGTGTTTCTTCCTTCAGAGTGTGTACGACTACTAGGCGTTCGCCTTTTTTCTCGTCGGGGATTGCGGTGACGGCTAAGACCTGGCCGTCGGCTTCGAGGAGTTCGTGGAGTTTTTCTTCCACCTTGATGTGGGGAACCATTTCGCCGCCGATTTTGCTGAAGCGGCTTAGGCGGTCGGTGATGCGGAGGAAGCCGTCTTCGTCCTGAGTGGCGATGTCACCGGTGTTGTACCAGCCGTCTTTCAGGACTTCGGCGGTTTTTTCGGGGCGGTTCAGGTAGCCGACCATGATGTTGGGGCCGCGGACGAGCAGCAGGCCGGGCTTGTCGACGGGGAGCGCCTCGCCGGAATCGGGATCGATGATGCGGACACCGACGCCGGGGAGAGGATGGCCGATGGTGCCGCGCTTGGCTCCGACCTGGCGGAAATAGGCGGCGCGAAAATCGTAGGTGTTGACGGCGACTACGGGAGAGCATTCGGTGCAGCCGTACCCTTCGAGCGGGCGAATGCCGAAGTGATCTTCGAAGGCCTGGGCTACGCGCTCGGGCAATTTTTCGGCGCCGGCCATTACGATGCGGAGGCTGCCGAAGGATTCGGGAGGGCAGCGGCGGGTGTAGGAGTTCAAGAAGGTGGGCGTGGAAAGCATCATGGATACGGAATATTTGCTGACGAGGGCGGCGATGGCTTGCGCGTCGAGCGGGCTGGGGTGAAAGATGGCGCCGATTCCGGCCATGGCGGGTAGGCACAGAGTGCCGGTGAAACCGAAGGAGTGGAAGAAGGGAAGGATGCCGAGGATGGAATCTCCTTTGTGGAGATGGAAGACCTGTTCGATCTGTTCGACGTTGGCGGCAAGGTTGAAGTGGGAGAGTATGACGCCCTTGGGTTCGCCGGTGGAGCCGCTGGAGAAGATGATGGTGGCGGTGTCGTCGAGGGAGGGCTTGCGGGTGAAGCCGAGGGAACGCTCGAGCAGGCGGGCTGGCAGAAGCTTGGCGGATAGAAGAGCAATGATTTTTTCGGAGAGGCGGGGATTTTCGGCCAGGTCTTCCACGTAGATGACTTTTCCTGGCGGCTCGATGTGGACTTTTTCGAGGAAGAGTTTTGAGGTGACGACGGTTTGCAGTTCGCATTGTTTCGCGCAGGAGGCGAGGGATTCGTTCGACGTTGTGTAATTCAGATTGATCGGGACTTTGCCTTGCAGCATGGCGGCCCAGTTGACGAGCGCACCGGGGATGGAGGGGGGGAGAAGGACGCCGACCATTTCTTGGCCCTGCCAGAGCGGACGGAGGCGGCGGGCGAGGAAAATTGTTTTTGTGAGGGCTTCGCCGAAAGTCACTTTTGGTGTGCGGCCGTCGGCCATGGCGAAGCGCCGGGAATGGCGGCGGGCCATCTGAATGAAGGAGCGGGTGAGCGTCTTCATGTAACGGCGGCGGCGATTGAAGGCGTCGACGCTTAGTTCCTGGACGGCGGTGCGGACGTCGGTGGTGCTGGCCGTGGAGGGCAGCGGCTTCCCGAAGGAGACGCGGACGGGGTAGGGGATTTGGCGAGGGCGCTTCCAGAGAAAACGGCCGCCGGAAAAACTGAAGATGGAGCCCCAGAGGCCGTCGATGTTCACGGGGATGATGGGGACGTCGATGCCTTTGATGATGCGCTCGAAGCCGCGGCGGAAAGGGAGCATCTGGCCGATGCGGGTGATTTCGCCTTCGGGGAAGATGCAGACGACTTCGCCGTTGCGGAGCGCGTCGGAGGCCTCGCGCAGGGAGTGAATCATTTCGCGCGGGCCCTGGTCGGAGGCGATGGGAATAAATTTAAGAATTTTCGCGAAGGGTTTGATGAAGGGGAGATCGTAGACGCCTTTGAACATCAGGAAGCGGATTGGCCTGTCGGTGGAGCAAACGAGCAAAATCGCGTCAATCCAGGAGGAATGATTTGGGGTGAGAAGAGCTCCGCCGTGGACAGGAACATTTTCCTGGCCTTTCAGATCGAGGCGGTAAATCGTGTGGGTGGCAATCCAGAGAAGCAGGCGGACCAGGGAATCGGGCAGGAGCCAAAGGAGGTAGGCGAGGGCGCCAAGGGTGAGGAACGAGGCCCAGAAGAAAATTGCGGCGGGGCCGAGCTGCAGATAGTGCTTCAGCAGATAAAACGCGCCGGAGGCGGCGAGGATGCCGATGAAGGAGTAGAGATTGGCAGCGGCGAGGACGCCGCCGCGATGCTGCTCTTCCGGTCGGTGCTGGATTAATGCGCTGATGGGTACGATGAAGAAACCGCCGGAAAAGCCGAGGGCGGCGAGAAGGGCGAGGACCGCGTTGAAGGAGAGGCCGGGCGCGGCGAGGAGAAAACCGAAAAGGGTGATACCCACGGCGCCAAGGGGAATGAGGCCGTATTCGATTTTGCCGCCGGAGAGATAGCCGGCGGCGAGGCTGCCGATGCCGATGCCGATGGCGATGGCGGCTTGCAGCAGGCTGCCGTGAGTGGCGGTGACGTGGAGGACGTCGCGGCCGTAGAAGACGATGTTGAATTGGAGGAGGGCGCCGAGGAAGAAGAAGTAGGTGTTGCCTAGAACGGCGAGCCATAGCACGCGGTCCCGGCCGATGAGCTTGCCTTGCGACCAGAGATCGCCGAGGAAATTAATGCGGAATGTCTTTGCGGGGTCGGCGGCGGGGATTTTGGAAATGCCGAAGCTGGTGGCGAGGCCGACGATTGAGCACGCGAGGAAGAAAATTCCGGAATAGTATTCGCGGCCGACGAAGACTTCGGAGAGGCGGGCGCCGACGACGGTGCCGATGATGGCGGCGAGGAAGGTGCCGAGTTCGATGATGCCGTTGCCCCAGGAGAGGCGTTTTTCGGGAAGGAGTTCGGGGAGCAGGCCGTATTTTGATGGGCCGAAGAGGGCACCCTGGGTGCTGGCGAGGAATACGGCGGCGAGGGACATGGCCATGCTGTGAAGGGCGAAGCCGGCGATGGCGAAGAGCATTACGGAGATTTCGAAGACTTTGGTCCAGATGGTTACGGAGCGCTTGCTGAAACGGTCAGCGAAATAGCCGCCGGTCATGGAAAAGAGAATGAAGGGGAGGGCGAAGAGGGAGCCGACGAGGAGGACTTTGGCTTCTTCTTCATCGGAGGAGAGATTGGTGCCGATGATCAGAAAGATCACCAGGAATTTCAGGGCATTGTCATTGAAGGCGCCTTGAAATTGCGTGGCGATGAGGCTCCAGAAGCCGAGACGCCAGGAACGCGGTGGTTCGGACACGCGGGAGGCCTCCGTTGGGCGATGGGTGCAGGGTGGTTCGAGGGAAATGGTCGCAAACATGGGGGCGATTGGATAGGAGATTTTTGGGAGGGCGTGCGCAAAGGGAATAAAAAACAAGAGGAACCCAAGAGGGAGGGGCGAAAGGCGCCCGCCTCGGAAGGCGGCCGCTACAAAGACGGGAGTAATCCAAGAGGGAGGGGCGAGCCCCTCCCCTACAAAGGTGGCTTGCGCGGGTAGGCGGATATGGCCACGTCTGAGCCGATTTGGCGGATGGTGCGGACGAGCATTGGGGGCATCGTCTTGGCGATGGAGCTTACGAAGGGCACGCGATTGTCGCCGGAGATTTTGGGGGCGTAGAAGAGGACTAGTTTGTTGACTAGGTTGGCGGAGAGGGCGGCGGCGTTGAGGTGCGGGCCGGCTTCGAGGAGGAGGCTTAGGATGTCGCGGCGGCCGAGATCCTTGAGGACAGCGCTGAGATCGAGGCCGGTGCGGGTGCGCTTTACTTCGATTAGTTCGACGCCGGCGTTTTGGAGTTTGCGGGCTTTCGGAGTTTTGAGCTGGGCAGAGGTGTAGACGAGGAGATCGTCGTCGGCGGTTTGCACGATGCGCGATTTGGGGGAGAGGCGGAGGCGGGTGTCGAGGATTACGCGGAGCAAACGGCGGCGGCGCGGGAGGCCGCTGCGGTCGGTGAGGAGGGGATTGTCGGCGAGAATGGTGCCGATGCCGGTGAGGAGGGCGTCGGAGGCGTGGCGCATGCGGTGGACTTCGGCGCGGGATTCTTCGCTGGTGATCCATTCGTGATTTTTGGATTTTGGGGATTTTGGCAGGGCGAGTTGGCCGTCGAGGGTTAGGGCGGATTTCAAGGTGACAAACGGTTTTTTTGTGGTGATCCAGTGGGAGAAGGCTTCGTTGAGTTCTTGCGCTCTGTCTTCGAGCAGGCCGCTTTCGACTTCGATGCCTGCGGCGCGCAATCGCGCGAATCCAGTGCCGCGTGTTTTCGGGTTTGGATCTTCCATCGCGGCGACTACACGAGAGATGCCGGCGGCGATGATGGCTTCGGTGCACGGGCCGGTGCGGCCGGTGTGATTGCAGGGTTCGAGAGTGACGTAGAGGGTTGCGCCGCGGGCGCGTTCCCCTGCTTGTTTGAGGGCGACAATTTCTGCGTGATCTTTCCAGTCGTATTGATGGAAACCTTCGGCCAGGATTGCGCCGTCTTTGACGATCACACAACCCACCGTCGGATTCGGGCTGGCGAGGCCGATGCCTTTGCGCGCCAGGTCGAGTGCGTGTTCCATAAAATGAGTGTCGTGGGAATTCACGGTGTTAGTTGAAAAGCGAGTCGGCGTAGGTTTGGGCGTCGAAGGGGACGAGGTCGTTGATTTGTTCGCCGGTGCCGACGAAGCGGATGGGCAGGCCGAGTTCGCGGGAGATGGCGACGACGATGCCGCCTTTGGCGGTGCCGTCGAGCTTGGTGAGGATGATGCCGGTCACGCCGACGGAAGAGGTGAACTCGCGAGCTTGAGCGAGACCGTTTTGGCCGGTAGTGGCGTCCATCACCAGGAGGATGTCGTGGGGAGCGCCAGGAATCACTTTTGCGGCGGTGCGTTTCATTTTTTCGAGTTCAAGCATGAGATTGGATTTGGTGTGGAGACGGCCGGCGGTGTCGACGATTACGGCATCGGCGCCGCGGGCTTTTGCTGCAGCCATGGCGTCGAAGACTACCGCGGCGGGGTCGGAGCCGGATTTTTGTTTGATGAGTTCGACGCCGTTGCGCTGGGCCCAGATTTCGAGTTGTTCGATGGCGGCGGCGCGGAAGGTGTCCGCGGCGCAAAGGACGACGCTGCGGCCGTCCTGGCGGAGGCGATTGGCGAGCTTGCCGATGCTGGTGGTTTTGCCGGCGCCGTTTACGCCGACGATGAAGATGACGCGGGGGTCGTTGCCGTTGGCGGCGCCGACGAGGTGCGGGCTGTTTCCGTAGACATTGAGGGCGCGAAAGACGTGTTTCTTGATTTCGTGTTTCAGCTGCTCGCCGTTGTTGAGGGCGTTGCGGGAGAGCTGTTCTTTCACGGAGTCGAGGATTTCTTTGGTGGTTTTTACGCCGAGGTCGGCGGAGAGCAAGGCGTTTTCGACTTCTTTGAGGATGGAGGGATCGATCTGGCGGCCGCCCTGGGTGATGGTGTCGAGGGTGTCGGCGAGGGCTTCTTTGGTTTTGCCGACGGATTCTTTGAGGCGCTCGAGGAGCGTCGGTTCGGGTTTTCCGAAGAGAGTGATCATAAGAGTGGCCCGCGCTGGGGAAAAGGCGGGAAAGAAAAGTGTAACAGATTGGGTGGGGAGGGGACGGGGGCGGCGATAGCGAACTGTTGGATTGGGGGTTGAGTTTGGACCGTAAAAGCGACAGCTTCGCTGTCGCACTCAAAAGTTAGACTTGGACTTCGACGGCGGTTAGGCGGAGCTTGCCGGATTTAACGGCGGATTCGAGGGCGATGACGATGGCTTCGTCGAACTTGGAGCCGGCGAGGGCTTTGATGCGGCCGAGGGCGTAGTCGAGTTCCATGGCGGTTTGGTAGGGGCGATTGGTGGTCATGGCGTCGAGGGTGTCGGCGACACCAATGATGCGCGCCATTTGGGGAATTTGCGGGCCGGTGAGGCCGTATGGGTAACCGCGGCCGTCCATGTGCTCGTGGTGCAATTCGATACCCGGCAGCATTTCTTTTAGCTGCGAGACCGGACGCATGATGTTGGCGCCCTTGGTGGTGTGAGTCTTCATGATTTCGAACTCTTCGGGGGTCAGGGAGCCGGGCTTTTTGAGGACGCGATCGTCCACGCCGATTTTTCCGACGTCGTGGAGGAGGGCGGCGATTTTCAGTTTGTCGAGATCGTCGGGCGAGAGCTTCATTTCCTGGGCGATGATGGTGGAATACTTCGCGACGCGGCCAGAATGGCCTCGGGTGTACGGGTCCTTTTCGTCGATCGCGGCCGCGAGCATGCGGATGGAGCCGATGAAGAGTTCGCGATTTTTCTCGGCGGCTTCCTTCAGCTTCTCGATGTACTCCTCGATGTCGCTGGCCATGAGGTTGAAATTTTCAGCGAGTTCGCTGATTTCGGTTGCGCCGCGCACTGGAGTGCGCTGGTGGAATTCACCGCGGCTGATGGCGCGGGTGGAAGCGGCGAGCGAGCGGATCGGGGTGCTGATGCCGACGGCGAAGAAATAACCGAAGAGAATGGCGACGAGGACCACCACGCTGACGAAAGCCAGGGCTTGCTGGTTGAGTTCGGTGACGCCGGCGTCGGCGCGGGCTTCGTCCACGCTGCGTTCGGAGATGACGGCCCAGTTGGCTTCCGGGAAGGTGCTGTAGGTGCCGACCATTTCGACCTGGCGGTTATTTTCCTTCTCGATGAAATGGACGGTTTCGGTATTGCGCAAATCCTTGGGGAGAGCCTTGATCTGGGCGACCATGTGCGATTTGTCGCTCAAGTCTTCGCCCGGAACAAAATGCTTGGTGTCCGGATGCGCGACGATGTGGCCGTAGTGGTCGACGATAAAGACGGCACGGCCGCGGACGCTGGCGTCCTGCAAGCGGTGAAGGATGGGGTCGAGCGAAACAACGGCGGCGAGCATGCCGGTGAAATTGTCCTGGGAATCCTTGAGTGGAACGGCCATTACGAAGGCGGGGCGATTGTCGGGCGCAAGAGCCAGAGGATCGCTGCGGAACTTTACGGACTGCACGCAACTGACGAAGGCACGCTGCAGGGCCTTGGCGACGAAGGGATCCTGCTCCGCGCGGAAGTTTCCCTGGGAAGCAGTGGTGCCCTTGCCGTCGCGGCCGACGGCGGTGAGATAGATGAACGAGTTGCGGTTGGAATCGACGAAATTTTCGAGGAGCCGGGTGACTTTGGGTTCGGCGACGGGATCGGTGACGTTATCGATGAGGCCCGTGAGGGTAAGAATCTGGCGCTGGCTGATGAGTTGTTGCGTCAGGTTGGATTCGAAGAACTGAACTTCCTGGGCGAGCGAGCGGGTAATTTCCGTTTGCTGAACGCGCTCGGTATCCACGAGTTTTTCCTGGCTGAGTTCAAGAACCTGGCGGTGGTACAAGCCAATGGGGAGCGCGCTCACAAGAAGGAGCGAACCGAGCACAAGCCAGAGGATGCGCACCCGGCCGGAACGGAGGCGCGTCAAGATCGATGAAATACTGTCCGCCATCGCAACTGATTAATTTTAGGAGGGCGAGGCGAGGAAAGCGGCTGGCCTAAAGGACAGGGGGAGCGGAAGTGCAACTAGGCCAGGGGTACTGGGAGGGAGGTAAGTAGTTAATAGTAGCTAGTAATGTGACGCATCTGGAGCTGAGCGTCAATTCGGCGTTGTAAACTCCGTACAGCGATGCGTGCGCCGAAATAAAGGTGGAATGAAATGAGACTAATTGGATCGATGGTCACTGCGATTTATCTTGCCGTGTTTATGGCTTGCAGTTCCCAGCAGCCGAGCGCGAGCGGATACGAGGAGAAAACGCAGCGTCCCGAAAACCGACAAACCACCCCAGATGCGAAACCGCATGCGGGTATGGAATTTAAACTGCTCCGCATGACCAATGGTGTGAACGGGGCTGGCAAAACGTGGGGAGGAAAGATCTACGAAACACCCACCCACACAAAAGTCCAACTCACTATCGTGCACTTAGACTCACGAGAAAGCGCAAAGAAGGAGTACGACGACAACCTCAAGGCCGCGATACGAATAATCAAACAAGAGAAAGTGCAGGACAAACCTGCGACAAAACCAGCCACGACAGAAGACCGGGCCGAAGTCATAGTCTCAGCGGCAAGAGAGTGCAAGGAAGCAACCTCTATCCTCGCTACGGCCGGTACCGTGCTTCGCATAATTACGTCCTGTTCTTCTGAGGCCGCAATTGAATTTGAAAGCAGGCAAACCGCAGTGAGAGTGAGAATGACCAAGACGTTGTTCGGTAAACAACGAATCGGTGGCCGAGTCCAGATTTACGCGAATAGAAAACGGATAACAGATAGAAGAGAACAGGCGTGCGGCGAGGCGGCTGCGGACAATTAGTAGACGGCTACTCTCGTTTTAAGGGACGCTCCATGATGGCGCGGATGGCTTCGCGGGGGGAGTTGCCGAGGTGCAGAATGCTGTGGACCTGCTGGGTGATGGGGAGTTCGAGGTGGTTTTCTTTTGCCAGGGCGAGGAGGGCGGCAGTGGTGCCCACGCCTTCGGCGACCATGGTCATGTCCGCGAGGATTTGCTGCAGGGAGCGGCCCTGGCCGAGTTCGAATCCGACGCGGCGGTTGCGGCTTTGGGAGCCGTAGCAGGTAAGGATGAGGTCACCCATGCCGGCGAGTCCGCTGAGGGTTTCGGGTTTGCCGCCGAGGGCCACGGCCAGGCGCGACATTTCGGCAAGTCCGCGGGTGATTAAGGCGGCAAGCGAGTTTGCGCCGAGGGCCAGGCCCTGGCAGGCGCCGGCGGCGATGGCCATCACGTTTTTCATGGCGCCGGCGAGCTCGACGCCGAGGACGTCATCGTTGGTGTAGAGGCGGAAGGTGGGGCTGGAGAATTCTTCCTGCAAAAAGGCGCCGAGGGACGCGTCTTCCGAGGCGAGTACGACGGCAGTGGGGTGACCTTGCGCGGCTTCGGCGGCGAAGGAGGGGCCGGAGAGCACGGCGATTTGCGGGAGAAAGCGGGCGTTGATGACCTGGGAGAGGACTTCGCTCATACGCAGGTGAGTTGCAGGTTCGAGGCCTTTTGTGGCGCTGACGAATGCCGCGTCGCGCGAGACATGGGGAAGCGCCAGGGCGAAGATGCTGCGAGTGTGGGCGGAGGGGATCGCATTGACTACTATGTGCGCTTCACGGAGGGAATTTTCCAGGTCCGAAGAGGCGTTGACGCAGGGCGGAATGGGGATGCCGGGGAGATATTTTTTGTTTTCGCGGTCGCGCTCGATGGAGTCGGCTAGGGAGGATGCGCGTACCCAAAGGCGGATTTCGTGTTTGCGGCGGCTGCCGGCGAGGATGACGGCGAGGCCGGTGCCCCAGCTGCCGCCGCCGAGGATGGTGATGCGGCTCACGCGGGGTCACCGCTGGATTTGCCGAAGGAAAATTTTGGTTCCTCGCCGTCCATGAGGCGTTGCAAGTTGGCGTCGTGCTTGAAGATGACGAGGCCGGCGGCGAAGAGGGTGCCGAAGTCGACTATCAATGGCGGCGCGTGACCGGGGGCCCACAAGAAATACATCAGCAGGGGCATCGCTGCAGCGGCAGAGATGGAGCCGAGCGAAACGTAACGCCATGCGATGCTGACTAGGATGAATACGAGGAGAGCGCCGAGGGCAGCCAGCGGGGCGAGCATCAGGAAAACGCCGAGAGCGGTGGCGACTCCTTTGCCGCCTTTGAATTTCAGCCAGATAGGGAAACAGTGGCCTAGCAGCGCGGCAACCGCAGCGAGAGTTAGAGCCGCGGAACTTTGGTCGGAGAAGCGCCCGGCGAGCCAAACGGCGGCGTATCCTTTGGCGGCGTCGAGCACGAGCGTGAGGATTCCCGCCGCGGGGCCGACGACACGCGCGACGTTGTTGGCGCCGATGTTGCCGCTGCCGGATTCGCGAATGTCCTTTCCGGCGAAGAGTTTGGCCAGGAGCAGGCCGAACGGAATCGAGCCGAGGAAATAGGCGATAGCGAGAAGAAGGATTGTCGTCGGCGTGAAGAACGACATGCGGGCCTAGGCCTCCGAGGCAAAGTGGAACGATTGCACGGTAGTGTACTCCGCTCCGGTGGGTTTGAGCTTGCTTTCGATGAGATGAAATTGGCGCGTGGCGAGGGAGCCGAGGGATTGGCCGCTTTTTTCCCCGATGGTTTGAAGCAATTTCGGCGGGATGATCGGGAGTGAAATTCTGGCGAGAGTCAGGTGCGGGGCGTACGGACGCTCTTCGAGGGTGAATCCGAGCTTGTGCACGGCTTGATCGATGTCCGCGGCGAGGGTTTTGAGATTCGCGGAGGCTTGCATGCCCGCCCAGAAGACGCGAGGGCGCTTTTCATTCGGGAAAAAACCGAGGCCGCGGAAGTCGAGATTTACCGGTTCGGAGGAACGAACGCCCGAGAGCACGTTTTGGAGCGGGCCCAATTTTTGGGGATCGGTTTCGCCGAGGAATTTGAGGGTGACGTGGAGATTTTCGGGGCGCACCCATTTCAGCTGCGGAGCGAGGGCGCGGAAGTCTTTCAACAGGGAAGCGAAGGCGGTTCGAATTGTTTCCGGGATTTCGATGGCGATGAAGAGTCGCACGGAAGAAACCTGGCCTAGCTTGCCGGATTGACGCGGCGCGGCTGAGGTTTGCCGTCGAAGAGGTAGTGCACGCGGACCATGTCGAGGGCGAGTTGGGAAGCGTAGAAGCGGATCATTTCGCGGTCGCCGGGGAGATGGACGAGACGATCCTTCGTTCCCGTTGGGGTGGCCAGCGCGATGTGCACCGTGCCCACGGGTTTTTCTTCGCTGCCGCCGCCGGGGCCGGCGATGCCGGTGATGCCAACGCCGAAGGTGCTGCCAACGCTGCGGCGAATGCCTTCGGCGAGCGCGACGGCCACTTCCGCGCTGACCGCGCCTTTTGAAGCGATGAGTTCGGCGGGGACTTCGGTCCAGGCTGTTTTGCGTTCGTTGCTGTAGGAGACTACGCCGCCGAGGAAATAGGTGGAGCTGCCAGGGATGCGCGTGAGGCGTTCGGCGAGCAGGCCGCCGGTGCAGCTTTCCGCTGTGGAGATGGTGGCGCGGTTGGTGGTGAGCAGTTCGGCGACGACGTCTTCGAGGGTCACGGCTTTATGGGCGAAGATGCGATCGCCGAGGGCAAGTTCGAAGCTGCGGACGATTTCGTCGAGTGTGGTTTCGGCTTGCGTGGCGTCGTCGGTCCAGAGGCGGAGATGAATCTGGATTTCGCCGGGAGCGGCGAGAATGGTGGTGTTCACCTGGGGGAAGCGGGTGTATATGGGGCGGATGCGTTCTTCGACGTGCGATTCGCCGAGGCCGGTGACGCGGAGCTCGCGGTGAAACATGCGGACGCCGGAGACGCGGCGGCGGAGGCGCGGCAGGACTTGTTCGAGAAAAAGCGGTTTCAGTTCGCGTGGAGGGCCGGGAAGGAGTGCGACCATGCGGCCTTTGTCTTCAATCCACAGGCCGGGAGCAGTGCCGCGGGGATTTTCGAGGACTTCGGCGCCTTCGGGGACCATGGCCTGGCGGAGATTCACGGCGGGCATGTCGCGTTTGAAGCTGCGGAATCTGGCTTCGATGGCTCGAACGACTTCGTCATTTCGTTGCAGGCGGCGGCCGAGAAGTTCGGCGAGAGTTTCGCGGGTGAGGTCGTCTTCGGTGGGTCCGAGGCCGCCGCTGGTGATTACAACTGGAACACGGTTTAGCGCGTCGCGAAACGCTTCCGCGAGTAATTCGCGATTGTCACCGACGATGGTTTTGCGCAGAACTTCGATGCCGAGCTTGTTCAATTCTTCGGTGAGGAAGAGTGAGTTGGTGTCTACACGGTCGGGAGTGAGGAGTTCAGAACCGACGGCGATGATTTCGGCTTTCATGGAGATTATTGTAGCTCAGTCGGGGAAGGGGCCGGACGGAAGGCGCTGCGGGAACCGCAGATCAAAACTTATGTCTAGTTTTGTTGATATCCCGGCCAAACGGATTGTGGGTGGTGCGGCTACAGCGGGCGGGGCGAGCCCCGCCCCTACAAAGGCAAGGGGACGGCAAGAAGGCGGCCTAAAGCCGCCCCTACAAATCTTTTTGTTTGATTGTGCGGGGATGCAACCTAGTCAGATGACTCCTAGCCGTGGAGGGGTAGGCCGCGGATGTTCCAGTCAATGGTGAATAGTGAACTGTTGGCGGCGAGGATGCCGCGGCCGCTGGGGAGGAGGGCGAGGCCTACGAGTGCCGAGCCGCTGAGAACGTGTTCGGCGTGGCCCTGGGGCGAGATGCGGACGACGCCGCGGTGGCCGCCGAAGGAGGCGACTACGTAGAGGTTTTCGTTTTGATCGAACGCGAGGCCTTGTGGGCGGCCGAGTCCGCGATAGAAGACGTGGACTTCGCCGTTTTGGGTGATGCGATAGACGCGGTCGTAACTGGAGGTGGTGGGGCCGCTGACGTAAAGTTCGCCGCTGGGATGGAACGCCAGATGATAGGCGGCCATGGAAGGCTCGAGAGTGGCGAAGACGAAAATTTCGCGCTCGGGGCTGATTTTGAAAATGGTGCCGCTGCGGTCGCCGACGAAGAGATTTCCTTTTGCGTCGAAGGCGATGCCGGTGGCGATGCCCATTCCCTCGATCCATTGTTCGCTGCGGCCGTCTGGCGTGACGCGGAAGATGGTGCCGTCGTGGCGGCAGGAGACGAAGAGGTCGCCGGCCGAGTTGAGGGCGAGGCCGGTGGGATTGATGAGCGATGTGACGAACGGCTTGACGGTGTAGCTGGTGTTGATTTTATAGAGCGAAACCGGAACGCGCTGGCCGCGGGGGCCGCTGAAGGTGACGTAGATATTTCCAGCGGAGTCGACGGCCGGGTTGCTGACAGGATGCAGGTTGTCGGCGATTTGGAATCCGAGGGCCACGGGGAAGGGCTGGCTTTCGCTTTGCGCATTGACGATCTGGATGGTGCTGCCGTTGGCGTTTTCCGGAACGCGGGCAATCAGGCGGTTGCTGCTGGCGAGAGAAAGCGGGGCTTCGGCTTCGCCAAAGCGGACGAGAGGACGGCCGCCGTGGCGCGAGGTGAAGCCGCTGCCGTAGATGGCGATCTCGCCTCCGGGAATCGCGGCGGCGGGCGCAATTCGCTCAATGTGCGGGATGCCGTTTTTCTCTGGTGTGCTGCCAAACCCGAATTTCATTGCTCTTGCCCAAAGTTCATAGCCAATGAAAGTGTAACGCGAGACGCAAACAAATGGCAGCGTAGACGCCGGCCATCCAGTCGTCGGCCATGATGCCCCAACCGCCGGGGAGGTTTTCGAGGCGGCGGCAGGGGAAGGGTTTGGTGATGTCGAAGAGGCGGAAGAGGAGGAAGGCGGCTAGGAGGAATTTCCAGTTGAGGATGCTCATGCCGGTATAAAGAGCGAAAATGCCTGCATCCTCCGGCCTAAGGAAGACCATCGGGACAACCGGGGCTAGGCTCAGAAGAAGTACGAGGTGCACTCCGGAGACTTCGTCGATCACCACGTATTGAGGATCTTTTATTCCGGCGTACTCGGCAACTTGCCTGCTGGTCTTTACTCCAAGCAAAGCAATGAATAACCACACTGCAATTGAGGGAATCAGAAGAATCGCAATTCCGAGCCGTCCCGATTGTAACGGTAGATCGAAACCGAGTCCGCCGCCCAGATGAACGGCGAGTACGATGAACCAAGTGTAAGGATGAGAGATGACGGCGATGAGCAGGCCAACGACGGAGCCCCAGGTGCCGGGGCCGGGCTTGAGGTAACCGGTGCCGAGGGCGGTGGCGATGGCGTAGGCGAAGCGCGGTTTGGCGGCGGAGGCTAGACTCGCGGCCGGATCAGTGGATGGTGTCATCGTTATCGCGTCCGTCTTCCTGAGGTGCGCGGCGATCGGCCTCGGGGATGTCTTCTTCGTCGAAGATGGGGTCGGACACGACGTATTTTTCCGCGGCCCACGCGCCGAGGTCCGTCAAGCGGCAGCGTTCGGAGCAGAATGGGAAATCCGTGTCGGTGGCGGAGTCGGTGGTTTTTTTGCAGATGGGGCAATGGTGTTTCATCGTGAAGGAAATGTTTTACCATCCGGAAGGGGATGGGGACAAGCGAAGAGGAGATTTGGGGCGAGGTGGGGGTTGAAGATTTCAAACGGCGGGCGTTTGGTTGAACTACCCGGGCGGGTGGAAATGCGTTCGTGGCCACTTGAAAGTGGCCGCTACAAAAAGCAAGAGGGAGGGGCGAGCCCCTCCCCTACAAAATTGTGCTGGGCCACCCTTCCTTCGTCAGGGCAAGCACTGAAGGTGGCCGCTACGATTGCGGTTGAGCTAGCCGAGTACTCGGAGGGCGGCGCCGGTTGCGATTCGGGTTAGTTTTTCTGGTGCGACTTGCGGCTGGCTTGCCGCCATCGGGCGGACTGGCTTTCGTGATTGGATTTCGGCTACGCGGCCGATCAGGTCGTAGGCGTCGGTCTTGGTGATTTCGACTTTCACTACGTCACCTGATTCGGTTACTTCGCCGCTGGGCAATTCGATGTCGGTGAGGTAGAGCTTGCCGTCGATGTCCGGGGCCATGGATTCGAGGCGGGCTTCCCAGACGAGTGGATTGTCTTTTGACGGGCCTTCGACGAGAGCGGTTTGCGTGCGGCCTTTTAGCTTGCGCAGATTTTCGCGGGAGATTTTCTTTTGCAGAGCCATGAGGCGGTTGCGGCGGTCGTTGATGGTTTCTGCGTCGACCTTGCCATCGAGAGGGAAGCTGGCGGCGTTGTCCACGTCGGAATATTCGAAGACGCCCATCCAGTCGAGTTTTGCGGCGGCGACAAAATCGTAGAGTTCCTGGAAGTCGGCTTCGGTTTCGCCGGGAAAGCCGACGATGAAGCTGGTGCGGAGAGCGACGCCGGGAATTGTCTTGCGCATCCGTTCCAGAAGTTTCAGGAAGGCGTCGCCGTGGGAGCCGCGCTTCATGCGGGCGAGGACGTTGCGGCTGGCGTGCTGCAGCGGCATGTCGATGTATTTGGCCAGTCGCTGGTGGGCGGCAAGAGTTTCGAGCATCTTTTGCGTTACGCGATTCGGGTAGGCGTAGAGGAAGCGGACCCAGAGCAAGTCTTCGACTTGCGCAAGACGTTCGAGGAGTTGCGCTAGGCCGTCGCGGAGGCCGAGGTCTTCGCCGTAAGAGGTGGTGTCCTGGCCGATGAGAGTAATTTCGCGGGCTCCGGAGGCGGCTAGGTTTTCCGCTTCGCGGACGACGGATTCGAAACGGCGGCTGCGGAAGGCGCCACGGAGCTGCGGGATGATGCAGAAGGTGCAGGGGTGGTCGCAACCTTCGGCGATTTTGATGTAGGCCTGATGCTTGGGGGTGGTGACGATGCGTGGGGTGAGGTCGTGATAGAGGAACGCCGGCGGCTGGGCGGGCAGAATTTTCAGGTCGCCTTCGACGGCTTCGATGATGCGTTCGACTTCGCCGGTGCCGACGACGGCGTCTACTTCGGGAATTTGCTGGAGGATCTGGTCGCGGTAGCGTTCGACGAGGCAGCCGGCGACGATTAGTTTTTTCGCGGCGCCGAATTTTTTGTGCTCGGCCATTTCGAGGATGGCGTCGACGGATTCTTTCTGGGCGGGCTCGATGAAGCTGCAGGTGTTGACGACGAGGATTTCGGCGTCGTCAGCGCGCGGGGTCAGTTCGTAGCCCTCGCGCGCGAGAATGCCCATCATGACCTCGCTGTCAACGAGATTCTTGGGGCATCCGAGGGAGATGAAACCGACTTTACGCATACGGTGAGGTTGGCGCCTTTACACCAATCTTTCTATTTTAGCATGGGCGGTGGATTAGGGTGGGGTTTGGGAAAAGGCGCCCGCCTCAGAAGGCGGGCCCTACAAAGGCAAGAGGGAGGGGCGAGCCCCTCCCCTACAAAAGCATGTGGGGCGCCGGGCGGGGCCACCCGTTCTTTCGTCAGGGCAAGCTTGAAAGTGGCCGCTACGGGGTGGAGCGGATTTGTTCTAGGAGGGCGCGGAGGCGGAAGGCGTCGCAGATGGCGCCGCCGAAGCGGGCTTGGGCGTAGAGGGAGGTGAATTCGCCGACTGCGGAGCTTAGGCCGGGTTGCACGGCAAGAGCGGCGGCGAATTCTTGCGGGGTTTGGGTTTCGGCGCGGGTGTAGCCGCGCTTTTCGAGGACACGCAACATTTCGGTGTAGAGGCGGGAGGCGAGTTGGGGATTATTTCGCAACGCGGTTGGCTGGCGCATCTGCAGGGCCAGGCTGAGCCAACGGAGAGCGGAGCGGATCCAATCGAAACGAAGGACGACGAGTAGAAATACCAGGGCGACCGGAAAGACCAGACTGAGATAGGAGTGGTGGAGCTGCCATTCGGTGAGGCCGGCCATTCCGCGTTCCTGTGTGCGGCGGAACCATTGGCGCGCGGATTCGGAATAATCCGTGGAATTCTGGCGGACGTTTCTGGCCATGAGCAATTGATGCGCGAAGTCGTAGTTGATCACCCATTCGTTCCAGGTGAGCTGCATCCAGTCGAGGTAAAGATTCAGGCGGGAGAAGATGCCGGATTCGGAGCCGTTGGCGGCGGGGGTGGGATCGAAGGTGATCCAGCCGCTGCCGGGGAAATAGGCTTCGACCCAGCTGTGCGCGTCGCTGGCGCGGACGATGTAATCTCCCGCGAGGTCGTTGTATTCGCCGGGGAGAAAACCGTTCACTTCGCGCGAGGGGATGCCAAGGGTTCGAAGCATGACCGCCATGGCTGACGCGAAATATTCGCAGTGGCCGGCCTTGGTGACGAAGAGGAACTGCGCCAGCGGGTCCGCGCCGGGCTTTCCGGCAAGGTTCAGCGTGTAGCCGAAATTGCGGCGGAGATAGCTTTCGAGGAGCACGGATTTGTCGAAGGGATTGTCGGCGGCGGCGGTGATTTTCTGGGCCAGTTGCGGGATGCGGGGATCGAGATTCGG
>DATHOY010000036.1:0-9133 GCA_035484435.1 Vulcanimicrobiaceae bacterium | reverse complement strand
TGAAAGACCTTGGCATCAGCAAAGACAGTCCGGAGCAAAAGGCGTGGGAAAATTATCGGGATGCACAGCTCGCTGCGTTGTATCCGGATCTCCCTGTCGAGAAAATTATTGCGGAGTACGGCTCCGTTTATCCGATGTGCTATGCAACATTGAAAACTAAGCTGACAGAGGGACGTATCCGAGATTTGCAGGCGCTGCCTAGTCCGGGCGAAGGCGACGTTTGCGCCGGCTATCGCTATGGGAACACGAAACGCAATTAGAATTAGGAGGAGGGGCAAAGAGTTCCACAATCCTTCTTCTCTGCGAATCTCTGCGCCCTCAGCGCCTCTGCGTTGTCTTTACTCTGCTCTCCATCCGTTCCTCCACACTCACGTATAATCCCAACGACTCAATGCCCTCGCTCCGCCTACGCCCGTGCATATAGAACCCTCCGACGGCCACCGTCCCACACGTTCCATCCTTGTCGCCTGCATCACTCTCATCATGGCCATCTGGGCCGTCAACTATCTCACCGTCAAAATCGCACTCCGCTCCTTCGAGCCGCTCACTCTCGCGTCTTTCCGCGTAGTTGCCGCGTCCGCCTTCATGCTCGCCATCTACCCCATCGCCGCGCGCCTCCGCGCCTTCTCAGCCGACCTAAAAGCGCACAAACAGCCGCGCACGCTCCGCGACCTCTTCACCTTCGCCTATCTCGGTTTTTTCTGTATCGGCTTAAATCAGATGTGCTTCACGGTAGGACTTCGCTACACCAGCGTCGCTCACTCTTCGCTAATCCTCGGCATGGGCCCCATCTACGCCCTCATCCTCGCCGTCCTCTTCTGCCTCGAAAAGCTCACTATAGGCAAAGCACTCGGCATGACGGTCTCGTTCATCGGAGTCGCCATCCTCGCGTACGGTTCCGGCGGCGTCTCCCGCCACTCGCCCACCATTCACGGCGACCTCATCACCCTCTGCGGCTCGCTCGCCTTCGCCCTCTACGTCGTCCTCGGCAAGCGCGTAGCAGGGAACTACGACGCCCTCACCATGACCACCTGGAACTACCTCTTCGGCGGCATCCTCGTTCTCCCCATCGCCATCAACCGCGCCGCAGCCCTCGGCCCGCTCGCCAACTGGCAATCCATCCCGTGGGTCGCCTGGGCCTGCCTCGCCTTCAGTGCCATCTTCAGCTCCACTCTCGCCTACCTCTTCTACTTCTGGCTACTCCGCTACCTCGACGCCTCTCAACTCAGCGCTTTCTCCTATCTACTTCCAGTCTCCGCCACAATCCTCGGCATCCTCTTCCTCGGCGAGCGCGGCTCCCGGTCCGAACTCGCGGGCGCAGCCCTAGCCCTCTGCGGCCTCTTCCTAACCGAATCCGCCCGCTCCTCCTAATTCCGGCTTTTGTAGGGGCCGGGCTTGCCCGGCCTTCTTGGGTTTCTCTTCTCCGCGTTCGTCCGATTCTCTCCGGGCGGCTGCTGTTCTTCGCGTCGCCCGGCATCACAACTAGAGAAACTTCCTCCCTCGACTTCACGCCGATTCGGCATAGAATGAATAGAGAGCATTACAATGTCTAAAACGGAAATTATCTTCGCTGTGCAAGAATCTCCTGAAGGCGGCTACGAAGCCCGCGCTCTCGGGCATTCGATTTTTTCTCAAGCAGAAACGCTCGAAGAACTCAAGGCGATGGTGCGTGACGCAGTTAGTTGCCACTTCACGGGAAACGAAAAACCCTCCGTCATCCGTCTTCACCTCGTTAAAGACGAGGTCATCTCTGCGTGAAACTCCCGCGCGACCTCAGCGGCGACGAACTCGCTCGCGCCCTGAAACGCTTCGGTTATGAAGTCACCCGCCAATCAGGCAGCCACATGCGCCTGTCTTCCGGTTTCAAGGGAACTCAGCACCACATCACAATCCCGGCGCATGCGCCTCTCAAGGTAGGCACTCTCTCTCAAATTCTCTCTGACGTCGCTGGTTATCTTGAACTCACCCGCGACCAACTTGCCGAAAAACTATTTAGCTAGCTTCGCCGGCCGCTTCACCACTCACTACACACCCTCTTTAATCCTCTGCACCTTAATCACAATCCGGTTCTCCGACGGCCGCATCAGATACCCCTTCAACGTGATCCGCAAATTCTCCAGCTTCTGAAATTTGTGCGGATCTCCATCGACTTCCACGGCCTTCGTCATCTTCCCGCCGATATCCATCGCATTCGGAAAATGCAGCTCCCATCCCGTCGTGTCCGCCCCAACCCCCGACACCTTCACAAGAATCCCCGTCACTTCCACAACCTCCGGCTTATCCTGCGCCGCCGTCCACACTCCAACGCACAACATCACCACCGCCGCCAGCATCCCCAACATTCCGATCTTTCTCATAGTTTCCTCCTCAGGTGTCGTGAGCCTATTCAACTCCTCCTCCGGAGTCAATCCACTCCCTCACGGGCCTCAATAGTTGCTCGGCCTCTCCCCCGCAGGTGTCTTCCACTCCTTGATCTTCTGCACCACAAACACCATCCGGTCTTTCCGCTCCGTTCCCGATCGGTGAACAATGTTCCCCTTCACCGTCACCTTTTTGTTTTCCAGCTTCCCAAATTTCTTCGCGTCGCCTTCCACCTCAATCGAGTGCACAGCATTTCCGCCGAAACTCACTTCCTGCTCAAACTCAATCGCCCATCCGGTCGTCTCCGCTCCCGCCGCCATCACCTTCACCAATTTCCCCGTAGCTTCTACGGTTCCTTCCACCGGCGTCCCCTGCGCCGCAATCCGCAAACTAACACACACCATCACCAGACCCATCACTGCTATCGCTTTCAAAAACTTTTTCATCGTCATCCCTCCAGCCGCAGATCTCAATTGCATGCCCCTGCCCGTACTCAACTCCATCTCCCCTGGTTCTATTCCCCTGGTGCGCACAAATACGCCGCAAACTCATCCACTGCCCGAAACCCCAGCCGCTCGTACACCGGCCTTCCCATCTCCGTCGCGTGCAAAACTGTCTCCTTCACGCCATATCGCTGCCGCATAAACGCATCCATGTGCCGCAGCAGCGCCTCCGCATACCCGCGCCCGCGATACTCCGGCAGCGTAGCCATCCACCCGATGTACGAAACTCCCTCCACAAACGAAGCCGATCCTCCCGCCACCGCCGCGCCATCCTCGTAAAGCAAGAATCCGTGATTCGGCCCTCCCCACAATTCCGAGCAGGTCAACTCGGCCACATCCTTCAGTTCCATCTCGTGACACACCACATTCAGCCGTGCAATCTCCTCCGCCATCGCCTCTCCCGCAACTTCTCGAATCACAAATTCCCCCAACGCGCGTTTCGGCGGCAACAATTCTTCCGCCACCATCCCCGGCATGCGGAACAACTCCGCGATTCCAGAATTCCCCTCCACCTGTCCGGTCTGTAGAAACATAAGCCCAGGCACGCCTCGCGGCTTCAGGATTTTCCCAAACTCCCCAAGCAAGCCCTCGAACTCCGCGCGGCTCATCGCGGTTCTGCTTTTCGGAAACGCCAGGTTAAACAGCGGCACCGCGATCCCCGCCAACGCAATCTCCATCTCCGTATGCGTAACCCGCTTGCTCGAAGGAAACGCCTCCGCATACCCCTGCCACGTCCTAAAAAATATTTTCTCGGTGTCAGTAATCATGCCGGATATTCTATATCGCCCCGCGCCATCGGGCACCGCGGCGTTTTGCTCCCCGTTATCTGGTCCCTGCTATCTGTTCGTTTCTTACCGATTACTGATTACGCCCCGCCACCTGTGCTAACGTAAACTTCATCCACAGTCACATGGAGCAGAAAAACGTGCCCAACATTTCCCTCCGCAACGGCGGTCCCAACGCGCGCATCGCCGTCATCCCCGGCGACGGCATCGGCAAGGAAGTCACACCCGTTGCCGTGAAATGCATCCAGGCGGCTGCAGAAAAACACCGTCGCCCACTCGAATTCGTCCCCTTCGACTGGGGCGCCGACAAATTCCTCTGCGAAAATATCACTCTTCCGCCCGGAGCCGTCGAAATGCTCCGCGACGAATTCGACGCCATTCTCTTCGGCGCGCTCGGCGATCCCCGTGTCCCCTCCAATCAGCACGCCGCCGACATCCTCCTCGGCCTGCGGTTCAAGCTCGATCTCTTCGTTAATGCCCGCCCCACCGAACTCCTCCACCCGCGCTACACTCCGCTCCGCGACATCACCACCAACGACATTCGCCTGATCGTCTTCCGCGAAAACACCGAAGGCCTCTACGTCGGCATGGGCGGCTTCTTCAAAAAGGATACGCCCGAAGAAATCGCCACGCAGGAAGACATCAACTCCCGCAAAGGCGTCGAGCGCATCATCCGCCACGCTTTCCAGTACACCCAATCCCGCAAGCTCAAACGGCTTTGCATGTCCGACAAATCCAACGCCATGACCTACGCCGGCGATCTCTGGCAGCGTGTCTTCAAATCCGTCCGCGCCGAATATCCCGAAGTCGACTCCCGCCACCTCTTCATCGACACGCTAGCCATGGAATTAGTCCGTGACCCGCGCCAGTTCGACGTCATCGTCACCAACAATCTCTTCGGCGACATCATCAGCGACCTCGCCGCGCAACTTGCCGGTGGACTCGGCCTCGCTCCCTCCGCCAACATCCACCCCGGCCGCACCTCGCTCTTCGAGCCTGTCCATGGTTCCGCCCCCAACATCGCCGGGAAGGGAATTGCCAACCCCTTCGGCTCCGTTCTAACCGCCGGCTTGTTAATGGAATTTCTAGGCTGGAACGACGAAGCTCACGCGCTAAAACTATCCGTAAAAGCCGCCCTCAACGACAACATCACCACCCCCGACCTCGGCGGCTCCAAAACCACTAACGAAGTCTCCGACTACCTAACCAACCACATCGCCAAGCACCTGTAGTGGCCAAACTTCAGATTGGCCAATCTTCAAGTAATACTTGAACCCGCTCTTCTCTGTGTCCTCTGTGTTCTGTCTCTGCGTCCTCTGTGTGAAATCTTGCCCTGTTCTTCTTCATCTCTTCTTCGCTGCCCACGCAATCACCACACCCATCAAAAATCCCCCGATGTGCGCCCACCAAGCCACTCCCCCCGCCGTCGCCATTCCCAGCCCATTAATCCCCGCCACAAACTGCAGCGCAAACCAATACCCCAAAATCAAAATGGCCGGCACCGGTATCAGGAAAATAAAAAAGAACGTCAGTATCCGGTGGCTCGGGAACATCACCGCGTACGCCCCCATCACCCCGCTGATCGCCCCGCTCGCCCCCAGCGCCGGAATCGCCGAATGCCAGTTGAATAAAACGTGAATCAACCCTGACCCGATCCCGCACAAAATGTAAAAGAACAAATACCCGATATGCCCGAACGAATCCTCCACATTGTCCCCGAATATATAGAGGAACAGCATGTTCCCCAGCAGGTGCATCAACCCGCCATGCAGAAACATGCTGCTGAACAAAGGGAACAGCGCCATGCTCGCCGGCGCATGCCCCGCCAGAAACGCCGGAATCCGCACCGGCACAGTGGCATTCGCCATTACAAACGCCTTAACCGCGTGCGGCGACAGTGTGATCTGGTACAAAAACACCAGCACGTTCGCCGATATCAACATCACATTGACGAAAGGGAAGTTCCTGGTCGGATTGATATCCTTCAGCGGAATCATTCCGCCAGTGTACCGTGCCTAGCTCCTTTTGAGTGCGAGAGCGAAGCTCTCGCTTTTACGGAAGCGAACATCATCGCAATCTCAAAATTGGAGCCATGTTTAGTTCGCAAAAGCGAAGGCTCCGCCTCCGCACTCAAAAACCTTCAAGTATTACTTTCAATGTCGGCGCGCCGACATTTTTCCGCATTGTTACCGGTAATCCTCGCAATACCGTGGCCCATCACGGCCCAGCAACTGGCATCCGCGCCGGATCTCATCCGTGATCACCCGGCATGAGTTCTTGTCGTCGCACGCTGCTCGGTTCCCCGGCGCAACCTTCCTGCATTGCTGCTCCAGTTCGTCCGCCCGCTCCTGTCCAATCGAACGATTGCACGCCCGCGCATGCCGGTGTTCGTCACCGTGTCCTTCGCCGCGCCCGGTTGCCACAAAATCCGCCCGGCATCCGTGGTCCACCCAAATCCCATGCTCGTCGGCTCCCCACGAATAGCCCTCCTGGCAAGCCGCCCCGCTCCGTTGCTTCACCAGTTGCACTCCGCCCCGCGCATCCGCCTGGCAGTAATTTCTCCTGCCGTCATCGGAAGCACAGTAAAGCGATTGCGCCGGCCCACCAGGACCTTCCGGATGCTCCGGCCGTTCGTTCGGCTGCGCCACAAACTCCGCCCGGCAACCATGGTCCACCCAAATTCCGCGCCGATCGAAACCCCACGAGACACCTTCGTCGCAAGGTGCTTCGCTGTGCTGCCGGATCAGGTCCACATCCCCGCGCGTGTCCGCCTCACAATAATGCCGCCCACCGTCTTCCGACGAGCAGCGCACAATGGACTCGCCCCCTCGATTCTCGCCCGGACGTTCAAACTCCACTCGGAAATACGCACGGCATCCGTGATCCACCCAGATCCCGCCTTCGTCATATCCCCACGAGTATCCCTGCTGGCAACTCGCCCCGCTGGTCTGTTTTTCCAGCGCGACCCCCGCCCGCGTATTCGCCGGACAGTATCGCCGCCGTCCGTCATCCGAAGAGCAGGGAACTTGTCTCCCGCCACTCGGATTGCCTTGCCCCATCGCCGCCTTGGCAAAGGGGCATACCAATGCGCACAACACAACCATCATCCTCAGAATTCGCATAGTGATCTCCGTATCCGTCAAAAACCTGGAACTGCCGTCTACGCAACCGTACCCGGCGTTCCAGCAAACCTCAATCCCTTTTTGGACAGGAGTGCCCGGAAATGCACGCGCCCAATTCACGCATTGTTGGCCGTGCCCGGGAAGGGAAATAGCGCGTCGTTCGTGTCTTATAACTTCTCTCGCCAAAATTCCTGGTTAACAGAATCTTTTTACGCACGGCTTCATCGCTAAATCCTGGGCGATTGCCAAGCACTGTAGCTCAGGCCTTCGGGCTTGAGGTTTTCCATCGCCACCAGCGCGATCCCGCCAGCATTGCGAAAAGCCTCACCCCTGAAGGGGCGAGCTACAGGGCCACCGCAAATGCCGACACTGAATGCACCTACACACCCACCGGCGCCGGAGGCGCGGCAGAGCTTAGCCCAGGGCGTAAGCGCTGGGTCAGGATAGACGAATGCCTCCAAGCCTCGGAGGCGCGGCAGATCTGCTTGCGCGCACCCACGCCTCGCCACCACTCTCACTCCGCACCCGCAAAAATGTCGGCGCGCCGACATTTAAAGTGATACTTGAAGGTTTTCCCATTTTGAAATTCCATTCGAATCAGGCTTCCCGCATGGATATTTCTCCCATTTCTTCCACAACTCCCCCACGCCAACATTGCGATGCTTCCTGACCTGTGGTATTCAATTTAGTCCTGCATGTGCGTCCCGCTTGCTCAGAGACTTTCCGTACTGCTCTTCCCAAGCGATCGCGCCAAAATTTCATGCCTGCCCGCGAAACGGAAGCCATCATTCTGAAGACCTTCGCGCTGGGCGAGGCCGATCGCCTGGTCAGTTTTCTGGGCCGCACTTCGGGTCGCATGCGGGGAGTAGCCGCCGGCGCGCGCCGCATCAAGAACCGCTACGGCTCGACGCTGGAACTGCTGGCGCACGTGCAGCTCTGGTATGTCGAACGCGAAACGCGCGACCTGGTCCGCATCCAACAGGCCGAGTTGCTCGAGTCCTTCAACAAGTCTCAGAGTGACTACGAGCTTTCGACCAGCCTCGCGCTGGTCAGCGAAACCGTCGAACTCGTTCTTCCGGAGCATGAGCCGTCCGAGCCGATGTTCCGGCTGGTCCTGCTCACGGTGCGCGAGGTCGAACGCCGCGGGAACGGCATCCTACCGTTGAGCTACTTCGCGTTCTGGACGGTGCGCCTTGCGGGTTGGCTGCCACGCTTCGACGCATGTGCCGATTGCGGCAAGCCGTTCGGGGGCAAGCCGGCATATCAGTCGGCGGCGTTTCCCGGTCTGTATTGTGAGGAGCATCGTCACTCGGGCATGAAGCCGGTCTCCAGCGACGCCCGCCAACTCGCCGAAATCTTCACGCGGGAAGGGCTGGCGAAACTGGACGCCGCGCTCGAGTCGCAACCCTGGGCCAGAGAACTGCGCGAGGCGGCACTGAACTGGATCGAGCATCACACAGAGCGAAAGCTCGCAACGCGCGAACTCTTGGAGACGCCGTAAAGAGAGCGCCGCACGTGCCTGTAGCTCACCCCTTAAGGGGTGAGGCCTTTCACTGCGCAGGCAAGATCGCGCTGTAGGGCTGAAAACCCTCAGGCCTAAAAGGCCTGAGCTACAAAGCAGGGAATCAGAGATTTTGGAGCCAACGTGAACGTTAAAGTAAAACTTGAAGGTAAGGCCAAGCCCAAAGGGCTCACCTTTCAAGAACTGATTCTCAAGCTTATGCACTTCTGGGACGCCCAGGGCTGCGTTCTCCAGCAACCCTACGACACCGAGGTCGGTGCCGGAACCATGCACCCGGAAACCTTCCTCCGAGTTCTCGGCAAGGATCCTTATCGTGTCGCCTTTGTGCAGCCGTCCCGGCGTCCGGCCGACGGCCGCTACGGCGAAAATCCTAACCGCCTCTATAAGCACTTCCAATATCAGGTGATCCTCAAGCCCTCGCCAGCAAATGTCCAGGAACTTTACCTGAAGAGCCTCGGCGCCATCGGCATTGACCTCAAGGACCACGACATCCGCTTCGAGGAAGACAACTGGGAGTCCCCCACCCTCGGCGCCTGGGGCATCGGCTGGCAGGTCCTTCTCGACGGCCTCGAAATTACCCAGTTTACGTACTTCCAACAGAGCGGCGGCATCGACCTTGACCCAATCTCCGTCGAAATCACTTACGGCCTCGAACGCATCTGCGCCTTCCTGCAGGATGTCGAGAGCGTCTACCAGATTCGCTGGACCGCAGACAAACTCTACGGAGACATCCGCCTAGCGGAGGAGCAACAACTCTCTGAGTACAGCTTCGACCGCAGCGACGCCAAAGCTCTCCGCTCCGAATTCGAACTCCACGAAAAGGAAGCCAAGGAACTCCTG
>DATHOY010000035.1:0-18648 GCA_035484435.1 Vulcanimicrobiaceae bacterium | reverse complement strand
GAATGCGGTCGGGCGAGGGCGAGCGGCTGGTGCCTGAGAATTTGCCGCTGACGCGTTCGGACGGTTTCCTGCTGGACGATATGGAAGCGTCGCTGGCCTGGAATTCGCTGGAAGGGCGTGGCGACGGATTCGGTTGGGACCGGCGGAACAAGCAGGTGCTGAAAATCCTGCCGCGCATTCCGGGGCCGACGCAGCAGGAGTATGGCATCAAGAATTTCATTTCCGTGGCGTTCGATCAGGAGGGGCACGCCGCGGGGCGCATTTTTCTGATCAACCGGACGGCGGGGCAGCAGCCGTTCGCGCCGGAGCATCTGGAGTGGTTTGAGCGGATCGCGATGCACATCAGCGCCTCGCTGGAAAACGTTTTCATGCTGCGGCACCTACGGGCGCGGGCGATTGAGGCGGAGCGCTCGCGGATATCGCGCGATTTGCACGACGGGATTTTGCAGACGCTCCTGAGCATTGAGATTCAAATTGACGTGCTGCGACGGAAGGTTTCGACGCACGTGGAGCAGGTGGAGCCGGGGCTGGCTGGGCTGCAACAGACGGTGAAGAACGAGAGCGCGGAGCTGCGGCACCTGGTGACGGACCTGCGTCCGCTGCGTGTGCAATCCGCGGATATGGTGGATTTGATGCGGGGATTCGCGGAACGCTTCCGGAACGAGTCCACTTTGGCGCTGGATCTGCTGTTGGATTCGGCGGAATTGCACGCTCCGGACCGGGTTTGCCGGGAGATTTTCCAGATTTACCGTGAAGCACTTAACAACATAAAAAAGCATGCGAAGGCTTCCCATGTCGTGGTAAAACTGTCGCAGGATGACAGCCGACTCACCCTGGTGGTGGATGACAATGGCGAAGGCTTCAGCTTCGCCGGACGTTTTACAGGGGATGAGCTTGACCGCCTGCGGCTGGGTCCGATTTCCATCAAGGAAAGAACGCGCACGGTCGGGGGAGTGTTGACCGTGGAATCAAACCCTGGGCATGGTGCGCGCTTAACAATCGAGGTACCGCTCGGCTGATATGGCGAAGACCAAACAGCAAATTCGGATTTTGATGGCGGACGACCACGCGATTTTTCGCGACGGGCTCCGCAAATTGATTGACGGTGATGAAGATATCACCATCGTCGGCGAAGCGCAGAACGGCACGGAATGCATCAAGCTGCTCGCCAAGCTGAAGCCGGACATATTGCTGTTGGATTTGCGCATGCCGGATAAAGACGGGCTGGCCGTGCTGGAAGAGGTGAACTTCGACCAGACGCCGACGCGCGTAATCGTGCTGACGGCGGCCGAGGACGACCGCGACGTGGTGCGGGCGATGCGGCTTGGCGCGCGCGGCGTAGTGCTGAAGCAGTCCGCGACGGATTTGCTGGTGAAGAGCATTCACCGCGTGCACGCGGGCGAAATCTGGCTGGACAACCGGATGACCGCCGAGGTGATGAAGGCGTTTGCCAAGTCTTCGGAGTCGGGTCCGCGGCGGGAAAAGCCGCTGCTTTCCGATCGCGAAAAAGAGATCGTGCAACTGGTGGCGCAGGGCTTCCGGAACAAGGAAATTGGCGAGAAACTGTTCATCTCCGAGCAGACGGTGAAGAACCACCTGCATAACATCTTCGACAAGCTGGGCGTTTCGGACCGGCTGGAGCTGGCGCTGTATGCGATTCATCACCGGCTGATTGACCAAACGTAGGGGGAAGTTCAAAAGTTCAAGAGTTCAAGAGTTCAAGAAAGCGCCGCCCGATGGGCGGCGTTTTTCGTTATTGGGGACGATATACCATACTCGATGCTGGTATCAAATATGGTAGAATTAGTTATGGCGAATACGCGCAAAGTCACTGTGGAATTGCCTGCAGAGTTGCTGGACAAGGCCCAACAGGCGAGCGGCAGCGGCATCACGCAAACTATTCGAACCGGGCTGCAGTTGGTAGCGGCGTCGCGTGCCTATGCCCGGTTGCGTCAGATGCGTGGGAAGGTGCGATTTAGCAGAAGTTTGGCGGAGCTGAAATCTGACCGATGATTGCAGCGGACACCAGCACGTGGATCGCTTTCTTTACGGGCGGTACGGGCGAGGACGTGCAATTTCTTGACAAGGCGCTAGCGGATCGGCAGGTTTTGATGGTGCCCGCAGTGCTTACAGAATTACTGAGTGATTCCCAAATTCCCGTCAGCACAGCAGAAAGCCTGAAAGAACTCCCTCTGATGCAGATTGAATCCGGCTATTGGCAGAGGGCTGGAGAATTGCGAGCAAGAGTCTTGGCGAAGGGCCGCAAGGCGCGGCTTGGAGACGCTCTCATCGCACAAAGTTGCGTGGACCACGGTATCCCCCTGCTGACACGCGACCATGACTTTCGTGTGTTCGCTGAGACTGTGGGTTTAGTTTTCGTGACTGAGTAATTGTCATTGACCGCTTTCCCATCCGCTGGTATCCCATGAAAAATGAAGAGAAGTGGACATTGTTTAAGCTCAGAAAACGTGCCGTTGGGCTCGATCGGCCCGTTGCTCCAAGTTGGTACGGAGAGGGTAGAGTCCTAGTACATCGGTACTTTTAAATGCCGCTTTTATTTTGTGTCTTGAGTCCTATTGTTGATTGGGCACAGGCCAGATAGACTTTGGCCTTCGATGAGGGAGGCCCGCATTGACCGGCTCTGAACGCCGCACTACCCAACGTTTTTCCATGCGGCTGCCGCTTACCGTGAGATGGACCACGGGCGCAGCTGTTGGAGAAACCACAACGGAATCCCGCGATGTAAGCTCCCGCGGAGTCTATTTCTTCCTTTCGAAGGACGTCAAAGAGGGGTCTCCGGTGGAGATCCTGCTGACCCTGCCGAACGAGATCACCCTGGCCGGACCGGTGCGCGTGCGCTGTTTGGGGCGCGTGCAGAGGACCGAAGCTCGCGATGAAGGCAGTGTCGGCGTCGTGGCGGCAATCGAGCGCTACGAATTCCTTCGCAACCACGAAGACAATTAAAAGACTCGCATCGCGAACTTAGATTTCTGTACAAGTTCCTAGCTCGCTCACTGCGGAGGCGGGCGGGAATAGCCGGAGTGCCTCGGCCCCTCAGCGGAGCGCTCCGGCTGAAATTTTTTGGTCGTGGATAGTTGGGTAATGGGATTTAACCTGTGTCGCGATTTTTGATTAGCGAGCGACGGCAGGTAAACAGCGATCAGATATCAGTAATCAGGAAGCAAGACACAGCGGCCTGCCTGTAAAGGTTTCCACTAAAAATAAATCGGAATGCTGGTGCTTTAGCACCCTCACTTGTACGGTTCGCGGCCTCCCAATTCTTCAATGGGCTCGCAACAGATAGAGAACCGTGCCGGCAACAGAGTCCTGCCAGCAATGAGTAAGTATTCCGGGGCGAAGTGACTTTTTCTTTTGGGCGAGATAGCTCAATAGCAAGCCAAACACGCCCATCAGAATGGCCCGCTTTCCGCCCTGATAGATATGGCCGCAGCCGAACAGGGCAGCCGACAGGCACATTGCCACAAAGACATTCTTGGTCCAGAAAGCGAACTGCTGCTGCAGATAGCCTCGATAGATAATCTCTTCGCAGATTCCTGCGGTTATGGCAACGAAAATCCAGACAAATAATTCTGGTCCCGTGTGGGGCGTCAGACGTCCCACGGATCGAGCCGCAGGCGGCACACCCAGGAGTTGTCCGACGCCGCCGAGGATGAGCAGTGCGGCAACCCAGAAAACGGCCGCGGTGCCGCAATCACGGAGAAAGTCCCGCGCGGTCTTCCAGCGTCCGCCGATCAGCTCGGCCAGCGAGCCGCGTTGCAGCCGTATGCCCCAAACCACATAAGCCAGCAGGAGAAAGTCACCGAGAATGATCGCCACATAAAAGGGAATCTGAGAGTGAGGGCGAGCGCTTGGAACTGAGGCTGCACGCCGTAAGAGGAGCCATCCGGAAGCAATGCGGTAAATCAGGTAAAGCCCCGTATGCCAGGCAGGAGCGACTGGCACGCGCGAAGGGAGTGTGGAGACGTCCGGGAGAGGGTCCATTCCTTGCCACTATAACAATGAATCCACGCCAGAATTGAACGGAGTAGAGGTGTGTGCATCAGGGCACGCCTGTCCTTTCGGACAGGGGATATCCACAGGTGTGCCGGGGCATGATGGAGGATACTCGCCCAGGAGTGGAACTCGTGTGCCTCCACTGTCGGAGGCGCCGGGAAGAAAGAAAGACAATGATTCAACGGTTGCCCAAACTTAGCGCGGATTTGCCGGAAGTCCACAAACCAAAAGGGACGGAACGCCTGGCAACCGCCGAGGAACTTGCCGAAATCGGCGGAGGGTCGGTGGACCCCGCAGAAGAAGCGCAGATTCTTTCACTGCTTGAAGTCCAAATGAAGGACGACTTACAGAAGGCGGCGGTGGAGAGTGCGGTGCAGGCGCGGCAAGCGGCGCTGCAGGAATTGGTGGCCGCTCTGGAACCGGAACTCCTCGAAGCAGCGGAGAAATCGCCGGGGTCGGAAAAAATGAAAGCGGCTGCTGAGCCACAGCCGGCCGCGAAAATGCCTGCGAATGCAGCGGGAATCCTCAGCGAACCGGAGCGCGTTGCGGCGGCATTTTTCGGCGCGGAAGAGGAAACACCGGTGCAAGCCCCAATGGCAGCACAAGCTCCGAGGGAGGTGCAAGCACCTGTCGCTACGAAGGCACCCATCGAAGTGCAGAAGTTGATCGACGCGCCAGCGCCGGTTGAAGCACAACCGCGGGCGGCAGAGCCGTTGCAAGCAGAAATTGTGGCCGAGTTTGCGCCCGAGTACGCTCCCGAGTTTGCGGTGGCGAGTGAGACGGGCATCGTCGCCATACCGCGCGAGGAAGCGCATGATCTGAAGACGGAATTGCTGCAGGTGGCCGAGGCGCTTGACCAGCACCGGTTGTGGGTGGAATCGAACGGCGAGCAGGGAATTCGTGGAGATTTTGCGGGCGCGAATCTTTCGGACGCCGATCTGACGGGGGTGAACCTGCAGGGCGCGGACTTGACCAAGGTGAATCTCCGCGGCGCGGATTTGTCCATGGCGAATCTGCGCGGAGCGAACCTGGTGGAAGCAGACCTGCGCGAAACCAATTTGTTGGGCGCGGAATTTTCCGGCGCGAATCTGATGGGCGCGAATTTGTATGGCGCGCAGGGATTGTGGGCCGGGCGGTTGGGCGGCACGAACCTGTTCGACGCGACTTTGCCGGAGGCTGTTGGCGCGTACGACGGCGGAAAAACCATCGGTCAATTCACCCAGGCGGCGCGGCGTTTTTACCTCCTAGTGATTGCGATTTGCATCGGAGCGTGCGCTATGGTGGCGCTGACCCGAGATGTGCGGCTGCTTCTGGATGAATCCGCAATGGTGTTGGCGCGGATTCCAAACCTTTTGCCGTTGCAGGGATTTTATATGGGCGCGCCGCTGCTGTTGACCGCGTTGTACCTGCGGTTGCAGTTTTTGCTGCTGCGGTTGTGGGGCAGCATGGGCGCGTTGCCCGCGGTTTTTCCCGACGGCCAGACTCCGGAGAAAGACGGCTCGTGGTATTTGATGGGCCCGATCCGGCAGCACTTGCGTTGGACGCGGGATCCGCGTTCGCCACTGGCGATGGTGGAATGCCGGTTGGCGAAATTGCTGGCGTACTGGGCGGTGCCGGTGACGGTGTTCCTGTTCTGGCTGCGCTACCTGGTGATGCAGGACTATCGCGGGACTTTGTTACAAGTGTTTCTGCTGACGCTGGTGGCATCAGCGGGATTTGCGATGCCGAAGATCGTGGCGCGGGTTCTGCGTCCCGGCGACTGGACGGATGAAAGCACGCCGCAATTTGTGCGCGATGTTGCGAGCGCGTTTCGAGTGCCCGTGCTGGTTGGCATGGTCGTGTTCTTGATGTCGCTGGGTGTGATTCGCGGACTGCCCGCCGACGCCAATGCGCGGCCGGATATCGGGCGAGGCGACCCGCGGCGCTGGGCGGCGACGGCGTTCCAGGCTCTGGGTTACCGGCCGTATGCGGACGTTACGGAAGAAAGCATTTCAACGAGTGCTGCGAAACCAGTGACGGACGGCGAAACGGGAACGGGGAGCGGGCCACGGCTGAACGAAATCAATTTGCGTTACTCCCGCGGGTACCGCTCGCAGTTTGCGGGCGCGCGGATGTGGAGAGCGAACCTGGAAGGGTCGAGCTTGTCCGAAGCGGATTTCCGGGCTGCGAATCTGCGGGAAGCGGTGCTGCGCGGCGCAAACCTGGATCGCTTGCAGGCGGCGAAAGCGAACCTGGTGTCTGCTGACGCGCAGGGCGCGCAACTGGCGGGAGCGGATTTCCGTAACGCGGATTTGTCGTATGCCAACCTGGATGGCGCAAAGCTGACGACTGCCAATTTCGGCCGCGCAACATTGTACGCGGTGAAATTACGGAACGCGGACTTGCTGCGGGCGGAGCTCTCGCACGCCGATTTGCGCGACGTGAAGCTGGACGACGCGGTGCTTTCGATGGCGTCGATGGAGATGACCGATTTTTCCGCCGCGAAAATGATGGGAGTGAACCTGACGGGCGCGCAGGCGAAGGGAACGATATTCCTCGAGGCCGACATGAGCCGCGCGGATTTGCGTGGTGCGTCGTTCCCCGGAGCGATTCTGCGCGATACAAAACTGGACGGTGCCCGTGTGGAAGGCGCCGATTTCCGCGGAGCCCTGGGACTGGAAGCCTGGCAAGTCTGCTCGACGACGGGATGGCAGGGCGCCCAGTTCGACGCGGATGTGAAAGCGGCCGTGCTGCAGACCTGCGGCGGCGCGTTGCAAGGCCGCACGCAACCCTAAGCCCCGGGACGCACCCGGGTTTCGCAACCCCAAATTGTTGACAAGTAATAAATCTCGGGAGGATGATGGCCGCATCCTTTCGAGCCCTCGTCTATGCCGCCTGCGCAAAAGAGGGGGAGCCCATGGCATCCCAAGCCAAACCAACCGAAGAGATGATCGGCCAGCTTTTGCATGGGGGCAGAGAACTTCAGCCCCCGAAAAACGCGAAACAGGAAAGGCGCCTGAAAGATTTCGCCAGCCTAAGGTCTGGACTAACGTCAATTAGTTTTCCTGGAAATGGTAACGATCCAAGCGACAATCCAAATTGCGATGGCTGGGACGAGTATGTACATCGCCAGCGGGAGTACGAGGTTGAATACTAATCCGTGAGGACCAAGGGTATCTGTGATAAACGGGTGCCCATCCATGGGAATCTTTAGTGCATCGAGCACTAGGCCAAATGCAGAAAGCAACAGAATTAAGGCTATGTCTCCAGCTACGAACCAGCCGATTTTGCGAACTGACCGTGAAGCCATAGGGCCTTCATCTTAGCTCAAGGCTCTGCCCCGGCTAGACAAAGCACTCGTGAACGCACAGCTTCAGTGACTAAAGGAAAGCGAGTCCGAGGAAATCCGGCGACATGCGCTCATAGCGATTGGGAGGCCCGGATTAAAGTCTGATCAAGGCCTCGCACTCTTGTTGCACCTGGCGGAAATACTCGCAGTAGATTTGGAGGATGGTGTGGCTGGGTTGGTCAGAAAACAGGAAACTGACCAACAAGCGAAATCCGGGAGGGGTTGACATGCCCTGGGGCTGCACGTAAACTCGTGCTAGACGAGAAGGTGTACTAATCCTATGACAAAGAACTCAGTCGCGGTCGCGACCAAGAAAACCAATATTACGTTGAAGTTGGATGCGTCCCTCGTGCGGGCGATTAAGGTAATTGCCGCAAAGAAAGGCATCTCCGTCAGCGCTCTCATGGCCCATAAATTGGAGGAAGAGGTTCAGAAGAATGGCGACTATGAGCAGGCGATGAAGCGAGCGCTTGCGCTTATGAAGGAGAACTCCGCTTTTGGTTGGCGGAAGCCAAAATCGCGAGACGAACTGTATGAGCGGTGAGGCGTTCGTTGACACGAATCTTTTGCTCTATGCCCACGATCGGCATGGTGGGCCGAAATCCGCCCGGGCGCAGGAATTATTGGCGCAATTGTGGAAGGAACGGCGGGGCGTACTGAGCACACAGGTGCTGCAGGAATTTTGCGTGAACGTGAGACGAAAGTTCCAGCAACCGATGACGCCCGCAGAAGTTCGTGAAGCAGTCCTGGCGTATAAGAATTGGCGGATGGTTGTGAACACGGCTAACTCGATCCTGCGGGGACTCGAACTTGAGCAGCGTTATCAACTGTCTTTTTGGGATGCGATGATCGTGCAGGCGGCGGAGAGTGCCGGGTGCGAAGTTTTGTATTCGGAAGATTTGTCGCATGGGCAGGAATACGGCGGCGTGCTGGTGGTGAACCCGTTCTTGAGTTGAGCCTGGGGCGTCAATCGACAGATTTTTGGGGATGGGCGAGCGACCCTGAATGTGTATAATGCTCGACGGTTCAGAGTTGAGTTGTGTGGGCAACTCGATTTCAAATGTGGAGGCAATCCGATGGCAGAGTTGGGCGATGAAAAGGTAAGCGGAAAGATGCTGGCGATTTTTCTGGTGTGCGGCTCGCTGGGAGCGATTGTGATGACGTGGATCGCATATTCGGCGATGGTGGGAAGCGCGCTGTAGAACGCACAAAAGTTGCTTGAGTGAAGCGGCCGAGTTGCCGGGAAAGCCCGATTGATGGGCCGGCGAACGCGGCCGCTTTTTTTCAGAGTGTCGACGTTTTCTCCAGAATGTCTGGCAGTTCGGTGAGAGTGGATAGAACTCCGATTGGGGCTACGCCCAATTCGTCCGCGGGCACGGAAGCGCGGTTAAGCCACAATGTACGAAAGCCAAAGGATGTGGCCCCGGCGATGTCCCAAAAATTGGACGAGATAAATCCAATGGCTTCCCTGGGAACGCCCAGGCTGCTTACGGCGTGCTGGTAGACCTCCGGGCGCGGCTTGTACATTTGTAAAGCGTCCACGCTAAAAACATTTTTGAAATAGCGCGTCATGCCGTTGGCTGCGACGAGCGGCATCAGCATTTCGGGAGTGCCGTTAGACAAGATCGAGAGTGGGAGGCTCGAGAGTTTCTCAAGAGCCGGCTTCACTTCGGGAAATACGGGAAGGGTGAGATAGACTTGCATGAGTTGATTACGCTGGTGCTTGTCGCTGGAAAGCTTCAGCGTGTGGCATGCGAACAGCAGAGCGTCTTCCGTGATTTTCCAAAAATTCTCGTAGCGGCCCATCAGCGTGCGTAGCCAGGAATATTCCAGTTGTTTGGAACGCCAGAGTTGGCTGAGGGCCCCGCCATTGCCAGGGAATAATTCTTCCGCGCGGGCTTTCACGGCGAACGGGTCGAAGAGCGTTCCGTAGGCGTCAAAAACGAGCGCGCGAACCGGCGAAGCCATGGCCGGAGTTCGCTAGCGGTCTTCGCCGAAGAGCTTGATGTCTTCGGGGCCTTCGGCGAGGGGACCACGTTCGCGGCCCTGAACAACCTGCCGCACCTGTTCCACGATGTCCGGATTGGCCAGCGTGGTGATATCGCCGGTGTCCATGCGGTTGGAAATAGCGGCCAGCACGCGGCGCATGATTTTGCCGGAGCGGGTCTTGGGCATGTCGGGAACGATGTGGATGCGCTTGGGGCGCGCGATTTTGCCGATCATGGTCTCGATGGTGGCGATGAGTTTCTCCGTCACCTCGCGGTTGGAGCGGATCCCGGGTTTCAGCGAGACGTAAATTTCGGGGACGCGGCCCTTGATTTCATCCACCACAGGAACGACGGCGGCTTCGGCAATTTCGGCCACGGTGAGGCACGCTGATTCCAGTTCCTTGGTGCCCAGCCGGTGGCCGGCAACGTTGATGACGTCATCAACCCGGCCGAGGATGCGGTAGTAACCGTCGGGAGCGAGCACAGCACCGTCGGCGGCATAGTAAGGCCAGTCGTGCCAATCCTTGCTCTGAGGATTGCTGTTGTATTTCTTGTAGTAGTTGTTTACGAAACGTTCCGGGTCGCCCCAAATGGTCTGCATGATGCCGGGCCACGGATTGCGGATGCAGATATTTCCTGCGGCGTGGGCGGCGGCCAAAACTTCCTTGCCGTTTTCGTCCCAGATCACCGGATAGATGCCGAGGCACGCCGGGCCTGCGCTGCCGGGTTTCATGGCGTCGAGAGCGGGCTTGGTAGTGCAGAGGAAGCCGCCAGTTTCGGTTTGCCACCAGGTGTCGACGATGACGGCTTCGCCCTTGCCGACAACATCGTAATACCAGCGCCAGACTTCGGGTTCAATGGGTTCGCCAACCGTGGTCATGTGCTTGAAGCGGTAGTTATGTTTCTTGGGCTCGTCGCCGCCGGCTTTGCGCAGCATGCGGATGGCGGTCGGCGAAGTGTGGAAGATGTTGACGTCCAGCCGCTCCGCGATGCGCCACGGACGCCCAGCGTCGGGAAATTGCGGGACGCCTTCATAGAGAACGCTGGTGGCGGCGAGCGTGAGCGGCCCATAGACAATGTAGGAGTGGCCGGTGATCCAGCCGATGTCGGCCATGCACCAATAGACGTCTTCGGGATGGATGTCCTGGTAATACTTGGAGGTTCCGGCGACATAAGCGAGATACCCGCCGGTGCGGTGCTGGCAGCCCTTGGGTTTGCCGGTAGTTCCGCTGGTGTACATCAGGAAGAGTGGATCTTCGGCGTCCATCGAAACCGGCTCGACGACGGCATTGCGATAATTCTTCAGCACATCGTTGACGAAGAAATCGCGCTGCAGGATCATCGGCGCTTCGGACGAATATTTCTGCGGGTAGCGGCGCCAGACGAGAACCTTGTCGATGGGCTGGCCCTCTTTTACGGCGGTTTTCACGGCGATATCGGCGCTGGCCTTGTGATCCACCCAGCGGCCGTTGCGGTGATAGCCGTCGGCGTAAATCAGTACGCGGCTGCCGGAATCGGCGGCGCGCAGGCCGCAGGCTTCGCCAGAGAAGCCGCCGAAGACGACGGAGTGAATCACGCCGAGGCGGGCGCAGGCCAGCATCGTGATGGGCAGCTCCGGAATCATGGGCATGTGGATCGTGACGCGATCGCCCTTTTGCAGGCCCGCAAAATCGCGCAGCAACGCCGCCATTTCGTTCACGCGGCGATAAAGTTCCTGAAAGGTGATGACGGTGTGGTGTTCGTCTTCGGGTTCCGGCACGAAGATGAACGCGGCCTTGTTTTTGTACTTGGCCAGGTGACGGTCGACGCAGTTATAACTGGCGTTGAGCTTGCCGCCAACGAACCATTTCCAGAACGGAGGGTTGTTGGTATCCAGAGTGGTGTGCCAGTACTGATCCCAGTGCAGAAGCTCGGCGTACTCGCGGTAACATTCGGGGAAATTCTTTTCGCTGAAGCGCTCGACCATGTGCGGGTCGTTCAGGTTGGCCTGGGCGATGAAGCGGGCCGGCGGGCGGATGCTGTCTTCATCTTTCCAGTGGACGGCGATCTGCGCCTCATTGGAGGACAGCTTCTTCGCCTGCGGCTTTTTTGCGGCGGACTTTTTTGCAGGGGCTTTTGTTGGCACGGCAGCAACTCCCTCGGAAAGTAAAGACTGCACACCACGAACGAACGGAACTACGCGCGGAGCGGCAGGTTGTGGAGGAGCGGCAGGGCCACGTTACCCGGTGGCACAAATTCCGCCCGAGAGAAAGATGATGCTACGTCGACGGTTCGCTCGTCAATGCAATCGCTGCGTCCAGCACGGCCGGCGAACCTAAGTCTTCTTGGTGGCCGCGTCGTACTCCGCCCAGATCAGCGTGCCATGTGTCTCTTTCAGGAAAATCGAGCCCAATACGAGTGTGATTGCCGCAACCCCCATCGGATAGTACAAGCCGGCATAAATATTGCCGGTTCGCGCGCACAACGATAATCCAATGAGCGGTAATAGCCCGCCGAAGACTCCGTTGCCTATGTGATACGGCAGCGATAAGGCTGTGTATCTAATCTTTGCGGGGAAGGCTTCGACGAGGTAAGCGGCGATGGGGCCGTAGATCATGCAGACAAAGATGACCTGGATGAAAACAAGGAGGACTAGCTTGGGAACATCGGGGCTTGCCGCTTCTTTGGCCGCGACCTGCTGACCTGTTGCAGGATCACTGGTGAGGGCCGTGAGGCTGATCGCTCCGGTTATTTTATTCTTAGCGGACTTCAAACCGTTGATGTTGCTGCCGGCCGCGACCTGCATGGACTTGTAGATAGGAATGTAGGTGACGATGGCAAGCAGGCACGCGGCCATCATCAGCCACTTACGCCCAATGCGGTCGGAGAGCGCCCCGAATACGGTGAAGAAGGGCATGGCGCAAAGCAGCGCGATGGCGACGATGATATTCGAAGTTTTCGGGTTCACCTTGAGGACGGTTTGCAAATAAAACAGAGCGTAAAACTGACCGGTGTACCAAACGACGCCCTGGCCGGCAGTCGCGCCGAAAAGGGAAATCAGAACGCGCTTGAGGTTCGCCCACACGGTGAAAGCTTCGGTGAGGGGCTTGGCGGAAGTCATGCCGGAGGTTTTGAGCTGCGAGAAGATCGGGGATTCCTTCATCTTCAGGCGGATGTAGAGAGAGATGGTGACCAGGACGATGGAGAGAAGAAAGGGAATACGCCAGCCCCATTCCGCGAACTGTTCCTTGGTCATGGCATTTTGCGTGCCGAGCACGACGAGGAGGGAAACGAAGAGGCCCAGTGTCGCGGTGATCTGGATGAAGCTGGTGTAGAAGCCGCGCTTGCCGTCCGGGGCGTGTTCGGCAACGTAGACAGCCGCTCCGCCATATTCGCCCCCGAGAGCGAGACCCTGCAGGACGCGAATCGCCAGCAACGTGATGGGAGAAAACCAGCCAGCGGTCTGGTAAGTGGGAAGCAGGCCGATGAGGGCGGTGGCGCCGCCCATGATGCTCAGCGTGACGATGAAGGCGTATTTGCGGCCAACCATATCGCCGATGCGCCCGAAGAACAATGCGCCAAAAGGACGCACGAGAAAGCCGACGGCAAACGTCGCGAGATACGCGACATAGGCGAAGGTCTCGTTGCCGGGTGGATAAAATTTCGGCGACAAGATGGCGGCCAGGCTGCCAAAGATATAGAAGTCGTACCACTCAATCATCGTGCCTACGGAAGAAGCCATGATGACGCGCCAAATGCCATAATCCGCTTGTGGTGCTCCTTCGAGAGCCATCGTGCCGCTGGCCATATTCTTCCCCCCTGAGTTTCCGCCGTTAAGTTATCATTCCCGGCCGTAGTGAATGCTGGCAGGCACAATTCGCCGAGAAAAACTTTCTCAGAGGAATGCGCCACGGGCCGCGATTTTCGAAAATTTGGGAGAAAACCGGGCCGGCTCCCAGCAAACAGGTCAGGAATCCCCCCGTTCATATATGGAGCGCCGAGCAAAGTCAAGAGAGGGTTTCTGGTTGGAGTCGGTTCAGCGGGTGTTATGCAGTTGCCGAGTCCGTCGAATGCTGCCAGTGCAATCGGAGGCAGCTGTCACGAGGGATGTTGCGTCACCTGCGACAAATATTGCGGCGGCCGGAATTCAATGGTGATGTCCTGTTGAACCGCGATGGGCCTGTTGTTCAAAAGGGTAGGCCTGTAACGCCACAGGTGAACGGCGTTCCTGGCAGCGGGAAACAGGGCGGCCGACCCGCTCAGCAGCTTGATGTCCAGCACCTGGCCGAGTTGTCCGACGGTGGCGCGGACCCGAACGGTTTCCGCCGATCCATAACGCTCCCCCTGGCGTGCGTAGTGAGGCCAGACGAAGTAGGCCAATTCACCGGCCCGCAATCGGGAAGAGCGACGGGCCGCCGAACTTCCCGGCACTGGAGGCACGAGAACGGAAAGTTCCGAGGCCATGGCAAACGAGGACGAGGCAGCGATCGGTTTTTCAGGGAAATTCACCCGGAACGGTTTGCTGCCGTGGGCTGGGGTAGTCACCAGTATTCCTGAAGGCGTTGCCCGGTGCGGTGTTGAGCCTATCGAGGGCGCGAAGTTGGGTGACGCGCTGTTTTTCCACCCGCGGTTTACGGGTTCCGTATCTTTGAAGGAGCGAGCCGGTTCGGGCGTAACGGGGGGCGGCGCAACACGCGCGATTTGCCCGGCCGAACTATCGCGTCCGGAAATAGCGTCGGAGTGAGCCAAAGGTCTCGATTCCGGTGTGCGAAGTGAATTTGAAATTGTGGCAGGCGCCTTGATTGATGATTTGGAGTCCCCGGTTCTTTCCCTCGGCTTTTCTTCTATGGGTGTGACGGATTCTGGCGGAGCGATTCCCGAGGAGTGATCGGAATCAACTAAAGGAGCCGGCGACGGTGGAGCGGAACTCTTCGGACTCTCCACAACTCGGTGTTCAGTCACTGCGGGTTGCGCGACATGAGCACCAAAGATTGATTGCTGAGCGTTCTGGAGCCACTGGCCCAGCGGGCCGCGCCCCACGGTCAGCCCGATGGGAAGGCTGATCACCGCAAACAGGAACACCACGGCGAAGGCAGCGACATGAAATCCGGAAATTTCCAACGCACGTTGGCGGACCGGCGAGTTCTGGGCGCGATTCGCCGGCGCGTCGAGCTTGCGCGGCCAAACTTGCGGTCGGGCAGAGGCGACGAAAGCCTGAGGATTTACTTTTTCAGAGGGTTCCACAAAAAACGAAGGCGGGTCGGCATCGAGATGTCCAAGTGGCAGGTTGATTGTTTCTTCGGGCCCGGTTTGCGTTGCCAGTTCGGTCGAGGTTGGTTCTTCTTGCGCAAGGAAGGCGCTCTCGATCTCTTCTTCCGGCGAGTCATCAATCACTACGGGGATCGGATTTGCAGCCGGCGCATCGAGCACGGCCTCGGGTGCGGTTGGTTCCAGATTCTCTGCCGCGTCCGCTCCTTGCAGCGTGTTCTTCCGCTTAACAAGTTCGAGGAGTATTGCGAGCCTGCCGCCCGCCTTTGAAAGCGCATCAAACACGTACGCAATATTTTTCGGGCTGAACTGCAGCTGCCGGGCAGTCAGAGTCAGCCGCAGGATCTCCTCAACTTCCTGTTGCTGGCTTTCGGAAAGATGCCGCTGGAGGTCGGAATAGAGCGCCCCGTTTTCGAAATTCCCCTTCCATTCAAGAAGCGCCTGCAGGCGGCGGCCGGCTTCTCTAGCAAATTCCTCTCCTTGCTGTGCCGTTGTGGGACATTGAGCGAACGCCTCCCCATGACCAGCCGGCAAGGCCTTCGCCAACTCCGCCAGCCCGCCCCGCAGTTCCTGCACCTTATTGGACGGTAAGAAGGTCTTGCGACACAACCATTCGCCGCGGGCCTTGTCGAACTCGATCGAGGCGCGATACTCCGGCGATTCATACTTGAACACCGGCAACGGCCTGAGCGGCGGCCAAGCGCCCGACAAGAGCAATTTCATCTCGGTTTGTTGGGCTGAAGGCATAAGACCAGCAGGGTTGGGCCTGGCTCGTTCGTGTTCGTTCAATTTCATGATCTGGCCAACTCAGCGTGACAATCCACGCGGTTTTGCCACCCTCAACCCCGCCCGGTGGGATTAGTTGCAAACCCCCGTTCGAAAAGAGGCGGTTCGGGCGATTTTCTGAGCCAGGTAGAGGAGCAACTTGCGACCCCGTTTTGGAATTCTGGCGAACAAAAAGCGCAAAGCGATTAGCAAGCGTTGGTCTGGCAAGTCCCAGTACGCGAACTTTCCGGCCGTCTTCGCACTAGTAGCCACTTCTCCGGTAACCGCGTTTACCGGGACTTGACCGCTAAATTTGTGACTTTCAGGGATGTTTCCGGGTTGCCAACGATACGGCCGGAATCGTGCTGGCAGTTAGCAACAGGCTCAGATCGAATGGCTGCCAGGCTTCATCCACGGGATCAGCGTTCCTGCGGCGTCGGCTGCAACGCCTGGTTAGGCCGTGCCGTTCCCGCTCGTAGCCCTCGCGGCTCGACCACCTCGCTGCTTCAGCAAGCACCCAATCGCGAGCACGAAGAACGACGCGCACCAGAGATAGTATCCGGCACGAAGGTCGGCGTAAGACTCTGACCTCATAAGCATGAGTATGAACCAGTGTGCGTCAAGAATCGCCGGCAAGATTAGCAGCCACGGCAGTACATTTTTAATGTTGTCGAATCTCCTCCAATAGAGGATCGCTGGGGAGAGGATCATGAGGAAATTGGTTAGACTGCTAGAGACAATGAGGATCCGCCTGACGAGCCCCGTTGATTCCTCAACACCTTCCAGGGTGAGGCAAGTAACAAAGGCCTCCCATCCTGGCAACCCCCCGACGCTGAGGGTGGTGCCGTCCTTGATGACTTGGAAGAACCACGAAGCCGTGTAGAGCAACCAGGCGATCCCAATCACTATAGTTCTTCTTTCCGTCGGAACCTCCTTGCTGGCGTGCTGGCGTAGCTCTTCTTGAGGTCGACCCGCCTAAAGCGCCATGGCGGGCGGCCTAAGACGAGGCACCCCCCCAGAATTGCGGTGTCAAGTTCTCATTGTAAGGCCACTTATGGATCTATCACGCGTGTTGCCTCCATCGTCTTTAGCCATCCGGTTGCCTCGCCTGTTCCTCCATGTCTCGCCGGATACGGGGTATCCGCAGCCGGTCGAGGTGGCGCACTAGTGACGGGCTAACCGGAAGTTATTCCGAGTCAGAAGCCCCGTTGGGTATTCTGGCTTGCCATGTCCTGATTTGTCGGCAAACCAGACAAGTCCGTCCCAGTACCCACATGGACGGTTACCGCGTTTACCAGGACTTCCGTTCAGAACGCAAATGCGGCATACAGCCCAAGTAGCACGAGTGAATTCACGACCACACTCGCAATCACCAGAAACCACGCAACGATCGAGGCTCCGCCCGTCCAGCGCCGCCTGAAAAGCACGATGACCGCAACGAGTGTGCTTATCGGCGTCACAAAGAGGAACCAAAGTGAATAAAGTTCCGCGAGGTTCAGGTGTGGCCAGAACGGAATCTTTCGGTCAATGGGAAAAGAGAAAAAGAACAAGAGAAACGCGAGCAAACAAGGCAAACACCAGAGCGGTACCGTCCACGGATTGAGTGCCAACCTTTCTGATTTTATGGCAACTTTCACTTAAGCACCGTCGATTCGCCGGACGGGCTGATTATCACTGAGGACGAAGAGAATGCGCAATCTGCGCGTCAACTCCCGGGAAGTCGGCTAACCGGATATGTTGATCCTAGTACCCACTTTTCCGATTACCGCGGTGGTCTCAATGGGTCGACGCAACACTTTCTTGAAGTTTACTCGCCGGAGTTTGAAAACCTAAAGTTTGGCGTGGGCGTTGATTTAAGCGCAGCGCCACTTTGTTCAGGTCCGACTGGGAGTAGTCGGACAGGTCGGTTTTCTTCGGGAAGTACTGTCGTAAGAGCCCGTTTGTGTTTTCGTTCGAGCCGCGCTGCCAGGGACTCTGCGGATCACAGAAGTAAACTTTCACATCCGTGGCCACCGTAAAGTCCTTGTGTTTGGCCATCTCCAGTCCGCGGTCCCACGTCAGCGAGCGCCGCAGGGTAGCGGGAAGTTTACGAACGTGTTTACTCAATGCCCCCACAACCTCCGCCGTATCTCTGCTAGGTACCTTGATCAGCATGACAAAGCGCGAATGGCGTTCGACCAACGTCGCGATGTGACTGTTCCCTGAGCCGCGCAGGAGATCGCCCTCCCAGTGACCGGGAATGGCGCGGTCCTCCACTTCAGCAGGCCTTTCCCTGATGGAGATGGCCTCAGGGATTTGACCGCGCCCGTCTTTAAAGATGCGAGAGTGCTGCGACCGGCGTATGCGACGCTTGGACCGCAGGTGCTCCAGCAGCTCTTTTTTCAACGCTCCACGGGCTTGAATGAACAGACTTCGGTAAATGGTTTCGTGGGACACACGCATGCTCTCATCATCGGGATACTGGGTTTTCAGCCAGCCGGAAATCTGCTTCGGCGACCAGTCCAGAATCAGTTTACTCGCAACGATGTTCCGCAACTTCAGGTTGATGGAAAGAAGGCAGCGCTTGGGCCGCAAGGCCGACTCCCAGGCTTCGCTGTCCGCTTGACTGGCTCGATACGCGGGACAGCCACCATGACGTGCGACCTCCCGGCTCACGGTCGATACCGCCCGCTCTAAACATTCGGCGATCTCACGAATCGACGAACCGGAAGCCAACCCGCGAGAGATTTCCTCGCGCTCACGCAGCGTGAGCGCGAGGAGCGAGCGTCGCCGGACGGCCGGAGCAATCCCACCGTAACGCGACACCAGACAGCGAATGGAAGTATGTGGCCTGCCGAAAGCGCGCCCGATCTCATGCAGCGTCTGCCCTGCTTTCCAACGACGCCACACGTCGAGTTTCTGCTCCGCCGAAAGCCCAAACCGTCTTCCTTGTTTCATAAACACCACCTTTGAAAACAGCGTTATACCAGATGGTGTTGCATCGAACGTATGAACTGGCAGCGTTAATTAGGACCTAGGGAGCTCTTGTTACTTTTGACAATCGAGTTGCGCACCATTCCCGCTATAGTTGGCCCCTAGCACCAACTTGTTCAGAAAGGGCACCCAATGAAGATAAGGACTTTTTGGCTTGTGGTGGTCCTGGTGACCTCTCTCTCCGTCCTATCCTGTTCCAGAAACAACGGCCCGGTCCGCCAAGCAGTGTCGAACAAAGACATCTATCGGGAAGCGTACATTTACGGTTTTCCGATGATTGCTGCGTACAAAGCGCTGTACCAGTTCAATGTGGACACGACGAACTCGCAGTAC
>DATHOY010000034.1:0-16616 GCA_035484435.1 Vulcanimicrobiaceae bacterium | reverse complement strand
CGCATTCGCTTATCGCGTGAACAAGGCTGCGGCGCAGGCGGCTCTGCGGCGCATGCAGGCACTGGGAGCGGATTGCGTGGCCGTGGAAACGGACATCACGGAGCCGGGGCGCGCGGAGCAACTGGTAAAGACGGTGGCCGAGCGCTACGGCCGCATCGATATTCTGGTGAACAATGTGGGTGATTTCCGCTGGAATACATTGGCAGAATCTTCCGTGGAAGAGTGGAGAAGCATTTTCGAGTCGAACTTGATGAGCGTGTTCCTGATGTGCCACACCGCGCTGCCGGTGATGCGCAAAGGTCGCTGGGGAAGAATCATAAATCTGGGCGCGGTGGGAGCAGAGCGCGCGTTTGGCCAGGCCAAGATCAGCGCGTATGCCGCTGCTAAGGCTGCGGTCGTCGCGCTGTCGCGTTCGTTGGCGCTGGAAGAGGCGAAGAACGGAATCACGGTGAACGTGGTGAATCCATCGAGCATGGATGAGAAGGATCTCACTGTAGAAGAGGCGCGAAAGTTGCGCGACGCGCGGTATCCGATTGGCCGGCCCCCGACGGTGGAGGATGTGGCCGCTTCGGTGGCGTTTTTTGCGTCAGAAGAAGCTGAGTACGTGACCGGACAAGTGCTCAACGTGAGCGGCGGATGGATGCTTTAGACCGCGGGCGGCGAGATTCGCGATGAAGGCACTGACAGCGGCGGAGATGCGGGAAGTGGACCGTCTGACGACGGAGCGGTTTGGCATTCCGGGGCTGGAGTTGATGGAGTCGGCCGGGAAAAGCGTCGTAGAAGTTTTCCTTGAAAAATTCAAAGAGCGTAACGGCAGAATTCCCGGACGTGTGTCTGTGCTCTGCGGTAAGGGCAATAACGGCGGCGATGGATTCGTTGTCGCGCGGTTTTTGAAAGATCGCGTCGGCCACGTAAACGTTTATTTGTTTGGGGAACCTGGCGAACTGCGGGGGGATGCCGCGAAAAATTATGAGCGCTGGCGGGGACTTGGCGAAACGGTCACCGTGGTCCGCGGCGAGGAAGATTGGATCCGGGCCTGGACCGGCGTGGCAGCCAGCGAAGTCATTATGGACGCGTTGCTGGGGACGGGGATTCGCGGCGGCGCCAGTGGCCTGCTGGCGCAGGTGATCGAGAATCTCAACCGCTTTTCGCAAGACGCAAAGGGCGCGTGGCCGGCTTGGATTGTGGCGGTGGATACGCCGTCCGGATTGCCCTCTGATGGAGAGCCTGCGCAGGGGCCGGTTTTGCGCGCGCACCTTACGGTGACCTTCACGGCGCCGAAGATTGGGCAGCTGGTTTCAGCCGATGCGGGAAGTTGCGGCTCGCTCGTGGTTCGAGAAATCGGGACGCCGGCGGCGCTGGTGGAAGAAGTGGGGAAGGGCAAGCTGCGCTGGGCGGGCCCGGAAGAATTTTCGGAGCTTCCGCTACAGCGCGCGGCGGAATCGCACAAGGGATCGTACGGACACGTGCTGCTGGTGGCGGGCTCGGTTGGGAAAACGGGAGCGGCGATTTTGTGCGGACAGGCTGCGTTGCGCGGCGGCGCGGGATTGGTGACATTGGCTACGCCGGAGCCTGCCCTTGCCACAGTCGCTGCGGCGCAGGCCGAGTACATGACAGAAGCGTTGCCGGCGACAGCTTCGGGAACAGTCGCGTCGGAAGCGGCTCGGCTGGGTGGGTTCGCGACGCTGCTGCACGGTATGACAGTTTTGGGTATGGGACCGGGAATCGGGACGCATCCGGAAACGCAGGAATTTGTGCGCAGCGTGGTGGGGCACGCGGATTTGCCCATTGTTCTGGATGCTGACGGGCTGAACGCGTTCGCGGGGCAGGCGGAGATTCTTTCGCATCGCAAATCGGCGCACCTGGTGATGACACCACATCCAGGAGAGATGGCGCGGCTTTGCGGATTCGCGACGCCGGAAGTGCAGGCGGACCGCATCCGGATTGCAGCAGAGTTTGCGGGAAAGTGGAACGCCGTCGTCGTGCTGAAGGGATATCACAGCGTGATCGCAGCGCCGAATGGCGACGTGTTTGTGAATACAACGGGGAACGCGGGGTTGGCGAAGGGAGGATCCGGTGACGTTTTAACCGGTTTGTTGACGGCATTGATCGCGCAGTTTGGCACACAGGATTTGTACCGGGTTGTGGCGCTGGGCACGTATCTGCATGGACGTGCGGCGGAGTTGGTGAGCGCGGAGAGCGACGAATCCGGTGTGCTGGCCGGAGAAGTTGCGAGAGCGGTTCCGGCTGCGCGGAGGAAATTGCTGCAGGAGCTGCAGGCGCGTGGCTGAAGAAGTGATTACACGCTCGGCTGAAGAGACAGTCGCCTGGGGACGCGCGTTTGCGAAAACACTGAAGCCGCCTGTGCTCGTGCTGCTTTCCGGAGAATTAGGGAGCGGAAAAACAACGCTGACGAAGGGCATCGTCGCTGGACTGCATGCGGCGAATGAGGATGAAGTTACCAGCCCGACGTTTACGCTGCTGCATGAGTACGGGACGGGCGGTAAGGTGTTTCACGGCGATTTGTATCGCGTGGAGAGCTTTCACGACTTTGAAACGCTGGGAATGGAAGACGTTTTCGCCAAGCCCGCTATCGTGATCCTGGAATGGTCGGAGAAATTTCCCTTGAAAACCGAATGGCCGCAGGTCCGCGTGCGGCTGGAGCACCTGGGCGGCGATTCCCGGCGGATTAGCAGGTTCTGAGTGACCAAAAGAGCAATCCCGCGCTAACTATCTCGCCACGACTGTCCTTCCGTTTTCTTGCCGACCGCAAAACCCGCTGCTAGGTTGAGAGATGGCGGGGTGCGGCTGTTTTCATGGGAAATGAACCGGCAAATCAATTGATGTTGGAAGGCTCGCGGGACGCTCTGAAGAGCTACAACCTCGCGCTGCCGATGGGCTCGTTGTCCATTGGCGTGGACAACATCCACCACGACGTTTTCCTTAGTCCCAAATTCGTGCAGGTGGCGCGCGATTACCTGTTCGACCTGATCCGGCAAAACACTAGCGGGACCTATCTTTCCGGCATCGAATTCCGCAATGCCAAGCCCGTGGATTCTACAAGCTTCCGCAAATTATTGGCGGAATTGTTGCAGAGTTCCCTGGGCAAGGCCAAGCAGCAGAAAAATATCGAGATTGACCTGTTGTTCCGGCTGGCGCTGCTGAAATTTCTTACCGCGGAACTTGTGAACCAGTTCGGCAACGTGATTCTGGACGTGAAAGAGTACATCCGGAAGCGCGGCGAATATTTCGAGCGCAGCCAGCAGGCGCACGTCATCAAGGCGCGGCTTTCGGAGATGCAGTCCGCGCGGCGGGGCGTGCTGCGCATCATCGGGCAAGTGGTGGCGCAGATCTTCATCGACATCGAAGAGAACGTTATCGTGAAATCACGGCGAGCGCTGTTTGGGGAAGAGTTGCCGTACTACGAGATGCTGAAGAACCGCCTGGTGTACCTGGATGGCGGCAAGGACGATTTTTATTTCCTCGAGCATTACGTGCTGCTCGGCAATTATTCGAAGGACCCGGATCGCCTGGAAGCGATGGATTTGTTGTTTCAGGATTTTCTGAGGGAAGCGGGAATCCGGGTTGCCCCAGACAGCGCTCCGGCGAAGGGTGCGGCGGAATATCGGACGCTGTTCACCGAGGCGGAACGCATGCGGAGTGAAATCGCGTCGCTGGAAGAGCAACGCGAGTCTTTGCGTAAGCGCCTGGAGAAGGGCGACGGACTATTTAATAAATTTCTCAGTTCAGCGGCCGACCCGGCGGAAGTGAAGGCTTCGCTGACCGATGTGGAGAATCGCCTGCGGCATTTCCAGAAAGCACTGGAAGACATGGGGCCGCGACTGGACCGGGCGAAAAAGCAGGCGGAATTCGTCCAGAAGGATTACGAAGGGAAGCTCGGCGACTACCTGAACGAGCCAGAAAATGCGCGCAAGCTGTTTGACGTGGCAAATGCCTCCGACAGCGAGCGGCCCGCGCGGGCGCGGCTGCTGGCCCAACTGGTCAGCCGGCTGGAACAACACGAGATTATGCCGCACGTCCTGGCGAGCTACGAGATACGGCCGATTGCCAACGATTATTGCCCGCCGGTCCACTTGCAGCAACTGCGAAAGGCGCTCGTGTCGAAAGAAGAAGCCAAGCGCGTCGAGGAAATTCTGAAACAGGTGCCGGCAAAGCGGCTGACGATGAAACCGCTGGAGGAATTATCGAAGCGCATTCGCCGGTACTCGCGAGAAGAAACGCAGGCGGCAGTGCTGCGATTTGCGATCGATTTTCTGAGACTGCGGCGCGATCTGCGCGACGCGGAGCATCTGGCGGCCTGCATGGAGCGGATCAACCTGGTGACGGCGGAGAAGGTTCGCGAGTTGTCGCGGCTGAACAACCGGCTGTATGAATGCGTGCTGAAAGAGGAAGTGAGGCCCGAACACGATCAGGTGGTTTCGCACGTGATTATCAAGGCGGACGTGCGCGGGTCGACAAAAATGACGCAGGACTTGCTGGCGCAAGGATTGAGCCCCGCTTCGCACTTCAGCTTGAATTTGCATGAGCCGGTGAAAAGGATGCTGGATCGGTATTCGGCGAAAAAGGTTTTCATTGAAGGCGACGCCATCATTCTGGCTATTTTCGAGACGGAAGCTACGCAAGGCGAGGCGCGTCCGGTTGCGAAAGCTTGTGCTCTTGCCAAGCAGATTTTGAATGTTTGCAACTCCTACAACGAGGGTACGGCCACGACTCACTTGCCGCCCCTGGAACTAGGGATTGGCATCGCGTTTCAGGGCTCGGCGCCGACGTATTGGACCGACGGCGACGCGCGCATCATGATTTCCAAAGCATTGAATCTTTCCGACCGGCTTTCCGGCTGCGCCAAGCTGGCCAAACGCATGCTGGCGGGGCAGAAGACACACTTTTCCGTGTTCCAGTTTTTGACGGCGCTCGAAGGGGCTTCGGCGGAAGAGTTGGATGAGTTTCTGGTGCGCTTCAACATGAACGGGGTCGAGTTGAATGATGAGGGATTCAAGAAGTTGTCCGAGGAAATCTCGCTCGAAAAGCTGGTTACGAAACTCGATATGCCGTGGGCCAAGCAGGACGTGACGTTGTATTACGGCGAAGTGCCGATGGGCGAATCCGTGGAATTGCTGGTGGTGCGCGAGGGATTGGCCAGGGAATTATTGCCGGATGGAAAAATCGGGAAGACTTCGGATCACCACTATTACGAGGTCTGTACCAGCCCCGTGATTTATGATCTGGCGGCGGCGCTGAAGCGGACGCAGGCGCTGGGACTCGAAACCACGCGAGCGTGAACGTCCACGAGCGACTTATCAAAAATGGAGTCGATAATCCTTTTGATGCGGATTATGGGTAGTCTAAACCGGGGGTTAGTTAGTTCGTGGTACCGCAAGCCGACTGGTAATTTAGAAGCGGTCTCTCGAGAAAGGTAATTTCCAATTATTTCGGCGTAGCGGTATTCGGTATCAATCCGCAAAAATTATTGTCGCTAGATGCCTGCTATTACCATTGAACTCCTGGATACAAGCTGGGAATTCTCTGGCCCCGGTACAAAAACGGAAAGGCGCCCGTCGGATCCATAGACGCGTGAATACGCCAAACCACTTTGGCGTTGCTATCCTGTGTCACTTCCCGGACCTCAGGCCCGTTAGTTACGCAAAACTCTGCGTTCCCATTCTCGAGTACCTCGGCGTTACCTCCGAAGTACGAGAAGCCGGACAGCATTTCATGAAACGCAAGGGTGGCGGTCTTAGCTGTCTCATCAATTTGTAGCACTGGCACTGTGCTATAGCAGGTCGACGAGGCTGTAGTGACGCACTGAACCTGACCGGTGGGAAAAGTCCGGTCGTTTCCATTATCAAAAACTATCAGCGAGAACTGTCCCGTCGTGTTTGCGGTTGCGAAGGAAGGTCCGTGCTGCGCATAGAACCAATCGGTTGGATCCGTCCCCCCAGCGAGCGTGAAATCGCCCTCGTAACCTAGTTTCCAGACTATGTCTCCCGTCCCTGCCCCATTGTTGTAGTTGACCTTGACCAGCCAGTTCTGGTGCCGTATCGAGATGATCAGATTGCCGTCATCGGGCGAATAGATGACGGCATTGGTATGGGTCCAGTCACTACCACCCATTGGGTGACGGCTCGTGTCCAGGTGGTCGAACTCGTTCCAGAGCCAAACTGGATGATGATTCTGGTCCAGATCAATCAAAACATCCCCCTCTAATGGGGTCCCGGAGATAGTCTGGTGGGTCGATGCAAGGACGATCAAGTGTCCACTGGGGAGCATTACGAAGTCATGGTGAGTTCCATTTACGGTTATGTTGCAACCCGTGCAAGTCGCTGCGGCAAGCGCGGTATTGAGGTCTGCAGCCGCCATTTGCCAAATCAATTTCCCACTCAAGTCCACTTCCTGAAGAATCGAGTTGGCTCCGTCCGGAACGGTCCCGCTGAAATTCAACATGATGTGGCCGTTTGGTAACAGTTTGATAGGGTTTAAGGTCGACGTTATCCCGGGGTTGTAGCTCCACAAAATATTGCCCTGCAGATCCGTAATCACTCCTGGTGCTACCGTGGCTCCACCGCCTACCAAATCCAAAATCTCCACTCCGCTCTGAGGTGTCATGCCTGCCGTCGTCGTAGCCGTTAGCGATGGCTCTTGCGCGGTTGGGTAGGCCCCTGTGGTGAACGTCATATCCGTATCCATGTATTGGGTGCCATCACCGAACTGCACCACTCCCCTCATGTGGTACAGGGTGTTACCCTTCATTCCCGCCACGAACAAGCTAATGGGCCCGCCCCCTTGGGGTACCGGTTGTGTCCAAGTCGTCAGAGCGTAGTTCGTATCCAGTCCAAACTGCACCGAGACTTTTCCGGCTGCCGCTGGTGATATGGAATACAGCGCCACTTGAACGTTGTCGGTCGCCGTTACTTGCCCCTGGGCTACGACGTTGACTGTAGCGCTGGCCGATTTGGTCCTGTCTTTCGTGCTGGTTGCCGTCACTGTGACGGTCACGCTCTGTGTCCCAGATGGCGCGGTATAATTGCCCGCGTCGTCAATCATTCCAGCCGACGCCGACCACGTTACCGCTGAACCATCGCTCACCCCGGCGACGAACTGGCTTGTTTGCCCCGTACCAATGGCGGCCACGGATGGGGTTACTGACACGTTGATGGGTGCAGAGTTCGATCCACAGCCGGACACGAACATAGTCGAGATAATTGCGATCAGTGATAGAACGGAATTCAATTTCACCCGGAGTTCTCCTTCACGCAGGAATCGTATCGCCGAAGTCTAAAGAACATAGATCAATGTGAGGGTGGACGAACGCTGTATAACACACAATCGCTGATTCGGGAATGATTTAACATTACGCAACGCACTTTGGGTAAGCAAAGGTTACGTCCATTCTCAAGCAACTAGGAAGCATGTATTCCCTGTTCGCGCGAGGGTCTCCTGAAAAACTTCCACTCTCATGCTCATTCAAATGCCCACAAAACAAGTCCGCGAAATTCCATGATGGCGCGCGAAGCGGTTGTGGTGGCCTTGCAACAAGCAGACGTCTCCCTTGGAGAACTTCTTGCCCACAAGGGATTGGCGATGACTGGGAGATATGCGCACCTCTCAATTTCCGATCTCCATGAAGGCGTCCCCTAGATTTCTGCTGACACCACAACTGACACCACCGCTACGGAGCGGTTTGCGTGCACTAACTAAGTCCCATAGAATCATGCTGGGGGCGAAAGGGGTCCGGTGACCTTCCCGGCCTTCAAAGCCGGCGATTCGACCCTTCGCGGGCCGAATGGTGGATTCGACTTCCACACGCCTCCGCCAAATACTCAGAAATAAGGACGAAGAGGGGACCCGCCCTTTGCGAAATGCGCAAAGGGTAGGCCACCCAAGGAGGTTTTCAATCAGCGTTGTGCTGAGTGGGCGCTTTTTGGAGCCGGGAAGTTCGCCTGGGCCCACGGGGAAAACTTCGTTGGTTGGCGGCCTGCGATTTTGTTTGCGAGTGCGATTTGGTCGCGCGAATCGGAACCCAAGTAGGTGTGTGCCTGGAAATAGCCGAACATTTCGGCTATCTCGGCGGCCCCGGGAAAGAGACCCGCGAAGACTTCATTTGGAAGTTGGTTGACAGAGAAGTTGTGACCCTGCCGATTCAGCGTTGCGACGACTTCATTGAAGCTTAGGAAATCGCCGGCCAGGGGCAGATACTCGCCGTGACCCGCCAGATCGCGGTGGGTGAATGCCCCGGCGACGATGTCACCGAGTTGCGTGATGTCACCCATGTGAATGCTTCGGACGGTTGGATCAATGGGAAGAGTCCAGCCCAGGGAGCCGTCAGGCTGTTTTTGCGGGGCAAGAACGCCGGTAAGGTTCTGATAGTAGAACGGCGCGATGACGAAGGTATGATTCGCGAACCCGGCTTCTTTCACCAGGCGATCCACCTTGGCCTTGTCGGTAAAGTGGGGAACGTGAAACTTGCCTGCGCTGATCGCTTCCACGTCAGGCAGCGTGGACCAGACGAAGTGTTTGACACCGGCATCCTTGGCGGCGCGTATCGCGGCGGTTGCCTGCTGGATCTCGCTGGAACCACCTTCCTCCCAGGCATTCGTGACTAAAAACACGCCATGAGCGCCTTCAAATGCAGCTCGGAGGGTTTCGGGGCGAGCCAAGTCAGCTTGGACGACTTCATCGGCGAGTTCGCGATGCTTGGCCGGATTGCGCGTCAAAGCGCGTACCTTGAATAGATTGCCGGCTTGCAGAGCGCGTACTACGCCGCCGCCTTGTTGTCCCGTTGCGCCGACTACGGCGATCAGTTTCTTATTTGTGGATGCCATGTACCGCGTGCCTCTCTTTCGTTATCTATTGATACAAATTCTATTGATATAGATACATTATACTGGACACCGGTTATATGAAAAGGCAAAATAGTTTCGTCATGGACAAGACTTCGCGAGACCCGGTTCACTGCTGGCTGGTATTGGTGAAGGCCTTTCAAGCGGCCTCGAAATATCTCTATGCGGGACTGGCGGAGAGTGGAATCGACGACACCGATTTTCGGATCCTGGAGGCCCTTTTGAATAAAGGGCCTTTGCCGGTGAATACGATCGGCCCCAAAGTGTTTCTGACGCCCGGTTCGATCAGCACGGCCGTGGACCGCCTGGTCGAAAGGAGCCTGGTAAGCCGGGTCGAGAGCCCTGAGGACCGGCGTGTGCGGATCGTGTCGCTCACAGCAAGAGGCAGAGCGTTGATCGCGCCGGTCTTTCGGAAACACGCTGCCGAAATTAAAAGGATCTTTGCCGATGCGAGCCCGAAAGAGTTGCGAGCTCTTGAAACGGCATTGAAGAAGCTTGGCAATCGCGCGGAGAAGCTGGGGACGGGCGTCAAGCAAAGTGTTTGAGCCAACAATGAAATGACTGCATAGTATCGGAATGAGCGTTTGGACGGGCAACCCGGAAGTTGGCGTGCCAGAACTGCAAAGATCTGGTGACCGCTTCAATTGAGGCATTTGACGTACCGCGACTTCGCATCCCGCGTAAATGCGTTTACCAGGCGGTCGCGAACGTATGCACGACAACTCAGCCGCAGCCCATTCGCATCAAACTGTGCACGTCTATTGTCGAGGGCAAGGAGAGTACTCATGTCTGTCCGAGTCTTCGCGTCCGCGGTGGTTCTGGTATTTGCTGGTCTGGGTTGGCCGCAATCGTCTTTCGGGCAAGACAAAAGCGCGGAAGGCGAAGCCTTCCGAACCCACGTGGATCTGGTTTCCGTCTACTTCACGGTGCGGGACGAGAAGAAACGCCTCGTCAGCGATTTGGCCCAAGACAGGTTCAGCGTTTTGGAAGACGGTCAGCCACAGGCCGTCAAGTTTTTTGCCCATCACACGGATGTGGTTCTCAACGTTGGTGTGCTGCTGGACACCGGCTCGAACATGGCCTGGATTCTAGGCGAAGAGGCGCAGGCCTCGAAGCTGTTCCTCAGGCGCGTGGTGCGCCCTAAGGACCTCGGCTTCGTTGTGAGCTATGGGTCTCGGGTAGAAACCGTGCAGTTGCCGACGTCGGATCCCGCGCTCCTGAGGCAAGCTGCCGAGTCTATTGGAAATGGATCCGCCATAGGATTGCCGGAACAAGCTCCGGCGGCGCCAAGCATCTGGTCTGGCGGAACCGTGGGCATTAACGGACGGCAGCCGCTTGACCCGAACCGCGAATCTCACCTTTACGATGCCATACGTGTCTCCACGCACCGCCACCTTGTGGGCGAAGTGGGACGCAAGGCCATCGTTGTCGTGGCCCTCTCCGGTGATTCCAAGAGCGAATCCACGATGGAAGACGCATTGGAAGCTCTGCTGGAGAATGACGTGATCGCGTACGTCCTGCAGATTTACGATGGCTCAAAGCGGGACAATTGCGACGTGCTTCACATCTACAAAAAGGACAGCAGCGGTGAGCCGGTGCTCAAGAAACTTGCCGAGGCCACAGGTGGGCGAATGCTGGAAGTGCGGGGCATGGACAAACTCGAAGACGCGCTTGATGAGATCTCCGATGAATTGCACCACCAGTACAGTCTTGGGTACTACCCTGAAAACAAGAATTGGGACGGTAAGTTCCGCAAGATCCAGATTTCTACTGGCGAGAAAGCCTTTAAGGTCTATGCGCGCAAAGGTTATTTCGCCAAGCCGCCAGCAGCGAACGTTGCGGCAACCCAATAACCCTGTGGTGAATAGACGCGGTTTCCTCTCACCCGTCAACGCGGCAAGCTCGCTTTCGGGGCTTAATCGTCCATTTCCACACGTTCTCAATGACGCGGAAAGACCGAAGATGAGGAGCGGACCCACCCTTTGCAAAAGGCGGGTAGGCCACCCACGATCGTTAACACTAGTCCGGCGCTTATTATTGGGGCGGATTGGTGGTTGGCTGAGTTTGGCTATCGTTGGCGGTGGCAGGCACATGCTGCGATACGGGAGTCAGGCTGCTGGCCGTGCCGGAGGTTGCTAGTTCGGATGGCCGGTACTTTGGCGCGCTGACGTAGCCGTGGATGAGGTTCTTCTCGATGCGCATGACCACGATCTGCACGGGTTGTGATTCGTTTTCCGTGTGGATCCAGATTGGCTCGTAGAGGTTTACTTTCTTTTTGGTGAGCTGGTTGTCGTCGACGATCATTTCGATGTCGTAGTTTTTGTGCTTGGTGTCGGCTTTGCGCAGGGAGAGAGTGAGCGGGCCGATGCGCTGAAACTGCTTGGCCTTCATGAGGTCGAACTCGGTGTAGCTGCGTTCGCCGCGCTTCTGCAGGACTACCAACTCCTCGTGCGTCCTGGCGATGGAGCCGTTCAGTTCATCGCGCGTTGAGCTGATGTTCCCCTCGAGGTCGGTGCGGTTCTTTGCTACCAAATCTTGGGTGTCTTTCAGTTGCTTTTGCTGATCGGCGAGTTGCGCTTGCAGTTGTTTATAGCGCTTGTCGGTCGCGGCCGGTCGGTGGGCTCCCGTGTGGGCTACGCCTGCAGACGCTTTCTTGTCCGGCTGTTTCGTGGCATCGGCCTGCGCTTGAGCTTGAGCTTGCGACTGAGCTTGCTGAGCTGCGGTCATGTCGTTCAGCTTGGAGGTGACGGCGCTGAGCTGCCCCTGCATCTGGCTGATGGTGGCATCGGAAACGCTCTGTTGCGCCGTCAAGTGGCCGACCAACGTATGTTGGTGATAACCATAACCGAGGGCAACTCCGGCCACGCCTAGCAGCACTACCATCGCGATCACCAGCCATCTACCTGTGCCTGTTTCCGTGGTTTCTGATCTGCTTTCGTGGTCGTTCATTTCGTCGTGCTCGTGCATTTCCTGCCTCCTAAAATATTTCTTTTGCAGTGCCGAACAGTGTCATGACTCCGGGCCTTCTGATGTCACAAACAGCCCTCCGACACCGGTCAGCCGACACAAAGGCGCATCGTCCGGGGATTCGGTTGCAAGAGAGAGGCCGAGTGCGATTTTTCTCGTGCGTCCCTAAGGCATGGGCTTTCAATGGAAAAGAACGCGCTGTAGGAAGAGGCGGATTTTGAAGTAGTACTAGTCCTGGAAATTTTTCCTTGTTGCCGGGCTGACTTTTCCGGAAGGTTCGCGCTTGGTGCAGGCAGTCAAGTAAGGAAGAGGATGTCAGTTCGCAGGGCAGCCCTCTTTATCTAAATCTGCGAGGCGCTTTATTGCCGAGGCGTTTCGCTTTTCAGAGGCCACCAAGAGCAGGACTCTTGCCTGGGCGCAGCTTTGCGGCACACCCGCGCCCTTGATGTAGAGTTCGGCCAACGCTGCCGCTGCGGTGCTGTTTCCCGCCTGGACCATCGCCCACAACTGATCGGGCGTCAGGGGAGTTTTTGGCAGACGCGAATGATCAGCTGAAACTGGCGTTGGAGACGCTGAGGTGCGCGGTGCGGCCACGGATTTTGTCTGATTGGCGATTGCAAAGACATCGGTTGGTGGAGTGCCCGCACCGGGATGGGCAACCGCGGGCGAACTGCTTAGTGGGCCCGGTTGCAAAGGGACTTCCGTGGCGGGTTTCACAGCGGCGCGATGTTCGCCAAGGTATTGCGAAAATTTGAAGGCGGCGACCGTCAAGATGGCGGCAACAGACGCGCCGATGATAAGCCCGATGATCAACTGGCGCCGAACCGCGGCGAGATGGCGTTCCATCGGCACCAGCATTCCACTTGCTGGAGCCGCCGCGGCGGCCGGAAAGGGAATGCTGGCTTCGCGAGGTCCGTGCTTTGGGGAGAAAAGGCTGGATGTTTGCGGACGCGCTCTTGAGACAAAAGTGGCCACAGCGTCGGGTTGAGTGGCGCCTGATTTTGTTGGAATCTTCTGTGCCGAGGATTTGCCGAGATACTCGCGAATCTGCACGCGGGCGCCTTCGGCTAGCCGCAGAAATTTCAAACCGCCGGACTTTCCGCCGGCGTCCGTCCAGGCCAATTCGCCCCAGCCCTCGATGCGTTCGCGCAGATTCAGCGAAAACCAGAAGTGGATCGGGTTGGGCTCCTCGCGAACGGGACCGAAGGATTCGAACCGCAAACCCCCTTCGGAGATGTCTACTACTTTTCCGCCATCGTCCTGCTCCAACTGCAGGAAGGCAAAGTCGTCCGGCACTTTCCTCGTTTTTTCGCGGCGTTCCAGGATGATATTTCGCAGGGTCATGTCTCGTCAGAGGCTTGTTTGATTTTCGGAGCGCCCTTCAGTGGCGGGGAGAGTGAAGGTTGCCGAATTTAGGGGCCTGGGGAGGGTGCGAAGCCGAGCCTCCCGGCTTCACGCTCGCCATTATACTCTTCCCCGGCTGGATTGAAACCCGCATGTCTAAGTTGCGGTTGGGTTGAGTGTCCCTCGTGGGAGGAATTGGTCAAGTTTGGCGGCGATTCGGATGGAACGGAGTGCTATTCTAGGGGCGCATTACAAATAGGCCGAGCCGCATTGTTCGGAGAGAGATTGCCCCCTCCTACGGCTTTGCGCATTCCACGGAAAGTTCACTGAGGAGCGAGCCTTCGCAAATGGCTCGCGAAAAGGAACATGGCTAAATCCCTGCGCCCGATTCTGGATATCGTCAAGAAGTTGGAACTCCCCGAAAAATATTTCGAACAGATTGGCCCCTATGGCGGAAAGGTGCGCCTGGACCTGCTGAACGACGGCGCTTTCCCTCGCCGTGGCAAGCTGATTCTGGTGACCGCCACGACGCCGACGGCGAGCGGCGAAGGTAAAACCGTCACCTCCATCGGCTTGACGCAGGGTTTGGCGCGGATTGGAAAGAAGGTGATTATTACTTCGCGAGAGCCGTCGCTTGGGCCCGTGTTCGGGATGAAGGGTGGGGCGGCGGGCGGCGGCGCTTCCACGATCGAGCCGGCGGCGAAGATCAACCTCCACTTTCACGGAGACTTCCACGCCATTGCGGCGGCGCACAATCTGCTTGCGGCGCTGGTGGATGCGCATCTCTTTCATGGCAATGACTTGAACCTGGATCCAGAGCGCATCACCTGGCCGCGCACGATGGACATGAACGACCGCGCGCTGCGCGACATTGTGGTGAACGCCGGAAGCAAGAAGGAAGGCGCCGCTCGGCGAACGGGATTTGTGATCACCGCAGCTTCAGAAATCATGGCCATCATCGCGCTGGCCAAGGATCGCGCGGACCTGCGCAGCAGGCTGGACCGGATTGTCGTGGGAATCACGCGGACTGGGAAACCTGTCCATGCAGGAGACCTGCAGGCCACGGGTGCGATGATGGCACTGTTGACCGAAGCGATTCAGCCCAATCTGGTGCAGACGGTTGAAGGAGTGCCGGCGTTTGTGCATGCCGGGCCGTTTGGGAATATCGCACACGGAACAAGCAGCGTGATTTCGCAGGAGATGGGGCTGCGGTTGGCCGACTACGTGGTGAACGAATGCGGATTCGCGGCGGACCTGGGTGCGGAGAAGTACATCGACATTGTGTATCGCTCGACGGGAGTGAGTCCTTCAGCGGCGGTGCTGGTGACGACGGTGCAGAGTTTGCGGAACCAGGGCGAGGGCGATCTGGAAAAAGGGATTCCGAACCTGGTGCAGCACTTGCAGATTCTGCGGAAATTTGGATTGCCGACGGTGGTGGCGATAAATCGCTTTCCGAAAGACACCGATGCCGAACTGGAGCTGCTGGAACGCGCATGCCGGGAAAATGGCGCGCTCAGCGCGCGGCACACCGCGTTTGCAGACGGCGGCGCGGGCACGGAGGAGCTGGCGCAGCGCGTGGTGGAAATCATCGAGAAAAATCCGGGTGTTCGGGCGAAGCATATTTATGATGCGGACGAGAGCTTCGAATCGAAGATCGTGAAAGTTGCGCGGGAAGTGTATGGAGCGGACGGAGTAACGCTTAGCGAAAAAGCCAAGGCCAGGTTGCAGGATTTTGCCAACTGGGGCTTTGGCAAACTGCCGGTGTGCATCGCGAAAACACAGTACTCGTTTTCGGATAACCCGAAACTTATGGGCGCACCGAAGGGCTGGCAATTGAATGCCACGGACGCGACTCTATCGGCGGGCGCGGGATTTGTGGTGGTGATTTCGGGGAATATGATGCTGATGCCGGGGTTGCCGAAGGTTTCGCGTGCCGTTGAGGTGGATGTGGATGCGGCGGGGGAGATTGTGGGGATTTGAAGCAGGGGAAGAAGAGAGGATTTAGCGCAGAGTTCGCTGAAAAGAGTAACCCAAGAGCACAGGCTGAAGCCTATGCTACCCGGGAAGTCCGATGAAACGCGAACTGTTGTTCGCGGCGTCTAAATGGTAGGTGTTACCTGCGTGGAAGCGTAGTTTGTCCAGGCCCCCCTCGTGCTCCCGCCCAATCGAGGGAACTCGAGGAGAATGGAATGCAAAATCTGAGATTCGAAGCGCGCAGAGGCTTCGCTGCAAATGCCGTTCGAGCGGGAATCTGCGCTTGCCTGGCGCTGGCCGGTGCGGTTCTCGCGCTTGCACAAACTGGCACACCCGCCACTTCGCCCGCAAAATCTCCGCCGGTGCTGGGAACAATCAAAGCGATCGCCAGCGAATCGTTGACCGTAACGACCGATGCCGGCGCAGAAACCAAAGTGACGATTACAGCCACAACAAAATTGTTGCGCGTGGCTCCCGGCTCGAAGGACCTTGCACAAGCAGAGGCCATCCCATTTTCCGAGTTTCAGCAGGGGGATCGGGTGCTGGTGCGGCTGCGCTGCGCGGGCGACCCGCCCGTTTGCGAGGCGGGAACGGTGATCGCGATGAAGAAGAACGACATCGCGGAGAGACAGGCGCGGGAAACCGAGGAGTGGCAGAAACACGGGATTGGCGGGCTGGTGAAAAGCGTGGATGCCGGGGAGGGCTCGATCACGATCGGCACGATGACCGCGGCGGGAAAGAAGGATGTGAACGTTGCGGTCGGGAAGAGCACGCTGATCCGGCGTTACGCGCCCGGCTCGGTGAAATTTGACGAAGCGAAAGTGAGCAGCCTCTCGGAAGTAAGTCCCGGCGACCAGTTGCGCGCGCGCGGCGTGCGCAGCGCTGATGGAACCGGTTTTACCGCGGAAGAAGTGGTGACGGGAGCGTTTCGAAATATTGCAGGCATCATTTCGGCGGTGGATCCGGGCGCAGGGACGATCACCGTTTCCGACCTTGCTACGAAGAAGTCCGAGGTAGTGAAGGTGAGTGCGGATACGCAGTTGAGAAAGTTGCCGTTGCAGATTGCGCAGATGATAGCGACTCGCTTGAAGGGCGGTGCGGAGCCCGCGGGCTCGCCCCCGGCGGGGCAGCCCGCTCCTCCTGCTGGTGGTGCGACGGGAGCCCCGGGAGGCGGCGCGGGGGGACGGAGTCGCAATGGAGCAGGAGGAGATTTGCAGCAGCTATTGGGCCGGTTAACGGCGGCTCCATTGGCAGATTTTCAAAAAGGCGAAGCGGTGATGATCGTCGCCACAGGCGGAATGAATGACGCGCAGGCCACGGCCATCACCGTGTTGGGCGGAGTGGAACCGTTGCTGCAAGCGGCCACGCAGGAACAAGCATCCAGTATTTTGACGCCATGGAGTTTGAGCAATGGCGGAGGCGACGCAGCCGCGCAATGACGCATGGCGCGAAAACGACAGAGGGGCGGAACTT
>DATHOY010000033.1:0-8092 GCA_035484435.1 Vulcanimicrobiaceae bacterium | reverse complement strand
TGTGAACACGCCCGCTTATAACGCGGAGGCGCTGCAGGCGCAGATGACAACGGGGCTGTGGAGCCTGGCGATGTACAACACCGCGACCGATGCTTTGCTGGGAATTCTGTGGTTGATGATTGTTTTTGCGTTTCTTGCCGTTGTGGCGGTGGCGTTTATCCGCAGGTCGAAGATCCGGTGGCTGCTGCCGGAGCGGCAGGAGATTCGCGGCAGCTGGTCCAAGTGAGCCAGCTGTTTTCCACTCGGGAAGCGGCAGGGTGATCGGGGGCATATGACAGCATCGAGGAGAAAATCTAACGCGGAACGATCTGGCTCATAGGTTCATCTTTTGGCACGCTGTTCCACGATTCAAGATAGAAGAGTCAAGAAATCTGGCCGCAATTCGGACATTGGCCACTGCCCTCTGGATAATAGAATGCCCCGCAACCATTGGGGCACTCTTTCGGTTCTCCTTGCGGGAGATACGGTTTCCGTCCCCGTCGCAAATATAGAACTGCCGAGGCTTCCTCCCCCGTGTCAGCCTCGAACCGATGCTGGAAGACTGCGTCTTTCTCGATAAGCCCTCGGCGGAGATAGTCTGCGACATCCTCGGCTCGACACGAGAGATAATCCTTCCCATCTGGGGAGCCCCAAACCTCATAAGCAGAACGTGCCGGCCCTTTTGCTCTGTATCTACGTTCGGCAGGATTGACTGACTGCTCTGCCGGAGACTCGTAGTACATATCTTCTCCGAAACACCGCCTACACAGGGGCCGATTCCCAACGGTTACTTCGCGTTTGAAGTTGATGCCTTCGCCGCATTCGGCGCAGACGACGCGGGGGCCTTTGAAGCCGGGTAGGTCTTCGGGATGAATTTCCACCTTCACCCATTCTTTAGAGAACAGGACATCGTCGGAGAGCTGTGCGTAGGCTTTCTGCTGGGCTTCTTCGCGGGGCAAATCGGGGAAAAGGTCTTTGGCTGCTTGTTTAGAGGATTCTTTTGCGGCGATGCGGATGGCGCGGCCGGTTTGCAGATCGCAAAACGTGGCGGCTACTTTGCCCCAGTCGCGGAATTTCAGGGCGCGTTTGCCGAGGCGGCAGTTGGCGACAAGGGCGACGGCGTCGGTAACGCAGCGATCGATTTCGACGTAGGTGACGATGCGCTTGCGTTCGGCGATAGGATCGAGGCCGAGTTCGCGAATGCCCAGCATGGCCAGGCGCACGCCCAGGACTTGCCCGGCGCAGATGTGGCCGTGGGCGACGGCGGCGAGTTCCAGATATTCGGGCAAGGACTTCATACGATTCATTGTAGCTCAGGCCTTCGGGCCTGAGGGTTTTCGTTGGCATCGCAGGCCGTCACTCGAAGAGAACGGTGGTCGGGGGCGCAGTGGAAAGCCTCACCCCTGAAGGGGTGAGCTACAGGTTTGGCGATTCCGCGTGGATCCAGGGATGCGGCTTGCGGGCTTCGACGAAGGCGAAGTAGGTCATCAGGACGGCAAGGGCGGAGAAGCTGGCGTCGCGGACCACGGTCATGCCTGTAAGTTTTTCCGGCGTGCCGAAGCATCCGCAGTTGATGTCCATGTGCAAAAGGTAGGCGCGCGTGACCACTGTAAGAAAGCCCACCATTATGAGGGTCACAATGCTTGCCCAGATGCGTAGACCCCATCCGACGATCAGCATCAGGCCGACGACGATCTCGACGAACGGCAGGGTGTGCGCCAGGAGGCTCGCCGATTCAGGCGAGAGCATTTTGTAGGACTCCACCTGCTGCTGGAACATGGTCAGGTTTGTGGAGACGGAAAATTTCAGGAAGAACATCGGCCAGAGGTGCGTATTCGGCATCAGCAGCTTCGCGAAACCGGCGTAGACGAAAATTGCGCCCAGGACCAGACGGCCGATCCAGATGATCAGGCGGCGGTAGTTGAAGGGAGAGGATTGCAGCATTGGGCCTCGGTGCGGGAAGCGATCGGATGATGGCGACCAGATAACAGCGATCAGAGAACGGGAACCAGTTCGTCAATTCCGCCGAAACCTTGCGGATTTTTCCGTGGTTCCTGCTCGCTGCTATCAGTTCTCTGTTCGCGGATTACCGTTCGCACCTCCAAAGTTTACACGGCTACTTCTGTGCTAGTAGTTGGTCGAGGAAATCTTTCAAGACATCGTAGCTGAGCGTTCCGGCATAAGGATACGGCTGCCCCTTGGAATGAAACACTGAGGTGGGCGTTTGCGTTACAGGCATCATCTGGCCAAGCTGCTTATCTTTTTCGATTAGCGGCTCAAGCGTCTTGGCGTCCACGATGGCCTGCACTTTTTTCATCTCCGCGGGAGAGAGCACGCTGGCCACAATTCCCTTCACGTCGCCATTCGTTTCCCACTTCTCCTGGTTCTGGAACAAGGCCTTTTCCACGGCTTCGCATTTCCCGATATGTGCCGCCGCCCGCGAATAGCTGGCCGCGACGCGCGAATAAGCATGCATGGGCAGCGGGAAGTCGCGGTGCACCAGGTAGATCTTCCCGGTGTTCACGTAATTGTCCATGACCTTCTGCGTGGTGTTCAGAAAGAGCTGCTTGCATGCGGGGCACTGAAAATCACTGTAGATTTCTACGACCACCGGAGCGGTCTTGGAGCCGAAGGCTTTGGTGGGATCGATGTCGGTTACGCCGTTTACGGTGATGGTGGCCGTGGAAACAGCGGGCGCTTCGGGCGCTTTCGGGGCCGCGGGCTTCTTCGCCGCTGTAGTTCTTGTCTGGGCGGTCTGGTTCGGAGGAGCCGCAGGGAGGAGGGTGCCGCAGGCAAGCACGGTTAGAAGGCTGGCAGAGACGATCAGAAGACGGCGGCTCACAGATTCCTCCAGAAGAAAGCGCTGATTGATGAATTCCCGCCCAGAGTATCACAGGTTCAAATGCTCAGCCCGGCCCCTCGTTTAGTGGTGGCCTAAGAGGCTCAAATGGTTAGTTGCGGCTGGGGAAGAGGGCGTCGTCTGGGTGTTTTGTGGCGGAAGCCCTCTCGACAGCCAGGATTAGATTCAGGCTGCAAGGGCATGTCGTTAGCAGCTTACCGGGAAATCCGAAGCTCGAAGGAAGAGCCCATAAATCGCCAGTAAGGTGCATACAGTGAATAGTTTACGAGCAGTATCAAACAACTTGACACTATCACACTCAACCTATATACTGGCTTTCCGTTTGACGCTCTCTCTGGCTGGCTAGCCTGCCAAGCCACAGATTATTTTGGGTCTGTCAGGATTCGCGCCGCGGGCATCTATACGGATGGCCGGGCAATCTCCGGACATGCGCAAACACAAGAGTTTCTGGAAGGTCTGAGAAGAAGGAGAAGGAAGCGATGAGCAAGATTATTGGAATTGACCTGGGAACAACCAACTCGGTGGTGGCCGTGATGCAGGGCGGCGAACCGGTGGTGATTCCCAACCAGGAAGGCACGCGCACCACGCCTTCCGTCGTGGCCATCACCAAGTCCGGCGAACGGTTGGTCGGACAAGTGGCCAAGCGCCAGGCGGTGACGAACCCGGAAAACACGGTCTATTCGATTAAGCGTTTCATGGGCCGCCGCTATGACGAAGTAAGCGAAGAGATGAAGCGCGTGCCCTATAAGGTGGTGAAGGGCAATCACGATGACGCGCGCGTGGAAGTTGCCGGCAAGGTGTACAGCCCGCCGGAGATTTCCGCGATGATTCTGACGAAATTGAAGACCGCGGCGGAAGACTTCCTCGGCGAGAAAGTTTCCAAGGCGGTCATCACCGTTCCGGCGTATTTCAATGACGCGCAACGGCAAGCCACCAAGCAGGCCGGAGAGATCGCGGGACTGGAAGTGGTCCGCATCATCAACGAACCGACCGCGGCCGCATTGGCCTATGGTCTCGAGAAGAAGAGCGACGAAACCATCGCCGTGTACGACTTGGGCGGCGGCACGTTCGACATTTCGGTACTGGAAGTGGGCAGCGGGGTGGTGGAAGTGAAGTCCACCAACGGCGACACCCACCTGGGCGGCGACGACGTCGACCAGAAGATCGTCGACTGGCTGATTGACGAGTTCAAGAAAGAGCATGGCATTGACCTGGGTAAAGACAAGATGGCGCTGCAGCGGCTGAAGGAAGCCGCGGAAAAGGCCAAGATCGAGCTTTCGCAGATGATGGAGACGGAGATCAATCTACCCTTTATCACCGCCGGCGCGAGCGGGCCGATTCACATGCAGCAAAAGCTGACGCGCATGCGGCTGGAACAGCTGATGAGCGATTTGCTGGACCGCTCGATGAAGCCGGTGAAGCAGGCGCTGGAAGATGCGAAGATGTCGCCGAACGACATCCAGGAAGTGGTGCTGGTCGGCGGTTCGACGCGTATTCCGAAGGTGCAGCAACTGGTGAGCACGTTCTTTGGCGGCAAGGAATTGCACAAGGGCGTGAACCCGGACGAAGTCGTCGCGGTCGGCGCGGCCATTCAGGGCGCGGTGCTAGGCGGAGAAGTGAAGGACATCCTGTTGCTCGACGTGACGCCGCTTTCGCTGGGCGTTGAGACCCTCGGCGGCGTGATGACCGTGCAGATCCCGCGCAACACCACGATTCCGACGCGCAAGGTGGAAACCTATTCGACCGCTTCCGACAACCAGCCGGGTGTGGAAATCCACGTCATGCAGGGCGAACGGAAGTTCGCGAAGGACAACCGGTCGCTGGGTACGTTCAAGCTGGACGGGATTCCACCGGCTCCGCGCGGGACGCCGCAGATCGAGGTCACGTTTGACATCGACGCGAACGGCATCCTGAACGTGAGCGCGAAGGACAAGGCCACCAGCAAGGAACAGAAGATCACCATCACGGCTTCCAGCGGTTTGAGCAAGGAAGAGGCCGAGAAGATGCGGGTCGAGGCTGAATCGCACGCGGAAGATGACCGCAAGCGGATGGAAGAGGTGGAAGCGCGCAACCGTCTGGACGGCATCGTGTACCAGGCCGAAAAGACGATTCGCGACAACCGCGACAAGCTGAATGACGCCGACGTAAAGCAGGCCGAGGAAGCGATCGAAGAGGCGAAGAAGGCCGTCAACGAAGGCGGTGTGGCGCGGCTGCGTTCCGCGGCTGAGAACGTGGAGAAGACGCTGCACAAGATGGCGGAAGAGCTGTACAAGAAGGCGCAGGCATCTGGCGCAGAGCAGGCAGGAGCTGCGGGGGCTGGTGCAGGCGCGGGGTCCGGGCCCGCTTCGAGCGGAGGTGGCGCGCAGGGCGGTCAAAAGCCCGGCGACGTGATCGACGCGGAGTATGTGGACGTGGACGAGAGCAAGAAGCCGAATTAAGAAAAGAAGTAATCAGTAATCAGCGATCAGTAATCAGGAAGCGGTCCGTGGATGGGATCGCTTCCCGGTGAAATGAGAATGAGAAAAGTGGGTCCAGCACGCGGCAACTAAATGCGACGGGTGTTGGACCCATTTGCATGATGGACATGATTGAAAGGGCGGTCTGACCGGAAGGTCTGCCGCTACAATATTCAGAATGGCGACGAGCGCTAAACACGATTATTACGAATTGCTGGGAGTCGAGCGCAAGGCGACGGCGAAGGATATTCGCACGGCGTTTCGAAAGCTCGCGCGCAAGTATCATCCCGACCTGAATCCCGGCGACAAGTCCGCGGAGGAGAAATTCAAGCAGCTGCAGGAAGCCTACGACGTTCTTTCCGACACCAAGAAGCGCCAAATGTACGATCAGTATGGCTTTTATAGCGACAATGCGCCGCCTCCCGGCTATTCCGGCGGGGCCGACGCGGGCGATCCCAACGTCAATTTTGATTTTGGTGGATTTGATTTCGGTGGCGGCAGCGGGGGTGCTGGCACCGGAGGAAGTTTTCGCGACCTATTCAGCCAGTTTTTCAGCGGAGGCCGCGGTGGCGCGATGCAGACCGAGCAGGAAGCTGGCGGCGACCTGGAATATCAGATCGAAGTTAGTTTTTGGGATGCCGTGCGCGGTGCTGTGAAAAAGCTGCAGATCACGCGGCTCGATTCCTGCGAAGTGTGCCACGGCACGGGAGCCGTTGGCACTCCGCAAACCTGCCCGACGTGCAATGGCACGGGACAGGTTCAGCAAGCCGCGGGGAAGATGCGCTTCAACGTGCCGTGCAGCCGCTGCGGCGGGACGGGAAAGCTGCGCACAGCTTGCAAGAATTGCGGCGGCGAAGGGCGCGTGCGCCGGACGGAAACGATTGACGTGCGGATTCCCGCCGGGGTGGCGAATGGCGGGCGCGTTCGCGTGCCGGGCAAAGGCAACGCCGGAACAATGGGCGCGCCGGCAGGCGATTTGTATTTGCGGGTGGTGGTGCGGTCGCACGAATTTTTCGAGCGGCGGGGCAATGATTTGTACACCAAGGTGCCGGTGACCGTGGCGGAGGCGTCGCTGGGCGCAAAAGTAGAAGTGCCGACGATTGATGGCCGGGCGCTGGTGAGGATTCCTCCCGGAACGAACAGCGGGAAGACGTTGCGGCTGAAGGAAAAGGGCGTGCCGAGCGCCCGCAACGGCGAGCGCGGCGACCAGTATGTGGAGATTCAGGTGATCGTGCCGGAGCCGACCGATGAGCGCGTGCGCACTCTGATGAAGGAATTGGAAGAAATTGCGCCGGCCGATCCGCGCAAGGATTTGTTTGCCAAGGCTGGAGTGTGATGGCTATGCCTCCAAAGACCAGAAAACGCGCCAAAGCCGGGTACATGATCAGCGCTGTGGCGGAAATTTATAAGCTGCATCCGCAGACGTTGCGGTTGTACGAACGCGTGGGATTGCTGAAGCCTTCGCGCTCTCAAGGCAATACGCGACTGTATACGGACTCGGACCTGGAGCGGCTGGACGTGATTCTGACGCTTGCACGGGACATGGGCGTGAACCTGGCGGGGATCGAGATTATTTTGAATATGCGCGAGAAGATGATCGAGATGGAGCGGCAGATGAGCGAGTTTGCGCACGTGGTGCAGCAGGAGTTGTGCCGCATGGCGTCGCAGCCGGATGAGAAGACATCGAAGCACGCGATTGTGAAGGCGGGGCCGAGGATCGTGAAGGCGTGACGATTGTTGGATGATTTTTTGAACAACAGATAGCAGATAACAGCTATCAGGGAGCATTTGAAGCCCCGAGTGAATCGGGGCTTTTGCTTTTTTGTGCACAGATTTCCGCAGCGGGACGCATTGTGAGCCGCGGAGATGGGTCGTATGATGCCTTATTGAGTGCGGGAGCGAGGCTCCCGCTTTTGAGGTTGCAACCGAACCAAGGATTTTAGATTGGGAGTCAACGCGTACACCGTAAAAGCGGCAGCTCTGCTGCCGCACTCAAAAGGAAGAACATGGCCAGGGAAGATTGCGCGCTGTGCAAAGGGACAGGTTGGAAGATGGTGCCGCGGAAAGAGGGCGCGGTGGGGCAGATGGCCGTGGCCTGCGAATGCGGGATGGAAGAGCGCGCGGAAAAATTGATGGAGCGGGCGCGGGTGCCAAAGCGTTACGAGCATTGCGATTTCGAGAGCTACGCGACGGACCTGGCCGACGGCAAGACGTGGACAACGCAGCATGAGCAACAGTTGAAGCAAGCGAAGCTCCTGACGCAAGGTTTTGTGCGCGATTACCCGGCCACGGAAAAAGGGTTGCTGTTGATGGGGCCGTCGGGCGCAGGCAAGACGCATTTGGCGGTGGCAGCGTTAAAAGAGCTGATTCGCCGCGGGCATAACGGGATGTTCTGCGATTACCGCGAACTCCTGAAGGAGATCCAGGCCAGCTACAACCCGGCGAGCGAATCCACGGAAATGGGCGTGCTCGAACCGGTCCGTACCTCGGAAATTCTTGTATTGGATGATCTAGGCGCCAGCAAACCTTCCGCATGGGTGCTGGACATCATCGGCCTGGTGCTGAACGCGCGCTACAACGAAAAACGTATGACGATTTTGACGACGAACTATCTTGACGAAACGCCGACGCCGGAGCCAGTGCCGCGACTGCCTGGTGGACAACGCGTCGTGGTGAAAGAGGACACGCTCGCGGATCGCATCGGCGCGCGAATGCGATCCCGCCTTTACGAAATGTGCCGCGACCTGATGATCCACGCCCCGGATTTTCGCCGCGAAACCCGGCAAGCTGGCCGCGC
>DATHOY010000032.1:0-6798 GCA_035484435.1 Vulcanimicrobiaceae bacterium | reverse complement strand
CCTGGCGATCAATCCGGAGCACGCGGTGGCGCTCCAGAATTTGGGCAATGCCTACCGGCAGAAGAAAGATTGGAACGCAGCCCGGAACAGTCTGGAGCACGCGCTGGCGGTGAATCCCGATGATGCGGAGGCGAACTACGGACTAGGGATGGTATACGCTCAACTGAACGATACAGCTCACGCGTACGAATTTCTGCAAAAGGCGCTGGCGGCGCGCCCCGCGTATCCCGAAGCGCTGAATAATCTGGGCATCCTTTATCTGCGGACTGGGCGGCCGGACGAGGCGAAAAAGAGTTTTGCGGAATCGGTTCGAGTAGCGCCGGAGTTCGATCAGGCGTATCTGAATCTGGCGCGTGTCTATGCGATCGAAGGTGACAATGCCAGTGCGCGGGCGACGCTGCAGGAATTGCTGAAGGTCCACCCAGAGCAGTCGCAGGCGAAAAAGGAGTTGGAGGCGCTGCGACCATGACATTCACTCGTCGCGCGTTGTCTCTGCTACTGGCTCTGGGCACGCCCCTGCTCTATGCGCAGCAGGGTGGAGGTGTGGTGGAAGGAGTGGTGCGCGACGCGGCGAAGCGACCCCTGGCAGAGGTAACCGTATCGCTGGACGATCAGGGGGAGGGGAGGACGCAGACCACGCAAACCGATACCGCGGGCCATTTCCACTTTGCTGCATCGCCGGCGGGCACTTACGTTCTTCGCGCAAAGAAGCTGGGCTATGTGGATCAGACCGAAGGGCCGTTCACGATTCGCGCCGGGGTAAAGAAGTCCGTGGATCTGAATTTGCAAGAGGAGAAGGCGGCCTCCCCGGGCAAAAACCCGGCGCAGGCGTTGGAGTATTCGGATGAGCCGCAATTTACCGTGGCGGGCGTGACGGATCCGAGCAACGTCGGCGGCCACGGTTCGAATGTGACGCTACCGACAAAGGAAGCATTAGCGCGGGAGACGGCCTCGCTTGCCGGATCTCCTCACTCATCCGCCAACGACACCACGGTCGCGAAAGGCACTGCTGGAGAATTGCCCAAAGTTCCCGCTGACGATTTTGCGCAAAACCTGAAAGCCGGGCAGGAATTGCTCCTCGCCGGCCAATCGAAACAGGCTATCGCCTACCTGGAGCGCGCTGCGCAACTAAACCCGATGGACTACAATGCGGGCTTTTCCCTCGCCGTGGCGTACCAGAAAATTGGCCAGACTCAGCGCGCGGACCAGACAGTTCAGACTTTGCTGGCGCGGGGGGAACGCGCGGAGCTCCACGCCCTGCTGGCGGAGCTGCGCGAGAGCGAGGCGCAACCCGTGGAAGCGGTGCGGGAATATCAGCGGGCCGCGGAGATGGACCCGAGCGAAACGAACTTGTTCGCCTGGGGCGCGGAACTTTTGCTGCATCACGCGGATGCCCCCGCCTCGGAAGTCTTTGCGAAGGGGCACCGTCTCTATCCGAAATCCGTGCGCATACTGGTTGGTTTGGGCTCGGCGGCCTATGCGCAGGATTTGAACGATCAAGCGGCTCGTTGGTTGCTGCAGGCAATTCAGTTGGACCCGGCGGATCCGCGCCCGTATTTGTTTCTGGGCAAGCTGCAGGAAGTAGAGAAGAGTGAGCCGCAGGAATGGGTGGAAGTGTTTCGTCGGTACGCCACGCTCCGGCCGGAGGACGCGCGCGCGCACTACTACTACGCGGTGGCTTTGGAGAAGCAACGACGCGGCGAGCGGGATTTCGCGACACGCAGGGCGGAGTTGCAGAAGGCCATCGCCATCAATCCGCTCATGGGCGAAGCCTTTCTGAAATTGGGATTGCTGAAAGAGGAAGAAGGAAAACTGGCGGAGGCGGTCACGTCATTGCAGAAAGCGGTGGACCTTACGGACTTCCCCGACGAGGCGCATTTGCGCCTGACGCAGGTTTACCGGCGCATGGGAGAGACGGAGAAGGCGCGCAGGGAGTCGGAGCTTTACGAACAGGTTGCCGCAAAGAAGAAAGAAAAGATGGAAAGAGAACGGCGGGAGTTGGGTGAGTTTGTGGTGACCGGGAAGCCGTAGGCGGGGCGCAACGCGTATCGCCACCTTAAGTGCTTGCCCTGACGAAGGAAGAATGGCCAACCTTGTAGGGGTGGAGCGAGCTCCACCCTCTTCTCTTCCTCAGCGCTCTCTGCGTTCTCAGCGAACTCTGCGTTAAATCCTTCTTCTCTTCTTCTTGCGGGTTAGGGCCGAGGGGTTGGCGCGCTCATCAGGCCGATGAACATCTTGTAAAATTTTTCGAAATCCAAATCGACATTGATTTCCACGCGTTGCAGCTGCCGTTTGGGCTTGTCGCCTTCCAGCCACGTAAGCGTGTTGCCGTAGGCGGCGCCGTGGTCCGTATCCACCGCCATGTAGCGGACATCGCGCTTGGTGATGATCGAGGGGTCAATCCACGCCGCAGCCGCCAGCTCGTCCCACATGAAATCGGCGCCGGGCCCGTGCATGTAATACTTCGAGACATACTGCGCCAGCGGAGTGCCGGCCTTCGCAATTTCATCCACCATCGCCTGCGTCAGCCGCGTTCGAATCGAAATGTCCACCGGCGTGCAGGTGATTTTTCTCCAGTTGGCGTGAAGCACCGCGTCGGCGGCTTCCGGATCCATCCAGAAATTAAATTCGTGCCGCGGCGTGTTCACGAATTCCGGATTATCCGTGGCGGGATTCAGGCTGCCGCCCATGAAGACCAGTTCCTGCGCCAGTTCAGCGAACTGCGGATCGATGCGCAGCGCCAGCGCCAGATTGGTCATCGGCCCGCCCTCGTAGATCGTGACCTCGTGTGGATATTTGTGCACCATCCGAATCAGGAAGTGCGCCGCGTCTTCCGTTGACGCCTTAGTGGTTGGCGGCCCTTCTTTTGGCGGTGGCACCACGAAGGGCTCGTGATACCAGCGGCTGTCCCAAGCCCCGGCGTACCCGGCCTTGCCATAGCGCTCCTGCCAAAGCTGCGCCTCTTCCCGAGTGCGCACCAGCGGAAATACCGCCCCCGGAACCACGGGGATGTCCGTGCGGCCCATGACTTCCAAAAGCCGCAGCGCGTGGACAACTTCCTCATCTCGCCACTGGTTGCCGGTAACAATGGTGACCCCAAGCACCTCAACCTGCGGCGACTGGATAAGCGTTGCCAGCGTCTGCATGTTGCTCCCGCCGGGCCCCGAACAATCCTGATTGATGATGACCTTGCGTCGAGTCTGTCCGGAAGCACCGGAAGCAATCATGAGCAGCGCAAGAGCCGCTCCCAAAAGGAAACGACCCACGGCTTGCGCCGTGGGTCGAGAAAAGTAGAACAGAGAATTGGTTTTCAAGTCGGTCCCTAGAACGTAAACTTCAGCCCGAACTGCACGAGGCGCGGGTTGTTCACGGTGGAACTGATTTTGCCGAATTGGCTGGGGGAGCTGACATCCGCGCCCGGCAGGCCGAATTGAGCATGGTTGAAGAGGTTGAAGATTTCGGCGCGGAAGTCGAGTCCCATATTTTCCCAGGGCAAGGCAATGCGCTTGACGACGGAAAAGTCAGTGTTGACGTAATCCGGACCGTTCACCGGAGCGCGATTTGCATTTCCGAGCTGGCCAACTGGCGCTTGAGTAAAGCAGTTGACGTTGAACCATTGGCCGATTCCCTGCGAAAAACCGTTATTGGGATTGCAAATCTGTTCGGGCCGATTGAAGGAGTTGCCATTGTTGCTGAAGGAGACACCGGACTGGTTGTTGCTATCAATGAGGAAGATCGGGAATCCGGAAGTGATCCTCTCAATGACATTCAGTTGCCAACCACCCAAGGCCGCGTTCATGCCAGGGTTCCAGTTGCTTCCATATTTCTTGCCGCGGCCGAATGGCAAGTCATAAATCACGCTGGCGGTGAAGCTGCTGTTTAGGTTGATCTGAGAGAGCGCCCAATCCGCCTTCCCCCAAATCGGGAGACCAAAATAGGGCGCACCCAAGGAGGTGCCCAGGCCGTCGCTGAAGCCAGTGTCATACGCTCTCGAGTAGGTATAGCCAATGAGCGCGTACAAACCATTGCGGCTGCTCTTGGTTTCCGCCTTGATTTGAAGGGAATTATAGTGGGCGCGTCCATAGTCATTGAAGCTGTAAATGGTTCCGAAGTCGGGAAAAGGAGGAGCGAAAGCCGTGCCGCCAGGCCCGCAACCAAGGGTATAGCCAGGAGTCCCGCAGGCAGCCGGCGAACCAAGGTTGAGGTTGTTGCCGTAGTTCAAGATATGCGCTGCACGGGAGCCAGCATAGCCGACCGTCAACACGACGGAGCCGGGAAGTTGGTGTTCCACGTTGAAGTTGAACTGCTGCATTACGCCTTGCTTGAGGTTCGGGTTCATGAAATTGAGGTTGCCCTGGAAAGTGGAGGGAGTGGGCGGAGTGGTGATCAGCGGAAATCCGTCGCTAAAGCCAAGAAACTGGCCCGCGCCCACGTTTGGCTGTTGACCAAAGGTGGTGGCACAGATCGCGGTCGCGACCGTGCACTTGGAGCCATTGAAGAATCGAGCTCCAAAGGACTCGGCCGCAAACGGCGGGTTTTGCCACAAGCCTTGTGCGCCCTGGCTCCAGGCTGCATCGTGGAATATGGCGTAGCCGGCGCGCAAGACGGTTTTGTCGCTGCCGAAGAGTTTGTAGGCCAAACCGATACGAGGTTCAAAGGCCTTCCAATCCATGTGAATCCCCGCCGATTGCCCGACAAGGTTCTGACCCGGAATCATGAGTTGGCCTGTTGAGGGAATAAAGTTGGCCTGCCTGCCATCTACTTCCGTGATAGGTGTGGCCATGGACCAAGCCAAGCCAATGTTTATGGTGAGGTCTTTGCTGAAGCGCCAGTCGTCTTGCACGTAGGGCCGGAAAATTCTCCAGCGGCGCCCGGTGACGTCGCCGTTGAAATTCTGGTCATGTATGCGAAGGAAGGCGAGTCCCATCAGGAGGTCCGCTGTGGCATCTCCCGTATACTGGCCGTCAATGACCCAGAAGCCGTCCTGGAAACCAAGAGTTCGAACGTTCATCTGGTTGCCGCGGATGTCGCCGCCCATTTTGATGTCATGCTTACCGATAATCATGTCGAGGGAGTCGTTGAAGGCGAAGACGTTGGTGCCCCCCTGAAACGGGGTGAACCCGCGGTCGCCGAGGGCAAAGTATCCACCATCCAGGGAAGTGGACACCAAGCCGCAACTACTGCCTACGCAAGGACCGGTTCCGCCGCTGCAATCCAGGTTCGCGCCAGGAATGCCCAGTTTGGCGGAGCTGCAACTGTTGGTGCCTTGCGAAGTTATGTAGTTAAAGATGCGGTTGTAGCCGCCGGTGGCCTGGTTGACGAGGTTGGGCGAGAAGATGTGGGTCTCGGAAATCGAAATGTTGCGTGCATGGTTCTGGATACCCTGGTTGCTGGCGAAGGCGTTGGCCTCTGCAAAGGAATCGGTTCCGCCGCCGCCAGGCACATAGGAGACCGCCTGGTCGTAGCTAAATCGCGCAAACGCCATATCTTTCGAGGAAAAAGTATGATCGAGTCGGATATCAAACTTGGTTTCGTCCAGTTTGCGCACGGGCGCACTAACGAAGTTAATGCCGAGACCCGGATTGTTAGCGTTAGGAGTCGGAAACGGATACAAGTTGATAAGCGACTGTCCGATGCCGCTGGTCAGGTTGGAGGGAATCTTATTGCAAATAGAGCCGCCTGGCTGAGGTGTCTGGCTTCCATCCGGATTTCCGGGGATGGCATTTCCAGCAGCGTCGCACAAAAAGGGAGAATTGCTTGTCCCGTTAAAGGTATTTGGATTGGTAATCGCGCCCGGGGCGAGAAGCTGTCCGAAGGCATCGTGAGTGTAATCACCGTTGCGCATGTCCTGAGTCGGCACCAGGCCGGTAGTCGCGATGCCGTGGCGCTGTGACTTCTGCTCGCCATCGACAAAGAAGAACGTTTTGTTCTTGAAGACGGGGCCGCCGATGGAGCCGCCATACTGATTCAGGTTGAACTTTTCGGGTTCGGTGGCGAAGAAGCTTTTGGCGTCAAGAGAGGTATTTCGGAGAAATTCGAAGAGCGAGCCGTGAAAGCTGTTGCTGCCGGACTTGGTGGTTACCAGCACCGTTGGTCCCGCACGGGTGCCGAACTGCGCCGAATAATTGTAGGTCAGCACCTTAAATTCCTGAATGGAATCGATAGAGGAAAGGATGGCAATGCCGCCGGCGGTCAACTCATTGTTGTCCAAGCCGTCCAGCAGCCAGTCCGTGCTGTTGGCGCGGGAGCCGCCGACTGAAAGAGAGAAGGAGCCGCGGGCGGAAACTTCGCTGGCGGGACCACCGTTGAAGAAGCTGTTCGGATTGGTTTCCTGCGTAGTGCCCGGAGTCAGAGTGGCCAACTGCACGAAGTCGCGCCCGTTCAGGGGGAGTTGCGCGACCTGCTGGGAAGTGATGACCTGACCGAGAGTTGGATTGGTGGTGGTGACTGCGACGGCGTCAGCCACGACCTCCACGCTCGAGGAGACGGAGGCGGGGTTCAGACTGAAATCGAGTTCGCGCGATTCGTCGATCTGCAGCTTCAAGTCTTTGGCTTCGGCAGGCTGAAAGCCCTGGAACTGAACGCGGATCGTGTACACACCGACCGGAAGCAAATTCACGATGTAGTGCCCGCTGTCATCGGTCTTAGCGTCGCGGATAGCGCCCGTGCCCTGAGAGGTCACGGTCACGGTAGCTCCGGCAATGCTGGACCCGGACTTATCGGTGATCGTGCCCGAAAAACTGCCGATCGCCTGACCGTACGCAAGCTGGGAGAAGCACAGCGCAGTCATGCAAATCA
>DATHOY010000031.1:0-17258 GCA_035484435.1 Vulcanimicrobiaceae bacterium | reverse complement strand
ACGATGGCGAGGGTGGCGCCGGCCGAAAGCGTGAAGGACACATTGTCGAGAGCGAGAAATTCCTGCGGCGCGCCAACAAGATTCCGCTTCGCGTATCGCTTTATAAGATTTTCGACTTTTAGAATGGGCTCCATGGTCCAGTCGTCTGCGCTCCCCTCACTGCTGGTATTTGAAACAGGAAACGATGTGCGTCTCTCCCAATTTTACCAACGGAGGTTCGAACTCCTTACAAACGTCCATCTTCAACGGGCACCTCGGTTCGAAGGAACAGCCTTTCCGCGGCAGTGACGAAGGAGATGAACTGCCGGAAATGGCCGGCAGCATCTGCTTCCGGTGTTTACCACTATCCGTAGGCACGGGCGGAAGAGATTCAAAGAGCGCCCTGGTGTAAGGATGACGCGGCGACTGCAGCACGGAATTCGCAGGGCCCCATTCCACAACCTGGCCGGCGTATAGGATCAGGATGCGATCGGCGAAACCAGAAAGCAGGGCGGGATTATGCGTGATGAAAATCATGGCGAGACTGAGATCTTCCCGGAGCGAACGGAAGATGCCGAGAATTTCCGCCTGAGTGACCGGGTCAAGTGCCGCAGTCGGTTCATCGGCGATGACGATTGCTGGATTACACGCGATGGCCTGGGCGATTAGCGTGCGCTGCCGTTGGCCGCCGCTGAGTTGGTGAGGATAGGAACGCGCGATGCGTTCAGCGTCTTCAGGAAAGAGCCGGCTGAAAATTTCGCGGGTGCGTTCGGTCAACTCTTTTTTTGTCGAAGATTGGTGCGCTGCCAGCACCTGGCAAACCTGCTGGCCGACGCGGATGGTGGGATGGAGGGCGAGCGACGGCTCCTGACAAATCAGAGAGATTCGGCCGCCGCGAATCTGGCGCAATTCCCGATAACCGGCCTGAAGAAGATTTTTGCCTTCGAACAGCACCGCGCCGCCGCCAATGTGACCGTTCGGAGGAAGCAGCCGCAGGACCGACGCCGCAAGCGTGCTTTTGCCCGAGCCGGACTCGCCAAGCACGCCGAGGATTTCTCCGGGCATCAGGTCAAAGCTCACTCCCGACAAAACGGGGCGAGAGCGGATTTCGCGCGATCTATAGGAAACGTGAAGATTCTGAATTTCCAGAACGGATGCCATGGCACGGCCAAGTCCGGCCTACCCCCACTGCGATTTATGTTGAGGCAGGAGGCGGGGAGGGACAAGGGAAACGTGAATGGCCGCGCACCAAAGGTAATTCTCCCTAAAAGGAAAAAAATGAGCACGGCGGGATGAAAATGAGGATTGCGGGGGCACCGGAGGGTGGAATCCCCGCAATCCTTATACGAGCCAGTGACGCGGCCCGATTGGCGGCGCCCGTCTGAGCACAAGCGCCGCAACCGAACTGCTTAGTGAATGCCGGCGGCCGCCGCCACAGCCGGCGCGGGCCGGTTGGCGCCAACAGTTTCGCGCGGAGTCATCGAGAGAACGAGGTATTCGCGCTCCTTGCCGTCGGCTTCGGGGACTCGTAGAAGCATTTTGTCCTTGTGAATCCGGAATTGCGCGGTTTCGCCGACCGGCAGAAGCACCGGATGCTTGTCGTCCTTCGGCTGGATTCGATAGGTCACGCGATCGGTCTGCAGGACATATTCCTGGCACAAAACTTGTTTGGTGTTCTTGTGCTGGCCGTCGGTGCCGAAGATTTCGCCGGCGACGGTTTTGCCGTCCTTTTCGGAGTAGCCGCACGGGGAAGAGCTCATCTGGATCAGCACAGCTTTTTCATACGGGGGTGGTTCCTTGGGGTGAACCAATACAGCCGTCACGAAAAACAGAGCTGCCACCGTTGATGTTCGCATCCCGATCCTCCTGAAAAGCGTTGGGTATCGTCTTTAATATTTAAATGAGGTCACATCCGGGACAGCAGCCTGGCTTCGAAAGCCATCTCTCCCAGTAGCCACTGCCCGGTTAGGTATAAAGGGGGACGCAGGGCGGGAAAAATATAGCGGCATCCGAAGGAGGTAGAGAATGCCCACAAGTTCTTGATTTTCGTGGGTTAAGGACCTGCGGAAGCGGGTACTAGTGAAGTTCTATTGAGAAAGTTGGCGAGAGGTTGCTACTCTGTGGGTTCCACAGCCCAATTCAGCCACTACACGTGTCGCCGGAAGGTGTGCCCGCATGGACTCCGATAAACCGCGCATTGCGCGCGACAAACTTACCCGCGTCTTCCGGTACCTGGAAGCGTTGAACCAGCACCGAAATCCCGCGAAACGCCAGATTCGCGAACAGCCCTGGAGCCTGTGGCTTCACGGACTGCCGAGCCATCCCACGATCAAACGGGGAGCGGCGAAGGCTAGCTCTTCTAAAAGCAAGGCCGCGAAGGCATCTCAGGCTGGCGAGAATGACTTGGCGGGAGAGTTCTTGTTGAAGGTGCAGCGGCCCGTTTTGACGCGGCCTCCGGAGCCACCGGAAGAGATCGCCGGTTGGCTGGAATCCGGTTGGGAGAATCCGTCGGAGGAGATCGCGGTTCGGAATACCCAGAGTGAATCGGAAGAGGCGGGAGATCCCCGCGTCGCGCGATTCGATGAAGACAAAGCTAGGGTGGCGGCGCTGCAACGCTGGAAAGCTTTGCGTGACGAGTGGGCCATGGCGGAACGGCCGGCACGCGCGGCGATGAAAGTGTTTGAAACGTTGTACGCGCTTCACGGGCGAATCGAGCGCGAGGCGGAGCGCGTGGAGTTGGTCCTGGGAGACGGCATCCTGAGTTGGCGGCGGGCCGAAGGGAATATTTACCATCCCATTCTGCTGCAACGGTTGCAGCTGCAATTCAACGCGACCGTGCCGGAGTTCACAATCTCCGAGGCCGATCACCCGGTGGAATTGTATTCGGCGCTGTTTCAGTCGATGACCGATGTGGATGGGCGCGCGATCGGGCGGTGCCGCGAGGAATTGGAGCAGGGAGGATTTCATCCGCTGGTGAATGGATCGACTTCGGGATTCCTGAAGCGATTGGTGATCCAACTGTCTCCCCGGGGAGAGTTTCTGGAGGACCAGGCGCCCGCCGAGGAGCAGGGCGACCCGAGCATCGGGCGTGACCCACTGGTATTTTTGCGCGCGCGCACCTTGGGTTTCGCGGCTTCGATTCAGGGGATTCTGGCGGATTTGCGATCGCGGGAAGATCTGCCCTGGTCGCTATTAAATATTGTTGGCGAGGAATCTCCCAATCGAACGGCGGAGGAGATGGATTCGCCGGTAGTCGCGGTAGCGGAAAATGCGGGAGCAGTACTGCTGAGCAAGCCCGCCAACCCGGAGCAGATTCGAATTGCGCAACAACTGGAACTACACGGAGGAGTGCTGGTGCAAGGCCCGCCGGGAACGGGCAAGACGCACACGATCGGAAATTTAATCGGGCATCTGCTGGCGCAGGGGAAGAGCGTGCTGGTGACGAGCCAGGCGACAAAGGCATTGCGCATGGTGCGGCACCACATCGTGCCGGAGCTGCGGCCGCTCTGCGTGAGTTTGCTGGAAAGCGATCTGGAAAGCCGGAAGCAGTTGGAGAGCGCGGTCGGATCGATCGCGGAAAGGCTTTCGCGCGCGGACGCGGGTTCCCTGGAACTGGAAGCAAAGAAACTGGAAGCGGAACGTAGCGACATTCTGAAAAAGCTGGAGGAAATTCATAAGCAGCTGGCGGAGGCTCGCGCGGATGAATACCGCGACATCGTGATTGCGGGCAAGGCGTGGCCTCCGGCGGATGCTGCCCGAAGCGTGGCGAAGGAAAAAGAGACGCTTGGATGGATTCCGGGGCCGGTGGCGGCGGTGGCTCCGCTGCCGCTTGCTGCCGGGGAACTGGCGGATTTGTACCGGACGAACACTTCTCTTTCGCGCGAGGACGAGATCGAACTTGCGGGGCATTTGCCGGAATTGCACGACCTGCCGAGGCCAGAGGAGTTCGAGGCTTCGTTGAATGAGCGAAACCGGCTGAACATGGAAGAACTGGAGCTTCGCGCGGATTTGTGGAAGAGCGGCGTACCGGAAGGAAGCCCGGAAGAGTTGGAGACTTTGGCGGCGAGCCTGGCGCAAGCTGTGGAGCCGCTGACGGGAAAAGAGAAATGGAAGTTGGAGGCGGTGTACGCCGGGAAATATGGAGGCGCGCACCGGAGGCCGTGGGACCAACTAGTGGAATTTGTCCGGCTGGTTCACCGCGATGCGGCGAATGGGCAGGAATCGTTCGTCAGGTATGGGCCCGAGTTGCCCAACAATCCTGTCTACGAAGAACAGGAACGGATTACCGGGGAAATTCTGGCGCATTTGGAAACAGGTGGAAAGCTGGGATCGTTCACGCTCTTCACACACAAAGCGTGGGGGCAATTCATTGAGTCGGCAAAGGTGAACAACTCGGCGCCACGCAGTTCGGAACATTTCATCGCGCTGATGAAATTGGCGCGTTTGAAAAAACTGCGGCAGGAGCTTTGCGGTCGATGGGACCGGCAAATGGCGCCGCTGGGAACGCCGAGCTCCGGTCAAATGGGAGCGGAAGTCGAGAAAACGCTGATGCAGTATTGCGACGCGCTGGAGGATTGCCTGGGGTGGCATGAGCAGACCTGGCTGCCCTTGCAGGAGCAGCTGAAGGACCTGGATTTCAAGTGGGACAAGTTTCTGGCGGAGCAACCGGCCGTCGTGGGGGCGCACGGAGAGTTGGTGCGAATCGGGAAGGCCGTGAATGACTCCCTGTTGCCGATTCTGGAGTCGCGGATCAAGAAACAAAAGCTGCTGCAGATTGAGGAAGAATTGCGCGACTTGAAGGCGCAATTGAAGCTGGCGGGGCGGGCGGCGAAATCGTCGAAAGCAACGGCGAAATTGCTTTCCGCCGTTATCGACGAAGACTCGAGCGAATACCGCGAGGCGTATGAACGCTTGCTGGAGCTGAAGAGCCAACAGGCCGACCTGGATCTGCGCAAAGCGCTGTTGGCGAAGCTGGAAAGCGCGGCGCCGGCTTGGGCCGGGGCGATTCGAAACCGGTCGGGCGCGCATGGGCGCGGCGAGCCTCCGCGTGATCCAGCCGCGGCGTGGACGTGGCGGCAACTCAACGATGAACTGGACCGGCGAGGCAGCGTTTCGGTGGAGAGTTTGCAAGCGAAGAGTGAAAAGCTGCGCGAGCAGCTTCGGCGCGCGACAGTGGGATTGATTGACACGCGGGCTTGGGCTGCGCAGGCGCGGCGGACTTCTTCGCGGCAGCGGCAGGCGCTGGTGGGTTGGCTGGACACAATCCGGCGAATCGGCAAGGGCCACGGGATTCGCGTGTCGCTGTTGCGCGCGGAAGCGGCAAGAAAAATGTCCGAATGCCGGAGCGCGGTGCCGGTCTGGGTTATGCCGCTGTCGCGGGTGGTGGAGAATTTCGATCCGTGCAGCGCGCGGTTTGACGTGGTGATTATTGACGAAGCGAGCCAGAGCGACGTGATGGCGCTGGTGGCGCTTTATCTCGGCAAGACGGCGCTGGTGGTGGGGGATCATGAGCAGGTGAGTCCATCCGCGGTGGGCCAGGACCTGGGGATCATCCAGAACCTGATTTTCCAGTACCTGCAAGGCGTGCCGAATGCGGACCTCTACGACGGCCAGATTTCGATTTACGATCTAGCGCGGCAATCGTTTGGCGGAACGACTTGCCTTGTCGAACATTTCCGCTGTGTGCCGGAGATCATCCAGTTCAGCAACATGATTTCCTACGACCAGCGGATCAAGCCGTTGCGGGATGCCAGCCGCGTGCAGGTGCGGCCGCACACAATCGCTTACCGCGTCGGCGGGTCCAGCCGCGACGGCAAGATTAATCGGCAGGAAGCGATTGCTGTGGCTTCGCTGCTAACCGCGGCGATGGAGCAGCCGGAGTATCAGAAGAATGAGGCGGGGCAGCCGGCGAGCTTCGGCGTCGTTTCGCTGGTGGGCGACGAGCAGGCGCTGGAGATCGACAATCTTCTGCGGAAGCACATCTCGCCAGACCTCTGTGAACAGCACCGGTTGCTCTGCGGAAATGCGGCGCAGTTCCAGGGCGATGAGCGCGACGTGGTGTTCATTTCATTGGTAGATACAGCGCAGCGCGGACCTCTTTCACTGCGCGACCAGGAGTTGTTCAAGCAGCGCTTCAACGTAGCCGCGAGCCGCGCGCGGGATCAGATGTGGGTGGTGCACTCGCTGAGTCCCCAAAATGATTTGAAAGCCGACGATCTGCGGCGGCAACTGATCGAGCATGCACAGGATCCGAGCAACCTGATGCGGGCGCTGGAGGAAAAAGAAAACCGGGCGCAATCGCCGTTTGAACGCGAGGTGACGAAGCGTTTGCTGGCCGCGGGGTATCGCGTGCAGCCGCAATGGCGCGTCGGCGCGTTCCGAATCGATCTGGTAGTGGAAGGCGACCGGCGGCGCGTGGCGATCGAATGCGACGGCGACCGCTACCATCCGTTGGAAAAAATACCGGAGGACATGGAGCGGCAGGCGGTGCTGGAACGCATGGGGTGGACCTTCACTCGGATTCGCGGCACGGAATTCCTGCGAAACCCGGACCGCACGATGAAACAGGTGTTTGACAAACTGGAGGCCCTGGAAATTTTCCCGGTCAAGGCGAAAAAAGAATCCGCAAAGATCGTTCTGCCAACGAACGAGCTGACAGAGCGGGTGATTCGCCGTGCGGAAGAATTGCGGCGCGCCTGGACGGGTGGCGAGGTGTCGTCCGGGCGTGGAAAAGAGTCCGCACAGGCGGTTGGAAGAGCCACGGCGTCATGAGTTTCCCCAACACAGAGCTAATTGTAAAGGTTTGAATCCACATAACTTGGTGTAAACCACAGGTTTAGGGTAGAAATCCGGCCGGCCAAATACTAAGGTGTTTACCTGAGCCATTTTGGGGTAGTTTACTGGATTGAGGTACCGGGTTTCTGTTGGTATTCAATTTCAAGTCCCTATCGGATTCACGATGCGACTCGACCCGGCAAGGGTCCCTTCGCGCCCAGGAGATGAGTTTCATGGCGAAACGAGATGACACTGAATTGAAGCGCACAGAGCAGCCCTCGGAACTGCTTCGCGAACTTGTCGCCCACTTGCGACAAAACCGCACGCAGTTGCGCGAAGAATGGGTGGTACGCATTTCGGAAACGCGCCTGCTGACCGCGATGACCAAGGAAGAAATCTTCGCGGAAGCAACGTCGGTGTACGACAGTTACGTGGAAGCGCTGGAAACGGAAGCCTTCGAAGCGCTGCAAGCTTACGCGCGAAACCTCTCCGAACGCATTATTCCCCGAGGCGTGGAAACGCACGAAGTCGTTGGAATCGTGCTGCTGTTGCGCGACGTGCTGGCGCGCTCCCTCTTCGCGAAATACCAGAACGATTTCAAGAAACTGAACCGCATTCTGGACGCGTATGAACCGGCAGCAAACCGCATCGCCAACACGGTGGCGGTCGGCTTCGTGCAAGAGCGCGAGCGCGTCATCCGCCAGCAGCAGGAAGCGATTCGCGAGCTTTCGACGCCGGTCTTGCAGGTGCGCGAACGGCTGCTGATTCTGCCGATCATCGGCGTGATCGACCCGCAACGCGCGCGCCAGTTGACGGAACAACTGTTGCGCGGAATTCGAACCAACCGCGCGAAAGTCGTCGTGATCGATATCACGGGTGTGGCGGCGATGGACGTTACGGTGGCGAACCACTTGGTGCAGACGGTGGAAGCGTCGAGACTGTTGGGCGCGACCGTCATCGTCACGGGCCTTTCGCCGGAGATCGCGCAAACGCTGGTGACCATCGGCGTTGATCTCGGAAAGATGAACACGGTCGGCGACCTGCAAGGCGGAATTGAACAAGCGGAAAGACTGCTGGGGTACAAGGTAGCGTCGCTTGCGGAGCCACGGTAAAGAGCGCGGAGGAAAAGGCCAGTGGAAGTTCCTATTCTCAAACAGGGAGCGTTCCTGATTGCGACGTTTCAGGCCGCTCTCTCCGATGCGGACTTGAACCACTTGCGGATGGGATTGGTGCAGCAGGTGGTGAAATTCCGCTCGCGCGCGGTGATCGTCGACGTTACGGCGATGGATGTGATGGACTCCTTCGCTTCGCGGACGCTGCGCGAGATTGCGCACATGATCCGGTTGCGCGGAGCGGAAACAGTCATCGTGGGGATTCAGCCGGAAGTTGCGTTTGCCATGGTGCAGCTCGGATTGACGCTGGAAGGCGTGGCGACCGCGCTGGACCTGGAAGAGGGCCTGGCGTACCTGAACGAGAAGTTCAAAATCACGAACTAAAGGTGAGTGATTGTGGCGGTTGGGGAAATTCGAGTGGCAATCAACTCCGACCAGGATATCGTCGTCGCCCGCCAGAAGGGGCGGTTCCTGGCGAGCGAACTCGGGTTTTCTTCTGGCGACGCCACGCTGATTGCCACGGCGATTTCCGAGCTGGCACGCAACATTGTTTCCTATGCCCGGAAGGGCGAAATCAAGCTGAAAGGAATCCACGGCTCCAGCCGACTGGGGATCCAGATCATCGCTTCGGACGATGGCCCGGGAATCGTGGACATCCGGCAGGCTCTGCGCGACGGCTTCTCCACTTCTGGAAGCCTGGGGCTCGGATTGCCGGGAGTGCGACGGCTGATGGACGAATTTGAAATTAGTTCCCAACCCGGCAAGGGGACGATGGTGACGGTGAAGAAGTGGAGACTGTAAACGAACCCATGCTCGAATACGGACTGGCGAAGCATGCACACGGAGGCCAAAGCGAGTCCGGCGACCTGCACATGGTGTATTGCAATCAGAACGGAGTGTTGATTGCTGTGATTGACGGCATCGGCCACGGAGAGGAAGCGGCGGAGGTTGCCAAAATCGCGGCGGAGCTGCTGCGAAGTTCGGTGGACGAACCGGTGATTTCGCTGGTGGAACTCTGCCACGAAAGACTGAAGACAACGCGCGGAGTGGTGATGAGCCTGGCGTTCGTTTCTCCGGAACAAAAAATGATGACGTGGATCGGCGTCGGCAACGTGCAGGGGGTCCTGGTGCGCGCGGATAGCAAGAAAGGAAATCCGCAGGAATCACTGCTGCTGCGCGGCGGGGTGGTGGGAGCCAAATTGCCCTTTCTGCAGGCCAGTGTGCTTCCCGTTTCGCAGGGAGACACGCTTGTATTTGCGACCGACGGAATTCAGAGCGATTTTTTGGCGGGGCTGAGCGCCAAAGAGAATCCGCAACGCGCGGCGGACCGAATCCTGAGCAAGTTTCGCAGCAACAATGATGACGCCCTGGTGCTGGTGGCCCGGCTGACGGGAATACACGGATGAAGACGGCGACCCGGCGAAAGGGAAAGCTGGAGAATTTCGAGGAAGAGTACCGCTCTGGCATGAGCCGCTATTCCGAGGGCGGAGGCGAGGCGGCATTGGGACGGGCGTACGACCTGGGCCGGCAGGCGCTGGAACAGCAATTGAGCGTGGTGGAGCTGGCTTCCCTGCACCATCGCGCGGTGATTGACCTGGTGCGCACGGCGGAGACTGAAACGCAAAAAGAAGAATTGCTCCGCACCAGCGCGGAATTTCTGGCGGAGTGCGTTTCACCCTATGAAATGGCGCACCGCGGATTTCAGGACGCGGTGCAGGCGCTGCGGCAGTTGAATGAAACGCTGGAAGAGGAGATCAAGCGTATCGCTTACGCGGTACACGATGAAGCAGGGCAACTGCTGGTGGCCGTTCACCTGGCGTTGGCCGAAGTGCAGCTGGGACTACCCGAGGCGCAACAAGCGCAGCTCGCCCGGATTCGAGAGCTGCTGAACGAGGTGGAGAAGCATCTGCGGCGGTATTCGCACGAACTGCGGCCGACGATTCTGGACGATCTGGGATGGATTCCGGCGGTCCGCTTTCTGGCCGACGGAATTTCGAAGCGCGCGAATCTGCCGATTCACATTGAGGCGATTGTTACGGGGCGCCTGCCAGCCACGGCGGAGACGACGCTTTATCGCATTGTTCAGGAAGCGCTGACGAACGCGGTCAAACACGCCAAGGCCAACAACGTTTGGATTCGCGCTTGGCGGGAAGATCTGACGCAGTGCTGCACAATCCGGGACGACGGCGCGGGATTCAAAATGCGCCGCGGGCCGGGTGCCCCGCGCAAGGGGCTGGGGCTGGTAGCGATGCGCGAACGCGTGAGCGCCATCGGGGGAACGTTGCAGATTGAATCGCGCCCGGGCCACGGTACAGAGATTTCCATCCGACTTCCTTTGGAGGGTAGTGATGCCAACACGAATCGTACTCGCGGATGATCATGTGCTGGTTCGCGAGGGATTGAAGTCCCTCTTGGAACGCGAACATTTCCAGGTGATGGCGGAGGCGTCCGACGGCCAGGAAGCCGTGAAGCTGATCGAGACGCACCATCCAGACATCGCGATCATGGACATCAGCATGCCGACGCTGAACGGGATCGATGCCGCGCGCGCGATTACGCGCAGCGCTCCGAAGACGAAAGTGATCCTGCTGACGCAGCATGAAGAGGAGCAATACATTCACGAGGCGCTGGAGGCCGGCGTGAAGGGATACGTTTTAAAGAACCAAGTGGCGAACGATTTGATCCAGGCGATTCGGCAGGTGGGCCGCGGCGAATTTTACTTGAGCCCGGGAATTTCGCGCGCGGTGATGGAGGCGTTCAGGAATAAGTCGGAGCGTCCTGCGGATCCGCTGACGGCACGCGAGCGGCAGGTGCTGCAGTTGATCGCGGAGGGAAAGTCCACCAAGGACACGGCGTCGGTGCTGGGGATCAGCGTGAAGACGGCGGAGTCGCATCGAATGCGGCTGATGCAAAAACTGGACATCCATGAGACGGCGAGCCTGGTGCGTTACGCGGTGCGCCGCGGATTGATTCAACCCTGAAAACCTGCATCCTCAAAAAGCACGAGGATGCGGCACCCAAAGCCATCCTAAGCTTCAGTCTGTTGGCCGCTCGTAGCGGGTCGAGATCCGAGTGTGCGTCATTTTCGGGGCCGGCGAATACGATGGCTGAATTCTTCTGACAACGCGACCACCCATTCCCGAAGTTTTGGGAAAATGATCCGATTTGGCGGGAATGGCCATGCCGCGCCATCGGATGCAACCGGGGGCTCGCGGACGGACAAAAGCATGTCTGAAGCTCGAACGCGCGAGATGACCGTGCCTTGAATCGCGCTGAGCACGCGTAAACCGGGATCGAGCAGGAAGATGGCTGGGACCGCGATGCCACCTCTTTCTTCGGGATTCAAGAGGTTCCACTGGCGCACCACACGCCGTTCGGTATCGCAGAGGATGGGAAATTGCAGGCCGTACTGCAAGCGCATGGCTTCGCTGCGGTCGGGCGGGTCCACGGCAAGTGCGGCCAGCCGGACGTCAACCGCCCGAAATGCGTCGCTGCGTTCGGCAAATTCCGCCAACTGGCGAAGGCAGAATGGTCACCAGTATCCGCGATAGAAAATCAGAATGAGGTTGCAACCAGCGGCGAGGTCAAGGAGCCGCCGCGTGGCGCCAGTCGAATCCGGTAGCGCGAAATCCGGGGCAATTTCGCCGGGGCGGAAGATGTGGACGTCCTTCATTTGTCTGGTCCGGTAATGTTCAGTGGGGCGGGGGCGTTGTCAGATAAAGCTCGAGGCTGTTGATTTGGTCGTCCGCGAGGAAAAAACAATGGAGCCGAGAGTGGGAGTTGAACCCACGACCTGTCGATTACGAATCGACTGCTCTACCACTGAGCTACCTCGGCCCTTTTCTTACAAGTCATTCTACCACAGACTTTTATTTCTCCTCACTGGCTGGCGCACTTCGGATTTGGTGAATAATTGGTGCATATTTCGAAAATTTCGCGCACTTTAGGATGTGTCGAGTCTCCGTCCAGGAGATCGTACTACAACCCACTTGTCCGGTTAGCCGACTCACCAGGACTTGAGCTGCCTCCCCGTTGGTCTCCAGCAGAATGGTAATGGATGCGGTTCAGCCGTTTGTGTTTTTGCCTCGGCCAAAATCGACAAAAGGCAAAATAGAAGTTGGGGTGCGATGCAATTCCTATGCGTGCCAACATCTCAGTGGAAATGATGTTCCCATCCGAACTCTTGGCGGATTGGAACTGGCTTTTGAAGCGCCCCTATGCGCTAATTGCGATGAACAATTTCGGTGATATGTTCCTACGCGATAGCAACGGCGAAATCCAGTTGTTGGTGCTCACCTCCGGCAGCCTCACAAAAATAGCGGACTCCCAGGCAGAGTTTCAGAATCTGGCCGCAGACAAAGAGTATCAGCGAGCGTGGTTCTCACTGGACCTGCTGACAGAAATAGAGCGAGCCGGAATGTCGTTGGCGCCGGGTCTGTGTTTCTCGTTTAAGAAGCCGCTCGTTCTGGGTGGCGCGTGTGAAGTATCCAACATCGAAGTGACACCTATCTCTGTGTACATTTCGTTGATGGGACAAATTCACCAGCAGTTGAAAGAATTGCCACCCGGAACCCGCGTAGCGGGATTCAAGATTGACTAGGTCTATCGTCAGAACGAAGTCGAATTAATCTTAGGTCGTGGTAAACGCGCTTACCGGACAAGTGCAGTAATGCTACGGGACTTGTCCGGCAACCCGACTTATCTGGCTCTGGTCATTCTTCGGAGAACCAGGCGCAGGCGAATCCCGTCCTCAAGTACCATTTGGAACTCTTCCCTTTCTTACCGGAATGCTCACCGCTTTTCTCGCATATCCTTCACTCTAAAGCTGGTCTGTATCCCAGTGACTGACGGAGCTGTCCATTTGAGGTGCCACATGCTTTCCTCCCATCGTTTCTTTGCCGCTCTCTCGCTTGCGATTTTTCTATCGTATCCCGCCGCTTCCCAGCAGGGGATTGTTTACACCGCCACAGTCATTCCAGCGATCGCGCAATCCGGCGGCAGCACCACGATCCGCATCCAAATCACAGCCTGGACCACCGACGCCGAAAAAGCTCAGCTCAAACAGGTCTTCGCTCAGGACGGTCCTGACAAGGGCATGGCTCTTCTGCGCTCGATGAGCAAGGGATATGTCAACGTTGCCGGCCAGGGCGGTCGAAAAATTTACGCTGCCTATGCTCAAGACTTTCCCGGCGGCAAACGTATTTTCCTCGTCACGGAACACGTCCTTTCCGAATACGAAAAAACGCAAAACGTTCGCGCCTCCGACTATCCTCTGAGCATCGCCAAAATTCAGTTTGACGCCTTGGGTCACCCGCAGTCCGGCAATGTCTATCCTGCCGCTAGAGTCACCGTCACTCCCGACGGCTTCGTCGACGTCGACACGCAAACCCCCAACACAGCGACCATGATCGACATCGCGCGCTCCAACTAACTCAGAAATGCGTAATGAACGCGCCCACCGCGCATCTGGGTCCTGGGACCCACTTGTCCGGTATGCCGACAAATCGGGACCTTGGACACATCCGACTTTCGAAGAAGACGAGCCAACTGCCAATTGCTCTAGAATGCAGCTTATGAGTGCGAACCATCGTGGTCGGTTAATCTTCTTTCTGGTGCCCAGGCTTTCCCTTTTAGCTTGTGCGTTGCTGCTTTCAAGCTCCCCGAGCTTAGGGTATTGCACACTGCCCCATCCGGAAGTGATATGCCAATTTCTGAATAGTGACGAGGTCTTCGCAGGCACAGTAGTTTCCATTCAGAAGGTACCTGCTCAAGGCGAAGAAATTGATGGTTGGCTGTACAGCCTCACAGTGCAAGAGTGGTTTCGCGGGCCACACACCGCCATGATTGAAGTGTTCACGGAAAATTCCAGCGGAAGATTTCCTCTCGACGTTGGCAAGAAATATCTGCTATTTGCTTACAGATTTGAGGGTCAACTTCAAATTGATTGTTGTGGAAACAATTCTTTGGTTTCCAATGCTGATAGTGCTCTCCGAGAATTGAGAAAACTAAGAGTTCCCGGGGCTGCCTTTATTGAAGGACGAATTTCAATTTTAGGATTTCCAGACAACGGTGTACCAGCCATTAATGTCGTGTTTCGTTCAGGTGATAGAACTTTCAAAGCCACGACTGACCCGCGAGGTTGGTTCCATCTGAACGTGCCCCCGGGCAAGTATTCAGCGAGGGTCCAGCATACGAATCATTGGGATGTTGTTCCCGATGCGAACAGTGCGGACAATCCTGGCCACTTCAACGCGCGCGAGGGGCACTGCACTCAACTGCAATTCAGCGCAACTTCAAGATAGTCGCCGCTAGGTCCTGATTAACGCGGTTACCGGACAAGTGGGTACTAGCCCTGAAGTACCCTCTCCGGCGAACTGGGCCTTTCTTCCTTTGCATCTCAGATGTGACCGTCCGATAGATTCACGGCTCGTCAGCATTTGGCATTTTGTTTACAGCAACTTGGAAATCAATTCTCAACGGATGAAATGCGCGGAAATGTGTTCAGAGGGACATGTTCAGTGGGAAAAGGGGAACATGGCCCAGCCGACGCCGATGCCCACCAGCAGAAAAAGGAAGAGCGACCAGAGAATGTACTTCACGCGGTCTTTGGGGCGGCGTCGGCCGAGAAATCCGAAGGCGACGGAAATAACCACGGCGAATAGCAGAAATGCCTGGAAGTGCGTGAGGTCGAGGGGCGGCAAGGCGGTCATGCTTTGTGCCCGCGGGCGGCTTCGTAAGCGTGGAGGGCCGCGAGAAGATTGAGCACGCCCGCGGTGGCGAGAAGGCGGGTGCCGTAATCGCCGCCGGCGTGGGAAACGTCGGCGCCTTTGGTTTCGATGGAGCGCGCGAAGAGATAAAAGCAGCCCGTGCCCATGTCGGCGATGTAGCCGAGCTTGTCAAATGCGTCGGTGCCCTGGCGCGTGAAGACATTGCCCTTCATGGAGGCGCCGGCGAAGACGAGCAAACCTACCGCGAAGAAAACGACCAGGGCGCGGCCCCACATTTTCTGCAGGGCGTGGCCGAGGCCGGGCAGGAGCCATGCGGCGATGCCGAAAGCGAGGGCACGGGATTCGCCGGGAGAGGCTGTTTCGCGGACGAACGCCGGAGGTTGAGTTCGATTAATTGCCGGGATGTGCTCTGGATCTTCCATTTCTCTCCAATATAAAAACTTTACGCAAGCAGGGCCAGAATTTCCTGCTGAACCGCGCCTGTGACTCGGGCTTCTTTTTCGTCGATGTAAACATCCACTTCGCTGCGGATTCCGAAATCGGGGAGGTAGATTCCCGGCTCAACGGAGTTGCACGTTTCGGGGATCAGATGGCGGGCATCGTGAGTTTCGAGGCCGTCCATGTTGACGCCGTTGCCGTGCACCGTTTGGCCGATGTTGTGGCCGGTGCGGTGAAAGAAATATTTGCCGTAGCCGGCCTTTTGGATGATGCGGCGCGAGGCGTTGTCCACCTGCCAGCCTTGCAGGGGCTTGCCGGACTTGATGGACTTCTGAATCAGCTCCACGGCGGCGTCGCGGGCTTCGCGGACAACTTTGAAAACTTTAGCGAATTTGTCGGGCACTTTTGCGCCCAGATAGCCGACCCAGGTTATGTCGTAGTAGACGCTGCCCGCGGCTTTCTGCTTGCCCCAAACGTCGAGGAGGAGCAGGTCGCCTTCCTTGATTGTGGCGGAAGATTCGCGGGATGGACCGTAGTGGGGATCGCTGGCGTTTTGATTCACGGCCACGTCGGGGCCTTCTTCGGTAGTGATGCCTTCTTCGTCAAAGCGTTTGCGAATCCACTGCTGGAGGTCGTATTCGGTGAGATTCTTTTTTTCGCGGACGGATTGAGCGGCGAAGGCAAAGGCCTGCTGAACGATTTTGTCGATGGCGCGGCCGGCGGCGAGGTGCGATTCGAGCTGCGCCTTGCTCCAGCAAGCTTCGTATTTCTGGACGAGGTCGGCGGAGGTGGCGACTTTCACGCCGGTGCTACGGACGAGTTCGATCGTGCCTGCATCCACCATGGAAACGTAAGGAATAGAGTTTTTGGGAGAATACTGCATGGCCACTTTTCTTGCGCGGCCGAGAAGTTTTCTCAGATTGCCGCGCAACTCTTCCTGCGCGGAATAAGAGAGAGCTTCCCCGGGCAGCGTGGCGAGGGCCTGCGCTTCGATCTTGTGCACCAGTTTCCGGGGCGCGCCTTTTGCCGGGACAAAATAGAACCAGCGGCGGGTGCGCATTCCGTCGGGGAGGCTAAGGATGCGGAGGGCGATAGGATCGCGACCGCGGAAATCGTAGAACAGCCAGCCGTCGAGCTTCGCGGCCCGGAGATCCTTTTGAATGGATTCGATGTTTGCGCTCATAGAATAAAATTCCCGTTGGTCAATGGATTTTGCTTGTGATGTCTATGCATCTTCGCGGAGCAGATCGAGAATTTGTTGCCGGGTGACGCCGCGAATCTCCACACGTTTGTTGCGCCCGTGTTCGCCGCTCTGGATTCTAACAGCGGATTTTGGTGTTTTCAAAAGATCGGAGAGAAACTCGACCAGAGCCTCATTGGCGCGGTTTTCGACGGCCGGAGCGCAGAGGCGAATTTTCAGCGCGCCACCGAGGGCGCCTGCGATTTCGTCTTTGCTGGCGCGCGGCTGGACGCGGACGTTGAGGGTCAGCGTTCCGCTGGCGGGGTCTTCGGAAATTTCCAGGAAGCTCATCGTTCATGAGACTAACAGGTTTCACCAGGCGCGTTCGTATTGGACGGGCGGCTTGAGCTTGACGCCGAGTTCCTGGGCGGCGCGGCGGGGCCAATAGGGATCGCGCAACAGTTCGCGGGCGAGAAAAACCAGGTCGGCTTGCTCGGTCGAAAGGATGGTTTCGACTTGTGCGGGGTCGGTGAGCATACCGACGGCGCCGGTGACGATGCCCGATTCGCGGCGGATGGATTCGGCAAATTTCACCTGATAGCCGGGGCCGACGGGAATTTTCACGCCGGGAACGAGGCCGCCGCTCGAAACATCCACCAGGTCGATGCCGAGACTCTTGAAGCGCGTGCAGAGTTCGACGCTTTGCGGCAAATCCCAGCCACCTTCTTTCCAATCGGTGGCGGAGAGGCGGACAAACACGGGCCATTTTTCGGGCCAGATTTCGCGGACAGCTTGCGCCACGCGCAGCGGGAATCGCGCGCGATTTTCGAAGCTGCCGCCGTACTCGTCAGTGCGGAGATTGGAGAGCGGCGAAAGAAATTCGTGGGCGAGGTAGCCGTGGGCGGCGTGAATTTCGACGATCTGGAATCCCGCGGTGAGGGCGCGGCGCGCGGCGGCACGGAAATCCTCGACGATCTGATCGATTTCGCCGATGCTAAGTTCTTTGGGATCGGGGTAGTTGGTATCGAACGCCAAGGCGCTTGGCGC
>DATHOY010000030.1:0-22376 GCA_035484435.1 Vulcanimicrobiaceae bacterium | reverse complement strand
ATCCGCTAACGGGTTGGTACGACACGGACGTGCTTGGCATCGATCTGGGTATAACAATGGTGATGGCGGAAAACTACCGCACTGGTCTTGTCTGGAACACCTTCATGAAGAATCCTGAGGCGCAAGCGGCGATGCAAATGGCTGGCTTTCAACCGGCGTGAACAATTCTGTGTCGAATGCGGCAAATCCCAGAACGTAGAAACTAACCTAAGTTGACAGGGATGCGGCTTATCCGCATCCCTGCAATTTCTAACGTTAAAAACTCAGACGCAATTGGAATTCGATGACGCGGCCGGAGAGGCCATCCAGCGGCTTGCCGAACTGGCCTGTGTTGGTAACGTCGGTTGGCGACGTCGCGGGAGCCATGGTTTCCAGGTTCAGGATGTTGAGAGCGTTGAAGAAGTTGCTACGGAATTCAAGTTTGGCAGCTTCGCCAAGCAGTCGGGAGTTCGGAAGAGCGAAGTTTTTGCCGAACGACAGATCAAGCTGAGTGTATCCGGGCCCGGTGAAGATATTGCGGCAACGGCACCCTGGGCCAAAGCTGGCCGGTGGGACGACGGTCGATCCGGGGAAGCTTGCCGCCGGATTCGGGAAGACTCCGTTCTGCCATTGTTGCTTGGAAGGACTCGAAATCATTCCACCCGTGTATACGATGGGCATGTCGGGGCAATAGCCATCACCGTTCAGGTCACGGCTTGGATTGCAAGCGCCGATGAGCGCGGTGAATGGCAAGCCCGTATGCTTAGTCAGGACTCCACCGAGCGTCCACCCACCCGCGATTGTGCCAAGGAGATCATGCCGGTTGTGGTAGATCGGCAATTCCCAGTAGCCGGATGCGCCAAAGTTGTGGCGAACATCGTAATCTGAGTTTCCTTTGTCAATGGCTTGATTCGATGGATCGGTCTGCTGAAATCCGATCTCATAAGAACTTGTATCAATGGAGTGGCTGAACGTGTAGAGCAGCGACCCCGAGAAGCCGTGCTTGAAATTGTGGGATAGCTGCACGGTCAACGCGTCGAAACTGGCGTTCACGTCGGGCAAGGGGATAAAGACTCTACCAAAGCGATTGTTGCCGACGACGATTGGAGCCGGACAAGCCGGGTTTGTTGGACCGCATGGCACTCCATTGGCACTGGAACTCTGCACGCCATCGATGTTGCCGTCGAAAGTGTCGCCCGGCGTATAGCGATTCATATCGATGGTGCGATAAAGTTTGCGGCTGCGGCTTCCCTGGTAGCCAACACTGAGCTGGTAGCCCGAAGCAACCTCATATTGGGTCTGAAGCGAAAACACGTAAACGTAGGGGATTGGTTCGTTTGGCCTCGCGCCGAAGATGTCGACCTTGGTGATTGATGTGCAAGCCGGATTAGCGCAAAGTGCCCCGTCCGGTGCTACGCCAAATGAAAAATTAGGATTGGGAGGATAGCTGTCTGCGCTTGTGCTGGAGCCAATTCCATATAGAATGCCCGAACCCGGGGGAGGACCATTGATTTTCCCGGGATCGAAGAAGCAGCAGGCACTGGCTTGGGCGAAATACGGCGTGTTCTGCCGGATGTTGCTGAAAATTGTGTCATACGGGCGATCGTAGAGAATGCCGAAGCCCCCACGAATCACCGGGGCATGACCCCAAACTTTGGGACTCCAAGCAAAACCGATGCGGGGCCCGAAGTTATTCTTGTCGGGATTGTAAAGCTGGCTCACCTTTTGCACGGAGCCGTTCACGAACCCTTGCGACCCGAAGATGTAATTGCTCATCAGCCCGTTCTTTTCCGTGATCGGGGGAAAATATTCCCAGCGCAGGCCAAGATTTATTGTCAGATTGGGAAGAATTTTCCAATCATCCTGGACGAAAAGTGAGTAGGACGAGGTACGGAAATATCGCTGCCCGTTGGGCTGTCCGCCGGTGTTGGGGTCCACAGCAAGACCTTCAAAGAAACAGCAGGCGTCGTTGGCAAAGTTTAGTAATCCACGGAATTGGTAATTCGGGCGTTCAAATCCCGGTTCGTCGTCGTTGTTCTGCTCTTTCGTAAACTCGAAACCGAACTTGAAGGCATGTTTGCCGTGGACCCAATTCAGCGTGTCGCGGAAACCAAAAGTGTTCTCCGCCAGGTTACCGGGAGTCGTGCCCGACTGGCCGATGCCCATCAGCGTGCCAGCGTCGTTCAATCCCATCACGTCGAAGTCGAACAAGCGGATCTGGGGAATTCCGTAGTTGGTCTGGCCAGTTGGCTGGTTCTGGTTAAAGGCGAATCGGGTAAAGTTGCCGCGTACTTCGTTCACCAAAACCGGGGTAATGGTCCGTGTCCAGCCAAGTGTACCGACGTAGTTTTTGGGAGCTAGCCCGACATCTTCAATCGGCCTGTCGCCGCCGTTCACATTGTTGAGGTTGACGATGTAGGTGCTTCCAAAAAACTGATTGGCTCCCATCGTATAATCAACGCGGGCGTTGTACTGATTTCCACTCGTGGAATTCGGAACCCGCGTGTCATAAATTCCCCAATCCGGGATTCCGTCAGGGCCGTTGCCGATAGCGTCACCGATGCAGGATACCGGCGGAGCAGGCGGCGGGGGCGACGGAGGGCAAGTCTGATACCAGGTCCCTAGTGAGTGAAAATTCGGATCGGTGGGATTCGTGATCAGTGAGCAGCAATCCGTTTGGGAGATCGTGGTGCTGATACGAGGCGCAATACCGGGTGTCTGAAAAATTTTGGCGGCGATGCTGCTGGGATTGACGTTGATCACATATTTCTCGAAAGCAGGGGTTTCCAGCTTGACGTCGCGATTGGTTACGGTATTGGCAAGCCGCAGACCTTCATACGAGAAGAAGAAGAACAACTTGTTCTTGACTATTGGGCCGCCGATACTGCCGGCGAAATCACGGTACTTCTGATCGTTTCGCGTCGGGCAGTGCTGCGCGACGATGGTGAACGATCCGCCTTCGCACGAGATTTGGGAAAGCGGCACGTTGTTTGCGCCATAGAACTTGTTGAAGGCGTTCAGGCCCTTATCATTGAACTTGATCAGCCCGCTTCCGTGAAATTGGTTAGTACCGCCCTTGCTGATGACTTCCACCTGCGCGCCCGAGTTGCGCCCCTGCTCGGCACTGAAACTTGCGGAGGTCACGACCAATTCCTGGACGGATTCCTGATTGGGCGTAATGACGGCCGCGCCTCCGTTGCTCAAGCTATTGATACTGACTCCGTCGAGGGTGTAGTTGTTGGCGCTGACCCGCTGCCCGTTGGAGACAATCTGCACCTGGTTTTCTGCCTGAAAAATGGAATTGTTGGAACCGCCCGGGCCGACCTGCTGGGGTAAGGCAAACGAATTACCGCCGCCCTGGCGCGCGTTATCGCCGAAGACTCCGGGAGCCATGTGGATTAATTCGTAGGGGTCCCTGCCAAACTGAGGAAGTGTGAGAACTTCCTGCGATCCGATCGTGGCGTTAATGCTGGCGTTTTCGGTCTGTAAACCGCCGGCCGTGGCCGTGACAGTCACGCTCTCCCCTACGTTCCCGACAGTGAGCGTGACATCAAACCCCCGAGGTTGTTCCGCCTCAATGCCGACATCCTTGGCCACGAACTGCTTGAAACCGCTGACCGATACACTGACCGTGTAGAGGCCTGGCGGCAGTTCGTTGATTCGATAGAATCCCTGGTCGCTCGCAACGGTGTCCCGGCTGACGCCGGTCTCTTGATTGGTCAGGGTCACCTTTGCCCCGGAAACCGCACTTCCCTGGGGATCTGCCACCGTACCCTGGATGCTGGCTTTGAATTGAGCGCTGGCACAAACAGCGAAGATTGACGCGCAAACCAGGATGAAAATCGCCCGAATAGACAGTTTGAAAAAGCGCATGCTCTTTCCTCCACCTGCACTGGTCTTTCGGATGTTGCACCACACCCGCTAGTAAATCGGTTGAGCGCCGATGGGCGGGAGTATATGTATTCGTTTCCTGGATGTCAACAATCGATTCTGGCGAATCGCCCTGATGTGGAAATTGAGGGGTACGCCTCGGAAGATCCCCAGCCTCTTGATCTTGTAGACCAGATTGAAGCTGTTCGTGGGCAAACGTCACAGCGGTCACTTGGTCGAAAAGTCAGATTTTCTTACATCTGAATCACAAAGCCATTCGACGCCAGGTGGAATACGTGCCACTTCGTTGAAAGGCCCCCAGAGTCAAACCTAATTCTCCTTTGCGCGCCTGGCGGTGAGGTTGGGAAGGAAGGCGGTGAGGATGCCGAGGGCGGGAAGGAACGAGCAGACGTGGTACACGAAGTTGATGCTGGTGTGGTCGGCAAGCTTGCCGAGAAGCGCGGCGCCGATGCCGCCTAAGCCGAAAGCTAGTCCGAAGAAGAGTCCGGAGACGGTGCCGATTTTAGTGGGGATGAGATCCTGAGCGTAGACGAGGATCGCGGAAAAGGCGGAGGCGAGGATGATGCCGATGATGACGCTCAGAATTTCGGTCCAAAAAAGGCTGGAATAGGGCAGAAGCAGGGAGAAAGGAAGCACGCCGAGAATGGACCACCAGATAACGAATTTGCGTCCGAAGCGGTCGCCGATTGGCCCGCCAATGATGGTGCCTGCGGCGACAGCACCAAGAAAAATGAAAAGGTGGATCTGGGCGCTCTGCACGGAGATATGGAAACGGTCCATGAGATAAAAGGTGTAATACGAGGTGAGACTGGCGAGATAAAAGAACTTCGAGAACATCAGGATGATGAGAACACCCATGGTGAGCGCAATTTTGCCCGAAGAAAACGCCGGATGGTGACCGTGGACCGAGCCAGCGGCGTGAATGCCGATCGGAACGGTTTTGGCGCCGGATTGACCAAGACGATAGCGGTGAGCCCAATGACCGATCTTGAAGAGCAGAATCATGGCGATCAGCGCCAAGAGCGAGAACCAAGCGATGCTGGATTGGCCGTTAGACAGAACGAACGCAGCTAAGAGAGGCCCCAGCGCGGAACCGGCGTTGCCGCCCACCTGAAAGATGGATTGGGCGAAGCCATGCTGTCCACCGGAGGCCATGCGAGCGACACGCGAAGACTCCGGGTGGAAAACAGCGGAACCCGTACCGATTAGTCCTGCGGCGATCAAAACGATCGCGTAGGTAGGAGAGACGGCAAGAGTCAGTAAGCCAGTGAGCGTGATGCCCATGCCGACGGCCAGGAAATACGGTTTGGGATGACGGTCACTGTAGAGTCCGACGAGCGGCTGGAGCAGCGAAGAGGTAAACGTGGCTGTAAAGGCGATCAAACCGACTTGGCCAAAGTCCAGGCGAAAGGTGTTTCGGAGCAAAGGATAAAGAGCAGGGAGAAGGGACTGCAGGGTGTCGTTGAGGAGATGACAGATACTGACGGCGAGCAGGATTTTGAACGTGGAGCGCTCGACAGTACCGGTGAGCGGCTCGCTGTGAAGCGCAGAGATGTTGGTCTCAGTTGACATGTTTGTGCCCGACGATAAGGACATCCTGTTGGGCCAGCACTCTAGAATAAAGGGGAAATGAAAAATCGCGAAATTCTGCCTGCTCCCCTTCTGCACGCAGGAGGGCAGGAATCTCGTGCTATTCTCATGCGCGTGCAGTCAAATGAATTGCGAGAGCGAGATGGAAGTTCCTGTTGGTTCCCTCTTCAGCCGTGAGTTTCACTGGTCGGAGATCTGGAGAACGTCACGTGGCGTGGGGTGAATCGTATGGGCGGAACCCTGCGCGACTCCCGTGAAGGTAACGAGTTCTCCCGGTATTGCCGGGCCGTATAGGTTGGACTTGAGAGTCAATGTTTCCTGAGGTGGAGACGGTTTGTACGGCGTAGGGGGCGGAACGGTGACCGGCTCTGCAAGAGTAACAACTACCGTAGTCCCTTTCGGCACCATACTTCCCGCCGCAGGTTGCTGGCTGAAGATCTTGCCTGGCGCGACCTCGCGGGACTGTTCTTTTGAGCTGCCCCCGTACTTCAAACCTCTTATCGTCAGAAGAAGCGTCGCTCCGAGTGAAGATTGTCCGCGAAGGTCCGGGACCTCCACGGCCGGTGGCGGCGCCACATTTTCGATCCAGACGTCAACCGGCGTACTCAGTGGGACGCAGCGGTTCGCTTCCAGGCTCTGACGAAATACAACTCCGTTGCCATTCGATGGCAGTACTTTGCCCAGTCTCAACCGGAACTCTTGCAGTTTCCTGCTTGCAGCCTGTACTGTTTGACCTTGGAGGGGAGGCACAGGCACGCGCTGCTCTACAACACCAGCTATGTTGGGGCCTGTTTCGCACTGCGGCGCACACAGAGCAGCTTGTGGCACGACACACCGACTCAATGCCGCGCACACCAGAACCCGCAGGATTTCCCGGTGGATTCTCGTGCGTTTGTGCATCGCGCCTCACTTGAAACGAGGCCACTCGGTCTGCTACCGGTCGGGGAATGCCGCCAAGCAAGAAGGCGGCCCAATGGCATGCGAGGCACTATAGAAAGACAACAACACCAATGTCAAGCAGCTGAACAGTTGCGCGTGGCGATTTGCCATACAGGCAGAGAAGCAGGGTGGGAAGCGGTCGAATCATGGGCACGGAACGGATCAGGGCATACCAACATTCCGCGGAAATAGGACGAGTTTTCCAGTAAGCTCCGAAATTCACTGAGCTCCCACCTCAATTTCGGATAGAGGTATTCCAATCCCCGTGACCTTAGCTGAGACCAACGGTTTTCCGAACCGCCGCCAAGCAAAACTGTTGCCGCTTCTAAAGCCTTGCGAGCTTCTGATGTTGGAAGACAACTGAAACCAAGCAAGTTCTTTAGAATCTGGAGCGGGCGATGGGAATCGAACAAATCCAATTAGCCAAAACAAAGGCGTTACTGTCCGCTTTTCAGTTCAATTGGAGTCAAATGGAGTCAAGTTCGGATACGAGGCCCCCAAAATTACCCATGTCCCATTTTTTTGGTTCGATCCAATTTGAATGCCACAATCGCCTGAAGGAGGGGTCATGAAAAAAACAGTTCGATCCAATCTTTCCCTTTGCCGATTCTCTGCGACGCGTATCTAAAATCGATTGCGGTCAAAGGATTCTCCGAAAACACGCTCCGCGTTCGACATGTTTATCTTGAGATGTTCCTCCGCTGGTGCGAACAAAATGGAATACTTTCAGCGGGGGAAGTCACACTCCGAGTCCTGGAAAGTTATCAGGAATATCTATTCTTTCACCGGATACTTGACGGTCAGCCATTGTCTTCTTCCAGCCAGTATTCGAGGCTCGCTCTGATTCGCCTATGGTTTCGGTGGATGCAGCGTTACGGATACATTGCCCAAGACCCGACAATTGAAATCGAATTGCCCAGGTTGGCATACAGACTCCCAACCGTACTCACAAAAGCACAAGTAGAACATGTATTGGCGCAACCCAATATCCAGACACATGTCGGCATTCGGGATCGAGCGATGTTGGAAGTATTTTACTCGACCGGCATCCGTCGTAGTGAGTTGTTGCGACTGGAACTCGTTGACGTTGACTGGGAGCTTGGCGTCGTAGCCATTCGTCACGGAAAAGGCAACCGTGACCGAATGGTTCCGATTGGCCAGAGAGCATTAAACTGGCTGAATAAGTACCTCACCCAGGCTCGACCGAAGTTTGCGTCAAAACTGGATTCGGGCGTTGTCTTCCTTACTTCCCATGGGCTGCCCTTTACACCGAATCATTTGAGTTGGCTTGTCCGTCGTTATATTCGTGCGGCCAATATTGCCAAGAATGGGGCGTGCCACGTCTTTCGTCACACGATGGCTACTGTGATGTTAGAAGGGGGCGCGGATACACGATACATTCAAGAGATGCTCGGTCACGCAAGGTTAGACACAACCCAAATTTATACGCACGTTTCGATCCGAAAGCTGAAGCAAATTCATAATCGTACGCACCCTGCCGCGAAGATATGAAAGAAAGGAAACTCAGAAGGAAACTCTTCCGTGCCTCGGATTGTCACCACGTACAATTAAGTCGTGACAATGGCTTGTCAGGTGCCAGTAGCTGGCTACGGTAGTGAATCGTACTACCGCGCCAGATACTACGACTCCGCCGCAGGACGATTTATTAGTGAAGACCCGTTGCGTTTTAAAGCCGAGCTGGATTTTTATCCGTACGCTGGCAACAATTCCACGGATTACACGGACCCGCTTGGCCTCAGCCCAAACGATGTTCAGAAGCTCTTGAATGCCGCTCGCAATGCAACGAACGATATGACCTTAAACGGAGAGCGAGTCCCGGGTGGTAACACAAATAATGTACTCTCAACCTTGCAACGTTTAAATCCTTTCAGAAAAAAGCCGAGGTTATTGGGTTGTGGCGAGCAAACTGATAAGTTAATCGAAAATCTTATTCCAATTACCTTACAAACCGACAATGTTTGGACAGCAGACAAGCAATATCAATATCTCACGCCGGACCACAAACTACCCCATCAATGGGTCAACTACACGTCGAACGATATATACGATCCGACCCTTGCGCTCGACCCTTGGAATAATCGATATCAGATCGTTCCGCCAGGCCAAGGCCTAACGGAAGGTGGCTGGCAACCGTTGGTGCCGGGCGTCCACTAATGAGACACCTATTTTGGATTCTATTTTGCGCCTTTGTTTGTTTTTTGCTGGCTGAAAAAAGCGGTTCTATAATTGGCTCCATCGGTACTGCAAAGGTGGCTAGTTATGGAGGCTTGGTTGGCTTAGGACTTGCAGTAGCTACCAGCCGCCAACTTGAGTGGGGCCTAGGGCTGCGATTATTGACTGGAATCCTGTGGACCTTGGGTCTGACGGGTCTCTACTACTGGGTATTTCGGCCGGTCAGCTACCAGACGGATCATGAGGTATTGTTCTGGGGGGGGTTGTTCGGTTTTCTCGCTCCAGCAATATGTTTTCTGAGAGGCATTTTCGGCGCTTGGAAAGCCCCTCATAGGCCCAAGTGAACAGACACGAGGTATTGCACTACCGCGCCAGCTAGAACTATCTGGCGCGGTAGTACGACGATTCCGCGGAATTGACTGTCGCACCGTCTGTGCTATTCATAGTCGGGGCGATCCCAGCAAAAGCCATCTCGAATGTGGAACTCTAACCGCCAAGCTGTCAGCCACCCGCCCTTCGTTCTGTTTACTCTTTAAGGTAAGAAAAACTACTGGACGCTGGGGCTAGACGGATTTCGAATGTCTGAGGAGTACGATTTCCCAGGTTATCCGTGAATGGATATGCGACGTTCTGAAAATTAATGATAAATGCCCTGGTATAGCCAATTTCCAGCAAATGGGGCTGGCTCCAAGCCAAATGCTCACCACTAATATCATCCGCTGAAAAGGCAGGTTGGGCAGAACTCCCGCGTATACGCGTTCCCCTCGGAACTAGAAAGACGGAGTAGTTGGTGGAGCAAGGCGCTCCGCAATCACTGCGAATCGCTACGGCGTCTGCGGTACCGTCCGGTGACGTAACGCGTGAGACTTCAGTTCGTTCTTCCGGAAAAATGACCCGGTTAAGAACAAGTAGGAATACTTTCGGGACGACCAGCGTGCACGCAACTCCAGCAATGAACCAGACAGAGGCAAGTAGGAATCTAGAAGCTTTCACAGTGCCCATCCTGTTTGAGTAAGCATAAGTCAGCACCCTAGAGCGAAGCCGGCCATCCAGGCGGCGGGTGGCGCATCCATTTCTGCATTTTAGCATGTTACGTTGGCAGGCACTTGTCAGTTGTCGATAACAAAGAATAGACTCCCCTCCTGGGTGGCCTACCCTTTCGGGTTTGGAAAGGGTGGGCCCCTCTTCTCCCCCATGCCCAAAAATCTAAAACACATCTCTGGTTTTGGCGATCTTCATTTCATCACCTTTTGTTGCTACCAGCGACGGGCGTTTCTGGGCTCTGTTCGCGCCCGCAATCTAGCAGTCCGCTCTCTCGAACAGACGAGGGCGCGTTACGGTTTTGCTCTCGTGGGCTACGTGTTCATGCCCGAACACGTGCACCTGCTGGTAAGCGAGTCCGACAGCGCACCTCCCGCCAAGATTATCCAGAGTTTCAAGCAACGGGTCTCCCGTGCCCTGGGCGCCAGAAAACGCAAACGCCCAGGGCAGCTTGTACTCCGCTTCCCAGAACGAAGCGCGGAGTTCCGCCGCTTCTGGCAGCGCCGTTATTATGATTTCAACGTGTACTCTCGGGCGAAAATGAAAGAGAAACTTCTCTACATGCACGAAAATCCTGTGCGCGCGAAGCTTGTGAATCATCCGGGGGATTGGCCCTGGAGCAGTTGGTGTCATTACTATCGAGGCGAAGGCCTGCTGCGGATGGATTCTTGGGGATGAAGGAATAAGGAGAGAAAAGAGAAGAGAGGCCCACCCTTTCACGAACCGAAAGGGTAGGCCACCCAAGAGTCTCTAATGCGTCAAGGGTGCGCTACCCGCCGAGGTTAGTTATTTGTCTTCGGTGAGTTCTGGAGCGGGCGATGGGAATCGAACCCACGTCCGAAGCTTGGGAAGCTTCTATACTGCCATTGTACGACGCCCGCTCTATTCCTAAATTAGCAAAGGAAGCTAGCGGTCGCAAGGCTAGGTTTGCGAGAGCTGTTTGTAGCGGAAGCAGGTTTGCAGGTGGTCATTTACCAGGCCGGTGGCTTGCATCAGCGCGTAGACGATGGTTGGGCCTACGAAGCGGAAGCCGCGCATTTTTAGATCCTTGCTCAGGGCTGTCGCCAGCGGCGTCACCGCCGGAATTTGCTGGTGCTTCTTCCACTTGTTCTGAATGGGCGCGCCGCCCACGAAGTTCCAGACGTATTTATCGAAGCTGCCGAATTCTTTTTGCACTTTGAGGAAGGATTGGGCGTTGGTCACGGCGGCCGCGATTTTCAGGCGGTTGCGGATGATGCCGGGGTCGGCGAGAAGTTCGCGCGATTTCTTTGCGTCAAAATGCGCTACTTTTTCCGGATCGAAGCCTGCGTAAACTTTCTGGTAGCGGGCGCGCTTCTGCAAAATGGTGTCCCAACTCAAACCGGCTTGCGCGCCTTCGAGAATCAGGAATTCAAACCAGCGGTGATCGTCGTGGACCGGGACGCCCCATTCCTTGTCGTGGTAAGAAATGTTCAATGGATTGCCGGCCCAGTGGCAGCGCACAACATCCTGTTTCGATTCCGCCATTCGATCCTCCGCCATTCGTTCGCGTTCGCGCCCGCAGAAACAGCAACGGCCCGCTCCAAAAGCGGGCCGCGCTTCATTCTAATTGTTCTGAAACTCAGCGTGCAATTATCCGAGATGACGATCGAGTGCCTTGGTGATCTGATCCTTGGGAACCGCGCCAACAATCTGTTCCACCACCTGGCCGTCCTTGAAAACGAGCAGCGTGGGGATACCGCGAATGCCATACCGCGTGGAGGAATTCATCGCCTCGTCCACGTTGAGCTTGGTCACCTTGAGCTTGCCCGCATAGTCCTGGGCAATTTCCGCAACTGTCGGAGCCAGCATGTGGCACGGGCGGCACCATTCCGCCCAAAAATCGACCATGACGGGCTGCGACTTGCTTGCAGTCAGAACTTCCGTATCGAAGTTGCCGTCATTCACCGTAAGAATATTATCAGCCATAACTGTTGTATCCTCTTCGGGCTGCTACTAGGCAGCCACTTTCCAGATTAATTAGATGCGGGAACTGTCGTTTGGTTTCTTACCGCCCTGGCAGCCTCATATAGTTTCGCATATTCCGCTGCTGAGGTGTTCCACGAATAATCTTTGGCCATCCCATTCATTTGAATGCGTTTCCAGATGCCGTCGTCGGAGTAGTAATGCAACGCCTGGCGGATCGCATGCAAGAGGGCTGCGCCGGAGTATTCCGAAAACTTGAATCCGGTGCCAGTGCCGTGTTCCAGGTCAAACATTTCGATGGTGTCGTCGAGGCCGCCGGTTGCGCGCACGATCGGCACGGTGCCATAACGGAGACTGTAAATTTGATTCAGGCCGCAGGGTTCGTAGCGCGACGGCATCAAAAACATGTCGGAGCCTGCCTCTACGAGGTGCGCGAGAGCGTTGTCGTAGGCGATCTTCACGCCGACGCGACCGGGGAAATCCGTGGCCAGGGCGCGGAACAGATCTTCGTAGCGGCGTTCGCCCGTTCCCAGCACCGCCAGCAGGACATCTTCGTGCATCAGGTCGCGCGCGATGGCGGCAATCAAGTCGAAGCCCTTCTGGTCGGCGAAGCGCGACACGATGCCCAAAATTGGCCAGTGCGGATGGTCACGCAACAGGTTGAACTCTTCCGCGAGCTTTTCTTTGCAGGCCTTCTTCCCTTCCAGATTCTTGGCCGAATATTTTGCGGGAATCAACAAGTCGCGCTCCGGGCTCCATGTGGAGTAATCCACACCATTTAGAATTCCCACCAGCCGGTTGGCCCGCGAACGAATCACGCCATCCAATCCGAATCCGAATTCCGGGGTTTGGATTTCCTTGGCGTACTTGGGGCTTACCGTGGTCAGGTAATCCGAAAAAATCAGTCCGCCTTTAAGGAAATTGGCGTTGCCGAAAAATTCAATTCCGCCGGGATGAAACAACGCTTGAGGAATCCCGGCGCGAGCAAGCGATTCCGGCGGAAAGACGCCGTGATAGCCGATGTTGTGAATCGTGAAGACAACCGGGATGTCCTTCACCACGGGATCATCCGCATAGGAAGAACGCAGCAGCGCGGGCACCATGGCTGTTTGCCAGTCGTTGCAGTGAAAAATGTCGGGGGTCCAGACGTGCTTGGCCAGTTCGATTGTGGCGCGGGAAAATTCGGTGAAGCGTTCGGCGTTGTCGGGGAAATCGCGATTCTTGTCACCGTAAATGCCGTCGCGATCGAAATAGAACGGATCGTCGAGGAAGAAGTAACGCACTCCGCGCAGGACCGAGCCATTTTTGATGGCGGGAAAGCGCAGGCGTGTGCCCTGAGGAATCGTGAGGCTGGGCATCACAACCGAGGCAGATTTGACGCCACGGTACCTGGGCAGGAATACCGCCACCTCGTGCCCCAGCTTCACCAGGGCGCGCGGCAATGCTTCGAGGACGTCGGCGAGTCCGCCGGTCTTCGCATAGGGCAACGCTTCGGAAGCTACAAAGAGAATGCGCATGGGTTCGGTACGAAATTCCTACGCTAACGGAGGCACCGGCCAGCGTCAACCGGATTCGTCCGCGGGTTTTTGATCGGTTGCCTGACTTCAGAATAAGGAAGACGTGACTGGGAGGCTCGGAAAGCTGGCTGTTGGGAAGGTTCAGCTGCTCCAGGGGTGCATTCGCGGAATCCAGCGCGGAACGTTTCGGCAATATTCTTCATAGTCCGTGCCAAACATTTTTTTCAGAGTCGGTTCCTCGTAGAATTTCACGAAGAGGGCGACGGCAGCCATCGCGACCAGCAAAATCAGGAGTACACCGCGGCTGGCGTGCCCGAAAACAATCCACAAGCCCGTCCAGCCGAGGAAGAAGCCGACGTACATCGGGTTTCTGAGGTAGCGATAGAATCCGACCACGACCAGCCGCTGAGGAGGAACAAATGGCGCAGGCGTTCCGCGCCCCGTGCGGCCGAAATCCCATACGCATCGCATCGCGACGGAAAAACCCAATACGGACGGCACCGCCCCAATCCATCGCCAAGGCGCGCCACGGGCTGCCACAACGTCAAAACCCAGCCATCCCGGCAGCAGCCAGAACCACAGCGCAAAGAACGCGGCTCCAACCGCCAACGAAAAGATTGTTGTTAGCCAGATTGCGCCTGCGGATTCCGAGGAAGGTCCGTTCGTCATGACGAGTTTCCTCTTGCCAAAGTATGTGCCGTTGGTAAATCGCCAGCAACCCCGGGGATTGATCCGTCAGGCGACCCGTCTGTCCCCGGGGAATACAACTGCTGGTAGACTGGCAGAAGATTTTTTATGGCCAGACAGAAGCTTGGACAACATTTCCTGAGTGATGCGGGGTGGCGCGAAAAAATCGCGCGGGCGATTCGCGTTTCCGAGCACGGGATGGAAACGCCTGTAAATCCGGCCGCTGCGGATTATTGCTGGATAGAGATTGGCGCGGGCCATGGGGAGATGACCGAGTACTTGGTGCAGACCGGGGTGCCGGTTTACGCCGTCGAGTTGGATCCCTCGCTGATTGGGCAGCTTCAGCGACTCGCAAGCAACCACAAGAATCTCACTATCGTGCCGGGCGATGCGTTGGAAGTCGACCTTCCCGCTCTTGCCCATGGCCGGCGCATCCGGCTCTACGGCAATCTTCCCTATTACATAACTTCGCCGATTCTTCATCGTTTTTTTTCGTTCGCAGAGCAGATCGACGAAATTCACATCGTGATTCAACTGGAGGTGGCGCTGCGCCTGGCCGCGGAGCCGGACGACCCGGATTACGGCTACCTTTCCGTGGCCACGCAGTATTACACGCGGCCGGAATTTGTGTTCAAGCTGCCGCCCGGGGCGTTCAACCCGCCTCCGGAGGTGGCATCGGCGCTGGTCACCCTGCGACTGCCCGGACCTGGCGCGCAATCCGGCGCCGGCGACCCGGAAAAGTTTCTAAATTTTGTGAAGTTGTGTTTTGCGCAAAAGCGAAAAACGCTGGCGAACAATCTTCGCCAGATTGCGAAGCCACAGCAGATTCGGGATTTGCTAAAGGAATTGGAACTCAGGGAGGATGCGCGCGCGGAACAGTTGAGCGTCGCGCAATTTGCCGCGGTTTACGGGGCTATTTCTTCAATGATTCCAGCAACCGGTCCGGGTAGTCGGACATAATCCCGTCGACACCAGCGGCTTCGAGCAACCGCATGTGCGCGGGCGAATTGATGGTCCAGCAGACGACCTGCAGGTCGCGCTTGTGCGCTTCTTTGAGGAAATTCGGTGTCATCAGGTCGCCGCGCACGGCGAGTTGCCGGGCGCCGATTTCGAGCGCCTTCTCGAAAGGATTCTCGAACTGGCCGTCAAACAGCAAGCCGGTCATCAGAGTGGGCTCCAGCTTTCGCAAGCCCGCCAGAATTCCCGAGTCGAAGGAAATGATCACGACGCGCGGGATCTCACCGGAGTCGCGCAGATTGCTGATGAGCGCGTGCTCGCCTCCCCAAAAGCCGTTGGGTTTCAACTCCAGGTAGAACACGACGTCGTGCTTGCGGGCGAACTCCAGAACTTCCACGAGCGTGGGCACGCGTTCACCGATGAATTCGCTGGCAAACCAGGAACCCGCATCCAGTTTGCGGACATCCGCGAGGGTCATCTGGTGCACTTCGCCACGGCCGCTGGTGGTGCGTTCGAGGGTTGAGTCGTGAATGGCGACAAAATGGGCGTCGCGCGTCAGGTGCAGGTCGGTCTCGATGAACGTGACACCTTGCGAGATTGCGCGGCGAAAGGCCGCGAGCGTATTTTCCGGGGCGTACCCGGAAGCACCGCGATGGGCGATGGCCAACACTGAACAGCGTCCTCCCGGGGCAATCGGGCAAACAATCGGAGGAAGGAGAGCGCGATTCCCTGTCGTATGCTAACACTGACGGCAAACGTACACGCACGAAGAACACGCAGTCGTAGCCAGCTCATTAATGGTTCCAGGCTTGTAGCTCGGGCCTTCAGGCCTGAGGATTTTCACTGCCACAACAGAGCCGTGTTATTGCGATGAAAACCCTCACCCCTGGAGGGGTGAGCTACAGGTTTGCGGCCGGAAACAATCTGTTATCAATCGGAACGCTTTTGGTAATCTGAATGACATGCAGTGCGCTTTTCACAAGAGAGGTACGATCCTCTTCTCACTTTTGCTATCGCTGCTTGCCCATTCGTTGCCGGCACAGCATCCCGCTACGCCAAAATCGGCGAAAGTGGAAGTTAAGCCCGAGGAACCACAGCTCCCGCGCGAAATCCGGCACCAGCTTTTTGTCCTTCCTTATTATTCCGTTTTTGACTACATCGCGTTCAGGCTCGACGGCGACAAAGTCACTCTGACGGGGTATGTTTTGCGCCCCACGCTGCGGGCCAACGCCGAAGCCGCCGTGAAGAGCCTCGAAGGAGTCTCTGCGGTTAAGAACCTGATTGAAGTCCTTCCCAAATCGCCGAGCGACGACGACTCCCGGCGGGCTGTCTACCGGGCGATATTCGAGGACTCCACGCTCCAGCGTTACGCCGTTTCGGACGTGCCCGTCGTGCACATCCTCGTGCGAAACGGAGAAGTGACTCTGGAGGGCGCAGTTGCGACTGACGCTGAAAAGAATCTCGCCTCCACGCGCGTTGCCGGGGTCGCTGGCGTTTCCGCCGTCAAGAACAACCTCTCCGTACATCCGAAGGGCGCGCCTGCCAACTAGCCAGCGGTTCGAAACTGTCGCAAAATAGTCGGGGGGCAATTCTATTGGCTGAAGCGAAAGATCCGTACACAAACAAGGGCGACGGGAGCGACACGCCGGCCCGGCAGAAACTTGTTGCATTGCGGCAGGCACTGCTTCGTCTGCACAAAACCTTGCTGGATATGGAGCGGCGCGATTACGAGAAGGCTCACGGAGTGGTAAGCACCGGCGAACTGTTCCGCCTGGTGGTGGGCGACGAGCAGTTCGAGTGGCTGCACAATATTTCGGAGTTTGTGGTGCGCATCGACGAAACGCTCTCTAGCGAGGAACCTGTTACCGACGCCGACGCGCATGGCCCCATTTCGCTGGCGCGAAAACTTTTCGCCCCGACGGAAACCGGCGACGGCTTCCAGAAACAATATTTCAACGCTATCCAGCGCGATCCCGCCGTGGTGATGGAGCATGCCGAGCTGGTTCGCCTGTTTAATACCGAACCGCCGGACGCCGAGGGGTAGAAGATCTCTTCCCGTGCGGGGAAAAAGTCCGCGACCTGCTGTTCGCATCTCGCCAAACGCCTCGGAATTCGCCTAAACTACCTGAATCTGGCGGAATGCATTTGCTCCATCGAGGGCCCAAGGAGCCTCATGACGGAAAAAAAACCGGTTTTGCGCGGTAATGGTGGCATCTTTCGCTTCTGTCTTCCATTTCTGGCGTTTCTCTTCGTCCTCGTTCCTCTTGTTACCGCAAAAACTACCGTCGACTTTGATCCCAGAATCGACTTTTCCAAGTTCAAGACTTTCGCATACCTCGGCGGCGTGGAAAATCTCGTATCGATCCAGATGAATCCTGATCTGATCAACATACGGTTCCATCACATGGTGGTGCGGGAGTTGGAAAAAAAAGGTCTGCATGAAGTGAATCCCGGGCAGAATCCCGACCTGATCGTGCGTTATTGGGCCAATCCGGAGACACAGGTGGATGTTTCTGTGATGGGCAATTGGGGGCCTTACGGACCTTATATCGGCAATGATTGGGCATCCGCCTATAACGCAGTGACTGCCAGCAGCCACCATCTGGGGATGCTGATCCTGGACCTTATCGATCCGAAAGCCAAAGCGCTGGCCTGGCGCTCCTATCTGGTGCGGAAAATGAGCGACCCCGACAAGGATCCGAAGAAAGCCGAAGATGAGTTCACCGACAGTTTCAAGAGCTTCCCTCCTTCGGAAAAGGAGAAGGAAGAGAAGCGCCAGGAGCGTGCTCGGGAGTCTCCAGCGAAGAAAGCTTCTTGAGCATGCATACGACCGGCGGCGCCGTGCATTTTCCCCGGGAATCGTGTAACTTCCCGCCCACGCGAGTATCCTAAACGGATAGCGGCACCAACCGAGGAGAATCTTTATGGCTACACCTGCGCTGAATAAGGAAGAGGCGGTTCGCAAACGCTACGCGGAGGGGGCCAGGAAGAGCGAGGCCTCGCTGTGCTGCCCCACCAGCTACGACCCGGCCCTGCTGAAGGCGATTCCCGAGGAAGTGCTGTCCATTGATTACGGCTGCGGCAATCCAACGAAATATGTTCAGGCGGGAGACACGGTGTTGGACCTCGGCTCGGGTTCCGGAAAAAACTGCTTCCTCGCCTGCCAGATTGCCGGCCCAACGGGCCGCGTGATCGGCGTGGATATGACCGATTCGATGCTGGAGGTTGCGGAGCGCAACGCGCCGGAAGTGGCGCGGAGGCTGGGCTACGCGAACGTGGAATTCCGCAAAGGGAAAATCCAGGACTTGCGCTTGAACATGGCGGAAGTGGACGAATGGCTTGCCGCGCATCCCGTGCGCACCGCTGAGGATCTGGCGGAACTCGAATCGACGATGAACGAGATGCGCACCACGCGGACGCTGATTGCGGATGATTCCGTGGACGTGGTGATTTCCAATTGTGTGCTGAATCTGGTGCGCCCTGAGGATAAAAAACAACTGTTCACGGAGATTTTCCGCGTGCTGAAGCGGGGGGGCCGGGCCGTCATCTCCGACATCGTGTCCGATGAAGATGTCCCCATTGCAATGCAGCAAAACGCGGAGCTATGGAGCGGCTGCATCTCCGGCGCGTTTCGCGAAGATCTCTTCCTGGACGCATTCGAAAACGCGGGGTTCTACGGGATTGAAATACTGGAACGCCAGCAGGAGCCGTGGCGCACCGTTGAGGGCATCGAGTTCCGCAGCGTGACCGTGGCGGCTTACAAGGGCAAGCAGGGGGAATGCTGGGAACACAAGCAGGCCGTCATTTATAAAGGGCCATTCCGCCAGGTGGTGGACGATGACGGGCACGTGCTGCGCCGGGGAATGCGCGTCGCGGTTTGCGAGAAGACCTTCCAGATTTATTCGAAGGCTCCCTATCGCGATTCGTTCGCACTGGTTCCGCCGCTGGTCCCCGTGGCGAAAGAGGATGCAAAGCCCTTTCCCTGCACCAGCGGAACATTGCTGCGCAACCCGAGGGAAACGAAGGGCGAGGACTATTCTCTGACAACGGAAGCGCCGGTGGATTGCTGTTCGCCGGGCGACCGAAAGAGCGGGTGCTGCTGATGGCCGTTGCGAATTCGCTATTTCCGATCCTGCCCGGCCGTGACGCGCATGGCAAAGGGTTCACGCGAGTCTTGCGGGAAAACGGAACGGCGGAATTGCTGCGCGCGGAAACGACTACGCTGCAGATCAACGTCGGCAAACTTTGCAATCAGGCCTGCCACCATTGCCACGTGGACGCGGGCCCCAAACGCACCGAAATCATGACCGCAGAGATCGCACGGCGTGTGATGCAGATTCTGGCCGAGAGCCCCAGCATCGCGACCGTGGACATTACCGGCGGCGCGCCGGAACTGAATCCGAATTTTCGCTGGCTTGTCGAAGAGTCGCAGCGCCTGGGCCGAAACGTCATCGATCGCTGCAACCTCACGGTCCTTCTTGAGGAGACGCAGCACGATCTCGCGGAATTCCTCGCCGGACGGCGGGTGGAGATTATCGCCAGCCTGCCCTGCTACACTGCGGAAAATGTGGACAAGCAGCGCGGCAAGGGCGTTTTCGAGAAAAGCATGGAGGCGCTGCGCAAGCTCAACGGCCTGGGATATGGCATGCCCGGCTCTGAGCTGAGATTAAGCCTGGTTTACAATCCTGTGGGCGCGTCGCTGCCTCCGCCGCAGGCAAAGCTCGAGGCCGACTATAAGGAGCACCTGCGTGAAGGGCATGGCATCGAGTTTCACCACCTGCTGACGATTACCAACATGCCGATTCACCGCTTCGAGGAAGACCTGCAGCGGCAGGGTAAGCACGATACGTACATGGAACTGCTGAAGAAGAATTACAATCCCGCGACTTTGCACGGCCTGATGTGCCGTTCACTGGTGAGCGTCGGATACGACGGCAAGCTGTATGATTGCGATTTCAACCAGATGCTAGAGATGGAACTGGAGCAACCGGGTGGCGCGGCTTCGGTGTGGGACGTTGAGACCTTTACTGGGTGGGCTGGCCGCCGCATCGCGACTGCGGGCCATTGTTTTGGGTGTACGGCTGGCGCGGGGTCGAGTTGTGCCGGAGCGCTGGCGTAGCATCTACTGCACCGACCTGAAGGTCGGCCACTACAAATGCGCTTCTCTTGTTTGTACCGGTGAAGCTACTAGTTTGTCGTAGACAATCTTGCCATTCGAATCCAGGCGGCCGAAGGTTAAGACTCCTGTGGGGCACATCTGCACGCAGGCGGAGCAGCGCACACATTCGGGGTCTTCCATCGGCATGCCTTTGTTGGCGAAATTCATCACGTCAATTCCCTGGTGGCAAACGGAAGTGCAGACGTTGCAGGAAATGCATTTCTTTTTTTCCGGGAAAATCCGGTAACGGGAGAAACGCGCATAGATATGCATCAGTGCGGCCAACGGGCAGGCAAAGCGGCACCATACGCGGCCGCTGAACCAGAAATACATGCACAAGCCGATGATTCCGGCGAGGCTGATGTCTACCACGTGGTAGTAGTTCAGTTCAACGCCGAGCACCGACCACTGGCTCAACATTCCAGAAAATAATTGGGCGGAGGCGCGGCCAAGCTCCGAGTTTGGCGCCATCCAACTGGCAAACCGGAAAGCTGCGATCAGCAGCGCAGCAAACAGGATTACCTGCCCAACCATATTCAAACGATTCCAGAACGGCCCATGGGGCATCTTTTCGCGGTGAGTGTCGCCCATCGTTTCGGCCAGGCCGCCGCAGGAACAAATCCAGCCGCAATAGGCGCCCTTGCCCCAGCGATAGACGATCAGCGGGATGATCACAAAAGTTTGCACAAACGAAATCGCCAGCCACCACCACATTGGTTGGGAAGTGAAAACGTTCCAGATGAACAGCGGCCACGCGAGGACGAATCCAAAAGCGCGCCAGTATTCGCGGCCGTGGTCGTAGTTGACGATCGGAAAGAGATTGTCCGCGATGGTTTTCATCAACCCGGAATCGAACCACCCGTTGTGGCCCATCAACGGCAGGACAATGTAGGGCAGCAAGAAGAGAGGGATGAATTGAAAGGACATCAATGAATACGTCTGCAAACGGACGTACGGCGTGTTTCGGCGACGAATCCGGCGCAGGCCGAACGCAAAGATCGCCAGCGTGTAGGCAGCGGAGTAATAGAATCCGGGTTGCGCCAGGTCGATGGCCAGTGTTCCGAGAAGCGTGCTTGGATTGGCGGAAGAAGCTGCGACTGAACCGCCCAGGGCGTGCAGCCAGCCCGGCACGTTGAACGGGAACCAATGTCGTTGCTGGAAAAGCTGGTTCAGGTGGCTGCTGGCTTTCCAGATATAGACAAACGAGCAGAACGCGACGAACCCCAGAAAACTGACGGCCGATGCGGCGGACCACTCGCCGCGAATCGGAATTCCAGAGCGGCGGAAGAAATCGAGCGGAGCTTCTCTGCCCAGCATCGTGAAGGCAACGTCGTTCGGAAGCGTCTCTGTCTTGCCGGTGGCGTCGCGCAGGGTGGCGGTTGTGGCCTCGATCTTCTGGACCGTGGTTTCCATCATCAGCCGGACGCTGCCCGGCGCTTTGTCCCCGCGCATTTCGGAACTCGCCGCCGTGGTCACGCGTTCGGAGGTGGGGCGCTCTACTGCAACGCGCGCCGCGGGATCCTTTACCAGCATCTGCAACTTCTCTACGTTTTCCGGCTTCGGCCGGGCGAATTCTTTTTTGCGACAACTGAGCGTTACTTTGCCCCCGCACGCCGCAATGGCGATTGCAGTCTCCAGCGCGGTGTCGCCGCCGCCGACCACAAGTGCTTCCTTGCCGGCAAACTCCTTCGGATCGAAGAGGCGGTTGTAGACCTTGTCGAGATCTTCGCCGGGGCAACCGAGCTTGCGGAAATTACCGCTTCGGCCGATGGCCACGATGACGCGGTGCGCGCGTGTGGTCTTTCCGTCGGCATGGTGCAGCACCAGCAGATTGCCGGAGCGCTCCAGATGGTCGATCCGCGCGGCAACGGGCTCAATCCCCGAGGCGCGCTGCTGCGCTTCCATCTCCTCGACCAGCGCCTCTTTAACAGTGGCGTTGAATTGCAGGCCGCCGTTGAGCTTCAATTCGGCGGGGTACGTGTAAATCGGCTTGCCCTTGGGAAAATTTACTACCGTCGAGAAAAGCTGGGTCGCTTCGTAAACCGCGAAGCGAAGTTGCGCTTTCTTCGCCTCGATACCCGCTGAAACTCCGGCGACGCCTGCGCCGATGATGGCCAGGTCCAGGACATCCGCCTGCGAAGTGTCGCGCTTCTGAAAATCCGGCTCCTTGAGGATTGCCCGGACCGCGTTTGTGGCCGTTTGCGACGAAAATTTCAGCAGCGGGATACCGGAAAGGTCGCCGGCGATGCGCACACCGGGAAGATTGGTGATTCCGTTTTCACCTGTGACCGGCAATTTCTCAACAGTTCCTGCCGGCCAGCGGGTGTGCAACCAGCGGGTATATGCCGCAATGGGGTTGAGCATGATCTCCTTACCAAATCACGCCAAAGACCTAAACGCAAGCTTGGCGGTTGTATCGGCGTATCCATTCGACTCAGAGCCCACGGAAAAGTTTCAAGTTTCAAGAAAGAAATTGGCAG
>DATHOY010000029.1:0-17903 GCA_035484435.1 Vulcanimicrobiaceae bacterium | reverse complement strand
CTCAGCGCTCTCTGCGTTAACTCTCCTCTTCGCTTTGGCCTTTTCCGAACTCTGTCATCCCGACCGGAGCGACCCGGCCTCTTCTTTCGCGCCGTTTTCTGGCGCGCCGGGTTGCGGAGTGGAGGGACCGTGGCAACACTTCAACATAACTTCGATCATTGAGACTCTCTCCCCCGTTTCCGACTCCCCTCTTTACAACCACAAATCCAAATCTCAAAATACCCAATCATGTCCACCACACCGACTCCCTCTCCCGACCCCAAAGAACTCGTCCGCCAGGACTGGCTCTCCGCCGCCCCCGCCTGGAAGAAATGGTATTCCCAACTCGCCTTCCAATCCCGCCAGGCCACCGAACTCGTCGTCCAGGGCGCCGCCATCTCTCCCGGCATGCACGTCCTCGATCTCGCCAGCGGCTCCGGCGAGCCCGCCCTCTCCCTCTCCGCCGCCGTCGGCCCCGAAGGCCGCGTCACCGCCACCGACCTCGTCCGCGAAATGCTCCAAATCGCCGAAGAAAACGCCGCCGCCCGCAACCTCAAAAACATCTACTTCCGTGCCGCCGACGCCGAGCAACTCCCATTCCCCGCCGGCCTCTTCGATCGCATCACCTGCCGCTTCGGCATCATGTTCATCCCCGACATCCAGAAAGCCCTCGGCGAAATGCGCCGTGTCCTCAAACCCGGCGGCCGCGTCTCCTTCGTCACCTGGGGCTCCATGGAAGAAAATCCTCTCTTCAGCACCATGCTTCGCCCCTTCCTAAAATACGTCGACGTCCCGCCGCCCCCTCCGGACGCGCCCCACGTGTTCCGCTTCGCCGACGAAAAAAAATTGTCCGAACTCCTCTGCCTCGCCGGCTTCCTGGATGCGCGCGTCACCAAGCACAAAATCACCTGGGCCTGGCCCGGCCCTCCCGAACAAGCCTGGCAAGGCGGCAGCGAACTCGCCGCCCCCTTCAAGCGCATCATCAATGCCACCCCTCCCGACAAAAGGGAACTAGCTATCCACGAAGTAATCGAAGGCTACCGCCGCTTCTACGACGGCCAATCCGTCAACATCCCCGCCACCATAAACTCCGCCACCGCCTCCACTCCCACGTAGCGGCCACCTTCAGGTGGCCCCGCAAGTTCCCGCTTTTGTAGTGGCCGGTCTTCAGACCGGTTCTTGGTTTTCGCCGTTGTAGCGGCCGCCTCCTGCTCGCCCTGATGGAGGAAGGGAGGCGCGCCTCTTACTTTTGAGTGCGGAGGCAAAGCCTCCGCTTTTACCCACCTAACTCCAAACTCCAACGCCACCATTGAAGAGGATCGCCGACCATACACAAACCCGCCATTCCGAACCCCGTTCGCCTTTTGAACGGGGTGAGGAATCTGCTTTTTTTGGCTTTTAAGCAACCAACTCGCCGGCGCAGCCATCCGTGGCATCACTAGCTGGTAGCGCCGGCATCCTGCCAGCAAGCCCGCCAGTACCCGATCACCTCTTTAATCAAGAACCAGCCAGGATTCCAAAACTGAGGGGATTTTTATTTATTAAGGACAGGCAAGTCAGCAAAGAAGCATCAGCGACCGTTGCAAGCGGACCTACCTCCAAAAGCTATGTAAAGGACTTGTTTGGTTCCCGCGTCGGCTATTTTCCGTTTTTCGTCCTGCTTACTTGCCGTACTCAACTGAATCGCAAACTTCTCTGGCTCCACGCGCCAGAGTTTCAATGGCAATTTTTCGGGTTCGGAGATGGCCCACTTCCCATACTGTTCATCAATCGCCGCCGTGATGTCCTCAATGGGTACGGATTTGTCATAGAGTGCCGTCATGCCGTACAGGCACTTTCCATTCATGTCGATGCTGAATTGCTTCGGGAAAACGCCGTTGGCTCCAAAAGTTTTCTCCAACCACATTTGGTAGCAATCGGAGTAGTTGCACCTGAGCAGCCTCGGGTTCGGCAGCACGATACGCTTGCTATTTTCTCCTATGGCGGTTCGGCTGCACGCCAGTCCCAGCATCAGAACCAACATAGTTACGATTCTTTTCATCGAGTCACCACCAGAACGTCGCCTGCCACTCAGGCTATCACCACCCAGTTTTCATGAACACTGATCCCTTTGTCGATTGCGTATGGGCGGTCAACTTCTGCCAGACTGAAATTTTGGAAATCGCCGCATGGCTCTGCCACCCTCCTCCGCTTTACCCTCCCTCCTCCCTCATGTTACTTTCCTATAGGTCCTCCCGGAGTGGCGGAACTGGCAGACGCAGCAGACTCAAAATCTGCCGGGGATCACTCCCCGTGTGGGTTCGACTCCCTCCTCCGGGACCATCCCTCCAAGCACCTCCAGAAAAGGCTCGCAACCCCCGCTTCCTCCGTTCCCAGGTATGTAACCAGCCTTAGGTAATTTGTTTTTGTATCTTGCGGCCAGAGTTGAGAATCTGACGCGGAGTGGCCCAAATAACCATCGTCCGGCACGGAGGATTGGTTCTCTCTCTCGTAGTTGCATTCCGAAGAGTTGGACCATTAGGTTGTACTCGGCTACTAGAGGAGGAGCGAACATGATCTCGTCGGCATTTCCGTACCAAAAGAAGCGGTGTCGAGTCCTCGGACGCGAAATGGCATACGTGGAAGTGGGGCAGGGCGATCCCATTGTGTTGTTGCACGGGAATCCCACGTCCTCATACCTCTGGCGTAATGTGTTGCCGCATTTGCAGCCACTAGGCCGCTGCATCGCTCCCGACCTGATTGGTATGGGTGACTCCGACAAGCTACTTAACAGTGGCCCCGGCTCCTATCGCTTCGTCGAGCACCGCCGCCATCTTGACGCGCTGCTCGATGCCCTGGATGTGCGCGAGCGGGTCACCCTGGTCATTCACGACTGGGGTTCAGCCCTCGGCTTTGATTGGGCGAACCGCCATCGTAAGGCCGTGAAGGGTATCGCATTTATGGAGGCGATCGTTCGGCCGCAAGGCTGGGATCACTGGGACGTGATGAACATGCGTCCATTTTTGGAGGCCCTGCGCTCCGAGGCTGGCGAGAAAATGGTTCTCGAAGAAAACTTCTTCATCGAGAAGATTCTGCCAGGTGCCGTTCTGCGTACCTTGGCCGCCGAAGAAATGGCGCAGTACCGGCGGCCGTTCGCAGAACCCGGCGAAGGGCGGCGGCCAACGCTAACGTTTCCCCGGGAGATCCCTATTGAGGGAGAGCCCGCCGACGTGAATGCCATCGTGAATGCGTACGCGGAATGGCTGGCGACGAGTGATCTGCCCAAGCTGTTCATAAAGGCCGAGCCCGGTGCGCTGCTAGGCGGTGGTGCGAATCTTGAAACTGTCCGCGCATGGCCAGCTCAGACCGAGGTCACGGTTGCGGGAGTCCATTTCGTTCAGGAAGATTCGCCGGACGAAATCGGCCGCGCCATCGCCGACTGGATGGGGCGTTGGGCTGACCGGAGCCAAGCAAAGCGCGCGTGACGTCGGTTCACAGGTCAAGGATTCCCCAAGAGGAGCAAAATCATGGGACTGTCTTGGCAACAAGGTCCACTCGCACCGGGAGCCATCGGCCGTTTCCTGGTGCCCGAGCCACTACCTGAACGACTGCTGTACATCGAGCCGTTGCGCCGGCGCATGCGAGTGCGGTTCGGCGGAGTTTGGATCGCCGACAGTGAAAACGTTCTTCTATTTTTTGAACCTGGCCGTTATCCCGTTGCTTATTTTCCAGAAGCCGATGTGTCTCCAGAAGTTCTAGAGCGCAGCGAGCACATCACGAAACATCCCGATCTGGGGCAAACTTCCTGGTTCCTCGTTAAAGCCGGTGATCAGCGTGCGCCGCGCGGAGCGTGGCAACACGTGGACCTCCCCGCCTTTGCGGGCGATCTTAGTGGGCGGATCGCGTTTGCTTGGCGGGCCATGGACGCCTTCTTCGAAGAAGAGGAACGCGTCTTGGGCCATGCTGCCGACAGTTACCATCGAATTGACATCCGCCAAACTTCGCGCCATCTCCTGGTTCGTGATCGCGACCGCGTCGTCGCGGAGAGTAAGCGGCCTCTGGTCCTCTACGAGTCCGGTTTTGCTCCGCGCTGGTACGTTCCGAGTGCCGACATCGATGAGTCCGCTCTTACCTTCGTGGAACATCAAACCTTTTTGTCCCTACAAAGGCCTCTGCAGCTACTTCGATATCGGCGACGCGCGCCTTGCGGCATGGTCATATCGCGAAGCCTATCCTGAAGTTGTTCGCATTTCCGGCTTCATTTCGTTCGAACCGGACGTTGTTTCGGTCTATTTGGACGGCACCCAACTCCGCCTTGAGCCTGGCCAGGCCGTGATTCCACACGGCCCCGACCGCGAGCTCAGCATTGCCGAGGCGACACCTCGGCGTTAGACCGTCTTACCGGAGGAACTCAGCCATGGCAACGCTAACATTTTCCCTTGAGGTAATCATCCTGCCCGTCAGTGACGTTGACCGCGCTCTACGGTTCTACAAAGATCAGCTCGGCTTCCGCCTCGACGTGGACTATTCTCCCAGTGGCGCCTTTCGCGTCGTTCAGCTCACTCCCCCGGGCTCCAGCTGCTCCATCCAGGTCGCCAAAGGACTAACCGATGCGCCCGCGGGCTCGCTCCGCAAAGTCTATCTCGTTGTCGCGGACCTCCAGGCGACACGGAGCCGCCTACTCGAACGTGGAGTCGACGTCGGCGAGATTCGCCACAAGACGCCCATCGGCGCTTGGGACGGAGGCTTCGCGCCCGGGCTCGATCCTGCACGCGCAGACTACGCCAGCTTCGCCAACTTCTCGGACCCGGATGGCAACAGTTGGGTCTTGCAAGAACGCGGCTACCGCAATGTGTGACGTATTGTGGGAGCCTAAGGGCACCTTAGTACTTTCCTCCTCTTGACCTTCCCGACTTCTTCTCCAACACTATCCTCAGGCCATCTCCCCCGTGACCACTCCCACCTCCAACCACGCTCCTGTTCCCAATCGCCGCCGCAGCCAGCGCGTTCTCCTCCGCCTCCCCATCCTCATCGTCGCTCGCGGCGCCGACAACCAGCACGTCTCCGAAAACGCCTTCACCACCAACGTCAGCGCCCACGGCGCACTGCTCTCTCTCTCGATGCGCGTTACGCTGAACCAGAAAATCCTCATCCGCCACACCGAAACCCTTGAAGAACAATTCGTCCGTGTCGTCCACGTCACCCCCGTCTCCGAAGGCAAATCCGAAGTCGGCGTCGAATTCCTCCGCCCCGCCCCCAAATTCTGGCGCATCTCCTTCCCCCCCGACGACTGGACCCCCAAAGATCCCGAAATCACCGCCGACACCTTCTAGCGCAACTCTTCTTCCGCCTTTTCCGATACTGTCATCCCGACCGGAGAGGCCGATTTTCTCTTTCGTTCGCGCCGCGCGAACGTCGGCCACGCAGCGGAGGGACCTCGGCAACACGTAAACCTCACCGCCACCACTGAGACCACCTCCCACTCCCGCCTCCTGATCGCTGCTATCTGTTCGCATCTTACTGATAACCGATTACGTCCCCTCCGCCCACCCTTCGCTTTCCTCCCTGCATCTAACTATGCGAAACTTATATCGAGTCACGAGAGGGCATCGTTCCCGCATGAACACCGCAATCGGCATCATTCTAGTTCTCGGCGTCATCATCCTCGTCCACGAATGGGGACACTTCATCATCGCCCGTCTTTTCGGCGTCCGCGTTGACGTCTTCTCCATCGGCTTTGGCCCGCGCCTTTTCGGCTTCAAGCGTGGCGACACCGATTGGCGCATCAGCGCCGTCCCTCTCGGCGGCTACGTCCGCATGGCCGGGCAGGACATCACCGACGTCGACTCCAGCGACCAGGCTCCCACCGGCTCTCCCGATGAGCTCATGTCCAAAAAGCGCTGGCAGCGCGCGCTCATCTCCGTCGCCGGCCCGACCGTCAATCTCATCTTTCCGATCTTTCTCCTCAGCGCCTACTATCTGATCGCAGGCATCCCTTACCCCGCTTTTCTCAGCAAGCCCATCGTCGTCGCCGCTCCTCCCACTCAACTGTCCACGTCAAACTCGCTCCAGTCAGGCGATCACGTTCTCTCCGTTAACAATCTCAAGAACCCCATCTGGGAACAGGTGCAATCGCTTCTCTCCCGCACCGCTCCTGGCACTTCTCTTAACATCGAAGTCGAAAACAACGGCGCCATCCGCTCCGTTTCTGTTCCGCTGAAAAATGATCCCGGCTCGCATCCCTTAGGCTACGCCCCAATTCCGGCGCGCATCAGCGAAGTCGCTTCCGGCACGCCCGCCAGCCGCGCAGGCCTCCGCTCCGGCGACCTAGTTCGCGCCATCGACGGTCAAAAAATTGAATACTGGGATCAGTTCGTGGATCTCGTTCGCGGCTCCGGCGGCAAAACCCTGCAACTCGAAGTCGAACGCGGCGGCCAGACGCTCACCCTTTCTGTCGCGCCCAAGCAGGGCATCGCCGACACCTCCGACACCAAATATCAGATCGGCGTGGCTCCCGAAGTCGCCCTCGCTTACAAGCGCGTCGGCCTCGTACAATCCGTCTCCGAAGCCCGCTCACGCACCTGGGATATCGTCGAAGAAACCTTCGGCGTATTCGGCAAACTCTTCAGCGGCCGCGTCTCCGTTAAGCAACTCCAAAGCGTAGTCGGGATCTCTCGCGCCGCCGGCGAAGCCGTTTCGCAAGGCCCCTTCACAGTCATCTCCATGATGGCGCTCATCAGCGTCAATCTCGGCATCCTCAATCTTCTTCCCATCCCTATCCTCGACGGGGGCCACATCCTCCTCCTCTCCCTCGAGGGCCTCCGCCGCCGCGACTTCAGCCTGGCCTTCAAAGAACGCTTCATCCAGGTAGGCTTGGTCTTCCTCCTGGTCCTTCTCGCCTACGTAATGTACAACGACGTAGTCCGCCTCCTCCCCAGCCACTCGTAATAGCCATTTTCTTCGGTTGCCCTGCGTGCCGGTGTTGCACGTGGGGATCTTAATCACCGCCATCCCTACCGGGTCGCCCACCTGCTTTTGTCTTCTCCTTTGTAGCGGCCGCCTTCTGAGGTGCGCATTCTTCACCCCGGATGCTTTTGCGGGGCGGGCGCGTTTGATTTTTTGCGCCTAACCCCGCCCACACGCTAAAATAATCTCGATGACCACCACACAACAAAAATCCACCGACATCATTCCCCAACTCGACGCCCTCGCCAAATCCGCTTCCTCCGGCGAAGCCCTCATGAAATCCATCGTCGCCCTTCTCCACGAAAAGCTCACCCGTTACAACTGGGTCGGCTTCTACATGCTCGAAAGGGAAGGCGGCGACACCCTCGTCCTCGGCCCCTTCAAAGGCACCATGACGCCCCACACCCGCATTCCCCTCAACCAGGGCATCTGCGGCGCCGCTGCCTCCAGCGGCAAAACCATCGTCGTCGACGACGTCAACGCCGACTCCCGCTATCTCGCCTGCTCCCTCGAAACCAAATCCGAAATCGTCGTCCCCGTCTTCGTTCGCGGCAAAGTCGTCGGCGAACTCGACATCGACTCCCACTTCCTCGCCGCCTTCGGCCCCGACGACCGCAAACTCTGCGAACACGCCGCCACCACCCTCGGCAAATTTCTAGAATCCCACTCCTAATACGTGCCAGGTAGCATAGGCTTCAGCCTGTGCTCTTGGGTTTCCCTCTTGTAGGGGCCGGGCTCGCCCGGCCCTCTTGGGTTGTTCTGAATCCGTAGGACCCGCCTTCCGAGGCGGGCCGTTCTCTTCTTTCTTCTCTGCGCTTCCTCTGTGCTCTCTGCGACTCTGCGTTAGACTTTCTTTTCTTCCGCTCTAATTCAAACCCGCCAGGGCCTCACCATGCCGACGAAAACAACCCCAACGACGCCTTGATGCTGATCTTCTGATATTTGGCGTACGCTCTCGCCGCCCGCTCACGAATCTGCTCAGCCGTCTCCCCATCCATCCACCCGTCCAACGCATCCTTTAATGTATACGCCTCCGGCGCCATCAATCCCGTCGTCCAAAGAATCGGCTGTGCGCCAGTCGGCTTCAGATTGGGGCCGAAATACGCCTTGCTCGCACAAGCAAGAACGATCGCCTCTCTCCGGTCCCCGGGTTCTCCCTGAAACTTTCTCTCCATCGCAAAATCCATCAACCCGTCGTGCCCCACATAGACCGCCAAATCAGGCTGGGGAAATATCCCAACTTCTTTCCCACTCGCCCCCTTCACTCGAATCGCCTTCTCCTTATTCAATCCGGCGGACGCTTCAAAGAAATCTGTGATGGTTTTCTTAATCTCCCGGCCCCGGTACGCATCAGCGACTAGATACACATTCCCACTCGCATGATAAAAAACCGCTCGCTCCAAAACCGCAGCGCTCGGGTTCTGCAGCAATGCTATTTCTTTCCAGCCGGCGCTCTTCCGGAAATACGTCCGAACCCCGTACGCCGCACCCCAATACAGATTGCGCCCCGGGTCATCCCCATTTCCCAGCGCCGCCGGCACCGGCACAATCCCTTGGTGCGCATTGTCCGCAAGCGCCACAAACACGTGCACAACACGCGCCCGCCCCTGTCCGTAGACGCTCACGGCGCCGTACAGGCAGGTTGCGCAAATCAGAAGGGCGCTAAGACAGAATAGTTCCAGACGCTGATGCCATCGGTGAGATGGCATGGCTTGAAGTCTAAGAAAGCGTTGTAGAGAGCTAATCATGCCGGTGAGAGAAATCGGAGATGGAAGGAGTTCGCAGCTTCCTGCTATCTGTTCGCTGTTATCTGTTATCAATTCTTTTGCAGCACATCACTCACGCCTGAGAATCGTCAAACTCCTTCATCCAACCCCGATCCTTCAACACTTCTCTCGGCCGCGTCCCATCCGGCGGCCCCACAATCCCATCCTTCTCCATAATGTCAATCAAATGCGCCGCCCGCCCATACCCAATCCGCAATCTCCGCTGCAACGTAGAAGTAGACGCCCTTCCCATCTCGCAGCAAATCCTTACCGCATCTTGGTACAAATCATCATCAATATCCTCGCCGCCGGCCTCCGCCGCGCCCGCGCTCTGCGAACCGCCGCCCTTCGCATTTGTGATCGGCTTCCCATCCTCGTCCTTCGGCGCCTCCAGCAAAGCCTCGTTGTATTTCGCCTGTGCCTGCTGACGCCAGAAATCGCAAACGCTCACAATCTCGTCCTCGCTCACCAGCGGGCCATGAATCCGGTGCAACCTCGCAGAACCAGCCGGTAAATACAGCATGTCGCCTCGGCCCAGCAACGATTCCGATCCATTCGAATCCAGAATCGTCCGCGAATCCACCTTACTGGCCACGCGGAAAGAAATCCGGGCAGGGAAGTTCGCCTTGATCAACCCCGTAATCACGTCCACCGAAGGCCGCTGCGTCGCCAGTATCAAATGAATCCCCACCGCGCGCGCCATCTGCGCAAGTCGCGTAATCGATTCCTCCACATTATTCGTGTCCACCATCATCAAGTCCGCCAACTCGTCAATAATGATGATCAAATACGGCAGAGGCTTGTGCTCGCTCTCCTCCACATTCTCAAACAACGAAAGCGGCTGCTGTTTCTGAAACGTCCGGTTGTACTGGTCAATATTCCTCACACCGCGCTGAGCCAGCAGCTTCAGCCGGTTCTCCATCTCCCGTGTAGCATTCCTCAACACATTTGACGCGATCTTCGGGTCCGTCACCACCGGCGCGATCAAGTGCGGAATCCCCTCGTACAAATTCAGCTCCAGCCGCTTCGGGTCCACCAGCACCATCTTCACTTCGTCCGGCGTAGCCTTGTACAAAATCGACATCATCAGCGAATTGATGAACACGCTCTTACCCGTACCCGTCGAACCCGCAATCAGCAAGTGCGGCATCGACGCCAGATCCGTCACCCGGATCCGCCCGTGCAAATCCCGCCCCATCGCCAGCGTCAGCTTGCTCGGCGAATTCGCGAACTCCTGCGCTTCGATAATCTCCCGCAGCGCAATCGTCTCCCGCTTGTCGTTCGGCACCTCAATGCCGATCGTCGATTTTCCCGGTATCCGCTCGATCAGGATCGACTCCGCCTGCAGCGCCAGGCACAAATCCTCCGTCAATCCGATAATCCGGCTGTACTTGATCCCTGCTTCCGGCTTGAACTCAAACGTCGTCACCACCGGCCCCGGATTGATCTGCGTCACGCGCCCTTCCACGTCAAACTCGTGGCACTTCTCTTCAATCGCCCGCGCCCTGTATTTCAGTTCGTTCTCATCCAGCTTGTGGCTGCCCTCGCCTTCGCGCAGCAAATTAATCGGCGGCAGTTTGTAATTTGCATTCCCCTTCGCAATCTTCGGATCGCCCTTGCCCTGAGCGCCAGCGATGGGCTTTTCCTTACTCAGCACCATGATCGGCGCCTTATGCTTCGTCTCTGCTTCCTCCTCGTCCTTCTCCGCCACCGCCGTGGCCCTTTTCCTCTTGAAAATGTCGCTCAAATCCTCCAGCTTGATCCCCTTCGACTCTTCCTTCTCCGCTTCAGCCTTGCCCGCAATCTGCGGAGCCACCGGCTTCCGCCCCACAATCCGTCGCTCTTCCACCGCCCGCTTCATCCGCTCCTGCTCGCGCTCTTCCCGCCAATCCTCCCAACGAGCCTGCGCCCGCTGCAAAATCCCCATCTTCTCGATCTTCCCCAGCGGCCCCTTCGAACTGCTCGCCCAGGCATGCGCCCCGCTGAACGAAAATCTCGTAGTCATAAACAGCGACACCACCAGCAGCGCTCCCGCCACCAGAAACGCGCCCCAAAAATTAAATCCGCTCTGCAACCCGCTCGAAACCAGCGAACCCAGCACGCCCCCCGCCGGCACCGCCCCGCGCACCTCCGGAAATTTCACCAGCGACAGCAGGGAAGGGAGCGACAGCATCAGCAACACGTATCCCGACAACGTCGCCGCCTGCGAATCAATCGCCCGGCTCCGGCACCACCGGTAGCCCAGAATCCCCACCGCCACCGGAATCAAAAACGCGGCAAACCCGAATATCTGGAACAGCAGGTCCGACGAATACGCCCCCACCGGTCCCATCCAGTTGCGCGTGATGTGACCCTCCCCGCCCGTAGCGCTCACATTGAACGCCGCATCCCGCGGGGAATACGAAATCAGCGCCAGTCCAACCAGGACCGCCGCCACTACGCACAAAAATCCGATCAGCTCATTGAGCCGCTTATTTTCAGTTGGTGTCAGGAAGCGCACGAAGCTCTCCTCAGCTCTTTCCTATGTAGGGCCCACCTTCTGAGGTGGGCCGCTTTTATAGCCGGGGGAAGGCTGAGTGTATGCGAGCACAACAATCCTGTTGTGTCGCCGAGCAGGAAGCGGCGCTGTAGCCCCTGCTCACGAGGAACGTCCAAATCATAACAAACTCCGCCCCCCGCACAAGCCCCTCTTGCTCCAAGTTTCCAAACCCCAATCCCTCCGGTAGCACAGCCGTTCCTGGCTTGGTACCCGGGTCTCTCCTTTTTTCGTGCTCGTTGTACAACTACGGGGCGATAAACTCGGCTGGTGACAAAACTTTGACGTTTTTCAAGAGACTTTCAATTTTCAAAGTATAAGTTTTCTTATGTTTAAGCTCCGGTGTCTTCAGTGTCAGTACCGATTGTCCTTCCAGAAGGCTGGGTAATTGTCCCAGCTCATCACGGTCTTCGTCAGGAAGGACTGACATTCCGCCTGTACTCTCGGTAAGAGACTTGAGCGCCGCTAGTTCACCCTTTTCTTGCCTTTTGCCCTCTGTGTCCACACGGAGTTTAATGGAAATGATCGGGATTCCGGCTTTCTGTGCTACTTCGATCGTCTTGGTCAGAGGAATGTGGCTCGTATTATCCCCGCCATCGGAAAAGACAAATATGGCGCGCCGAGAATTGGGTGGGAGCAAGTTCGAGTTGAGTTGTTCTTTACAGACGACCTCTATTGCGTCATATAGCGCTGTCCCGCCCCCCGGTGGGATCTCCTTCAATATTTGTTCCACTTCTGATGGATAAGCAAATTGTTTGCTGGCAGAAACACCATCTTTGAACACGGCCAAATAACCGTGGTTGTCGCCAGTAGAAAGTGCCCTAAAAAGACTGACCGCCGCCGCCGTTTGTTTGTCCCCGTTAGATCGACTTGATCCGCTCTTATCCACGATCAGCGAAAAGATAAGCGGCTCATTCCTTAGTGGGCGCAGGTCCTCGATTTCGATTGGTGTTTCGTCGAGGCGAGCAGTTAGAGTTTCTTTGGAGGGAACAGGAACCGGCCTACCTTTCCCATCCCTAAATCCCACCAGGATTCGGATTTCCCCTGGCAGGGATGGAGCCATCGTTACAGAGGATGCACGGTCAGCAGACTGAGTTCCTCCCCGCGCTCTAGTCGGGCTGTTCAGCAGTACGCCAAGGAGAAAGCCAATCAAAACACATTGCAATCCTGACGTGATTACTCTGCTCAATTTCTCTCCTAACTCAATCCGCGAAGCGTAATATAAACCAACCTGTCTCCGCGCCTTCTGCGCTTTTCCGCTTCTCTCATTTTAATGGCCGGCGGCTGCCAGCTTTCCCTCATACAAACCCGCCACCCCATGCGCAATCTTCTCCGGCTTCGAATGCCCCTCATCCAGATTCGTCATCACAATCACGGTCAGCTTATCGTCCACATACCGCGAAATGTTCATCGTAAAACCCTGCCAAGCCCCATCATGCTCAATCAATCTGTGCCCATTCGCCTCACCCAAAAACCATCCAAAGCCATAAGGATACGTCTTCCCATCCTTCAACTTCACCGGCGTCCACATCTGCTCGAAACTCCCCCGCTTCAAAAGCTTCTCCGTATACAACGCCGCATCCCACTTCCCCAAATCCAGCACATTCGTATACAACGCTCCATCAGCCGTTGTGTTCAGCGTCGCCGAAACCCACCCCTGGTTCTTAATCTCGCCCTTCACCAATTCATATCCGCTAGCCCGGTTCGGCACAATATCCGCTTCGCTGATAATCCGCGTAGCGCTCATCCCCAGCGGCCGGAAAATCCGCTCCTGCAGATAATCCCCATAAAATTCCCCAGTCACCTTGTGAATCAAGAATCCCAGCAGCACATAACCCGTATTGCTGTATTTCCATTTCGTCCCCGTCTCAAAATTCAAAGGCAACTGCACCAGCTTCTGATACAACTCCGCCTCGGTATAATCCCCCCGCAGGTTGATCAATCCCCCCGCCTTCGTATATTCGTGCCCCGTGTAGTCCGCAATCCCCGAGGTGTGCGTCAGTAAATTCCGCACCGTAACATCCTTCCAAGCCGCCGGCGTCCCCTCCAGATACTTGCTCAACTTATCGTCCAGCCCAACCTTTCCCTCCTCCACCAGCATCATCACCGCCGTGGCCGCAAACTGTTTCCCCACCGAACCCGTCTGAAACACTGTCTCCGCCTTCACCGCCACATCCAACTCCAAATTCGCCAATCCATATCCCCGCGCCTTCACTACCTTCCCCTCGCGCAGCACCGCCAGCGCCAACCCCGGCACCCGCTGCTCCCGCATCTCCGCCCCAACCAACGCATCCACCCGCCCATCCAACTCCTGCCCTGCATTCGCGCCGCGAGCCGCAACCAGGCTCAGCCCTATCCCCATCAAAATTCCCACACCAACTCGCAAACGATGCATCCTCATCGATCCCCCATCCTCCCCTCTTCTCTGTGCTCTCGGTGCCCTCTGTGGTGAAATCTTTCTCTTCTCTGCGAACCCTCTGCGCACTCTGCGTCTCTGCGTTATCTTTTCCTGTTCTCTTTTCTCGCCACGCGTCACCATTTTCAAATTTCCATTTTCTATTTTCCAGCTTCATCCCATCCCAGAAGCAAAATACAAAACCGCCACCCCCAAAATAATCCGGTAAATCGCAAACGGCGCAAATCCCCTCTTCCTCACATACCCCATAAACCAGGCCACCGATCCATACGCCACCACAAACGACACCGCAAACCCTATCCCCAAAACAATCCATCCATGCGAATCAATATGCGCCACCGAAATCGCATCCGCATGTTTCCCCACCACCGACTTCAAAAGGTCATAGCAAGTAGCCACCACCATAGTCGGTATCGAAAGAAAAAACGAAAACTCCAGCGCCGCAGCCCGCGACATCCCCGCCAACTGCCCCGCCGCAATCGTCGACATCGACCTCGAAGTCCCCGGAAACACCGCCGACAATATCTGGCAAGCCCCAATCCAAACCGCCTGCCCCAAACTCATATCCTCCATATGCCAAATCCTGATGAGCCCGCCGCCGGCCTTCTCTCCCGCCGCCTCCGTCTTCGCATTCCGCGCATCCACAAACCACATCACAATCCCGCCAATCAGCAGCGCGCTCCCGATAATCGTCAAGCTCTCCAAATGCTTTCCAATAATCTTGGTCATCAAAAACGCCGGTATCGCCGTAACCACAAACGCCACCAGCACCAAACTCAAAGGATGCGTTAGCAGAGTCCTATCCCCGCGCTCCCCCTTCGGAAACGTCGCCAGAAACTTCCCAATCCGCTCCCGAAAATAAATCGGCAAAGTCAAAATCGCCCCCAACTGAATCACAATCGTATACATCTTCCAGTACGCGCTCCCCAAATCCAGATGCAGCAACGCCTCCGCAATCCGCAAATGCGCCGTCGAACTAACCGGCAAAAACTCCGTCAACCCTTCCACCACCCCCAAAATCACACTCTGCAAATATGGATTCACTAGGCCCTCTCCTCGTAGTTTTCATTCCTGAGCGCCGGAGGCGCGGCAGAACTTAGCCCAGCCCGTAAGGGCTGGGTACAGAACCAAAAATCTCCCCAAGCGCCGTAGGCGCGACACTCTCTTCCTTGACCCGCGCCGCATCCTTTCCCGCCTGCACTCTCGGTTTTCTCTTCTCTGCGAAACTCCGCGTCCTCCGTGCCTCTGCGTTATCCTTATCTCTTATCTCTTTCTCGTCACTCGCCACTTCTTCCAATCCTCTTCCTCATCTCATACGCATCAATCTTCCCCAAATAATATTTCTTCACCACCGCCTCCGTACGATATCCATGCCGCTCCCAGAACGCAATCCCGCTCTCATTCTCCACCGACGTCTCCAGCAACACCGCTTTCACTCCCTTAAACGCAAAATGCTTCTCCATCTCACCCAAAAGCATCGTCCCCACGCCCTTCCTCCGAAACCCCTCCGCCACATCCAAAGTAATAATGTGCCCCAACGGCGGATTCTCCTCCGCCAGAATAAATCCCGCGATCGCTTTCCCCTCTTCCGCGACCAAACAATCCGCCCCCGGCAAACTCAAATAATAATGCAGCGACCACTTGCTGTACGAAATCCCCGGCGGAAAACACTCCTGGTCCAGCTTATGCAGCCTCCCAAAATCCTTCGCCACATATTGTCGCGTAACAATCCCCATAAAAAAGAGGGGCCCAGCAAACTGGACCCCTTCCCAACCTCTCTTCATTCCCGCGTAGCGGCCACCTTCAGGTGGCCCAACTTTTGAGTGCGGAAGCGAAACTTCCGCTTTTACGCACTAAGCCAAACCTCCCAACGATCCACCGCAACCCTTGTAGGGGCCGGGCTCGCCCGGCCCTCTGATACTGTTGACTGTAGACCGCCGACTGTAGGCGATCCTCTACAACTTCACCGTAACCGTCTTAACCTCCGTATAATTTGCCAACCCATATTCTCCCAACTCACGCCCAAGCCCCGATTGCTTAAACCCTCCAAACGGCGCCGCGGCATCGAAAACGTCATAACAATTCACCCACACCGTCCCCGCCCGCACGCCATCCGCAATCGCATGAGCCTTCGTGATGTCCTGCGTCCAAACCGCCGCCGCCAATCCATACAGCGATTTGTTCGCCCGCTCCACCACTTCCGAAACGTCCTTGAATTTCAGGATCGACATCACCGGCCCGAAAATCTCCTCCTGCGCAATCCGCATGTTGTCCTGAACGTCGGCGAACACGGTCGGCTCGATAAAATATCCCTTGTCGCCCACGCGGTTCCCGCCCGCCACCAGTTTGGCCTTGTCCTGCTTCCCGATCTCGATGTAACCCATCACTTTGTCAAACTGGTCTTTGTCCACCTGCGGCCCTTGCTCCGTCTTCTTGTCAAACGGATTGCCCACCGTCCGCTTCTTCGCGCGCGCCACGCTCTTCTCCACAAACTCGTCGTAGCACTTCTCCTCCACAAACAAGCGCGACCCCGCGCAGCAGCACTGCCCCTGGTTGAAGAACAGCGCAAAGTGCGCCCCTTCAATCGCCTTATCCATGTCCGCATCGGCAAACACAATGTTCGGGCTTTTTCCGCCCAACTCCAGCGTCACCCGCTTCAAATTCGAATCCGCCGCCGCTCTCATAATCAAATGTCCAACTTCCGTCGATCCGGTGAACGCCACCTTGTCCACATCCATGTGCCGCGCGATCGCCGCACCCGCCGTCGGCCCGTACCCCGGCAGCAAATTCAGAACTCCTTCTGGGAATCCCGCTTCCATCGCCAGTTCGCCCACGCGCAGCGCGCTCAGCGGCGTCTGCTCCGCCGGCTTCATCACCACCGTGCAACCCGCCGCCAGAGCCGGCCCCAACTTCCACGCCTGCATCAAAAGCGGAAAATTCCACGGAATAATCTGCCCCACCACGCCCACCGGCTCATGCTTCGTGTACGTGAAATACCGCCCCTGCACCGGAATCGTCTTCCCCTGAATCTTGTCCGCCCATCCCGCGTAGTACCGGTAACACGCAATCGTCAGCGGCAAATCCGCCGTCAGCGCCACCTGGTAAGGCTTCCCGTTGTCCAGTGATTCCAATTCCGCCAGCTCTTCAATGTGCTTCTCAATCAAATCCGCCAACTTGTTCATCAACACGCCGCGCGCCGAAGCCGACATCTTCCTCCACGCGCCCTTCTCAAACGCCGCCCGCGCCGCCGCCACCGCCTTGTCCACATCGGCCGCATCCGCCTCCGCCACCTGCGTAATCACCTCGGCAGTCGAGGGATTAATCGTCGGGAAAGTTTTCCCCGAAGCTGCATCCACCCACTTCCCATTTATCAAAAGCTTCGTAGCCGACACCTTAACCTTAGGTTCAATCACCGTAGTAGCTGTAGCCATAACCGTTCCTCCTCTTTGGATGCCTTTACCCGTGTAGCCCGCCGACCGTGGCGGGCCGCCTAAATGTAGTGGCCGACCTTCAGGTCGGTCCTCCGCGCATCGCAACCCAGCCTATACCCCCGCGCCGCCATAATCAATAAACCCGATGCATCCCATAGGTTTTTCCTAAGCGGTCCCAGGCTTCCGATTCCCCCCATGTTCCTTTCCCTCCACCCTTGCGCTAAACTTTCTTGTCCGCAACGCACCGGCGTCTCGCGTTGCCCTCCAAACCCTTGTCCAGAAAACGCAAAAACTCTCCCCAATCTCCCCAGCCCGCCCCCATCGCCCCGTCGTCCTCCGCCAACCTATCCGCCCTCGGCCCAAACGCCCTACGCCGCACCCGCCTCTTCCATCTCTCCCTCCTCATCCTCCTCTCCCTCGCACTCTACGCCCCCACCCTCCGCAACGACTTCGTCACCGACGACCACCTCCAAATCCTTCAAAACCCCATCGTTGTTGAAGGCAAAGACCTGGGCCGTGTCTTTACCGGAGAAGTCTGGGACTTCGCCCGTCACGCCAACAAGAACAACCGCGTTGGCAGCAACTACTATCGCCCCTTGCAACTCCTCGGCTACGCGGCGGAATACCCCGTCTTTGGCGACCACCCGCTCGGCTGGCACCTCGTCAATACTCTTCTGAACGCCGTTGTTGTCGCCCTTGTCTATCTCCTGATCTCTGCCCTTGGTACTCCCTCTCTCGCTTTCTGGGCCGCTTTCTGGTTTGCCTTTCATCCCATGCACTCGGAACCCGTGGCCTGGATCGCCGCTCTTCCCGAACTCCAATGTGCCATC
>DATHOY010000028.1:0-7004 GCA_035484435.1 Vulcanimicrobiaceae bacterium | reverse complement strand
GGGTTGGCGGCATTGTCGGATTTGAGGTCCTGGTCAATTTTCCTGATGAACTTTACGTTGAGGTCCTTCGCCTATCCTCGTCGGATAGGCTCAGGATGACAAGTATTTTAAGTTGGTGGAAATTTGTTAATTGGGAATTCGATTTGCAACCGTTTTATGGGTCGAACTGTTGGTTTTGGAGGGTCTCTTGAACCAGCTTTCGGCGAGGTCTTTCCAATGCGGATTCTCTGTGACGATTAAAGCGACTTTCTTCGAGCGCAGCCAACCCTTGATTTCTTTTTCACGGGCAATCGCGGCTCGAATGTCACCGAATTGTTCGAAGTAGACGAGCTTGTACAGGTTGTATTTTTGCGTGAAACCCGGGATGCGCTTCGATTTATGTTGAAAGACACGCTTCATGAGGTCGTTGGAAACGCCGACATAGAGCATCTTGGATTCGTTGCTCATGAAATAGACAAAGTAGCATCGCCCCATCGGCGCAAACCTCAACGCGTTGTCATCCTGAGGCTATCCGATAAGGATAGCCGAAGGACCTCAACCAAGTATACTCTGCAGTACACTAATGCGAAGATGACTCCAGCACTTTCCTGCTACGATTTTGGCTTAACGCGGAGGTCGCGGCCGGTCATGTCGGTGGGGGCGGGTTCGCCGAGGATGGCAAGCATGGTGGGGGCGATGTCGCGGAGGGAGCCGCCGGGGACGAGTTGGAGGGCATCGGTTTCGGTGACGCAGATGAAGGGGACGGGGTTGGTGGTGTGGTAGGTGTGCGGGCCGCCGGTTGTTGGATCGATCATGGTTTCGGCGTTGCCGTGATCGGCGGTGATGATCCAGGCACCGCCGCGAGGTTTCAGGGTTTGATAGATGCGGCCGAGGCCGGCGTCTACAGCTTCGACGGCTTTAATGGCGGCTTCGAGTTTGCCGGAATGGCCGACCATGTCGGCGTTGGCGTAGTTCATGATGATGGCGTCGAACTCGGCTTTTTCGATGGCTTTCACGACGGTGTCGGTGATTCCCTCGGCGGACATTTCTGGTTTCAGGTCGTAGGTGGCGACTTTGGGCGAGGGCACGAGGATGCGTTCTTCGCCGGTGAAGGGTTTTTCTACGCCGCCGTTAAAGAAATAGGTGACGTGCGCGTATTTTTCGGTTTCGGCGCAGCGGAGGTTTTTGTACTGCAGTTCCTGGAAAACTTGCGCGAGGATTTGCTCGAGTTTTTCGGGAGTGATTACGCACTTGAGCCAAGGCCAGTTTTTGTCGTACTTGGTCATGCCGACGTAGAAGAGATTTTTGGGGCGGTTGGGGTCGGCAAACTTGTCGAAATCGGGAGCTTCGAGGGCGTAGGTGATCTGGCGGGCGCGGTCGGCGCGGAAATTGTAGAAGATGACCGCGTCGTCGTCGCGGATCAGGCCGACGGGCGGGGCGGCGGGACCGGTGCCTCGGGTGATGACGATGGGCTTGACGAATTCGTCGGTGACGCCCTGTTCGTAGCTTTGTTGAAGCGCGGCTACGGGGTCGTTGGATTTGGTTTCGGCTTCGCCGTGAACGAGGGCGCGATAGGCGAGTTCGATGCGTTCCCAGCGGTTGTCGCGGTCCATCGCGTAGTAACGGCCGACGAGGGTGGCGATTTCGCCTGCGCCCAGTTCGCGCATTTTTTGCTGTAGCTGGCGGACGAAATCACGGCCACTGTTGGGCGGAGTGTCGCGGCCGTCCATGAAGCAGTGAACGAAAACTTTTTCGACTTTCGACTGCTTGGCCATTTCGAGGAGGGCGAAGAGGTGGTTGATGTGCGAATGGACGCCACCGTCGCTGAGCAGGCCGATGAAATGGAGTTGGCGCTGACGGCCGCGCTCCATGGCTTGCTGGAAGAGCGGAACCTGGTCGAGTTGTTTGTTGGCGATGAGGAGATCGATGCGCGTGATGTCCATGTGGACGATACGGCCGGCGCCGATGTTGAGGTGGCCGACTTCGCTGTTGCCCATCTGGCCTTGGGGGAGGCCGACGGCGGGGCCGGAGGTTTGGATGAGAGTGTTGGGAAATTTGCGGAGGAGTTCGTCGTAGTTGGGTTTGCGCGCGAGGGCGATGGCGTTGCCTTTGGTTTCGGGGCGGAATCCCCAGCCGTCGAGGACGGTGAGTACGAGAGGTTTTGGTCGTTTTGCCATGGCTTCTCAGAATACACACAAACATTTGAGTGTGCCATGACGACGCTTCGGCACTTCGATTCAAAACCATCAGGCAAGACAAATTCCGCGAACAACCTGCCCCAAGGGACAGCTAAACAATTCCTCAACTCATCTCGAGGTTAAACCTTGAGCGAACGTTGGTTATTTTACTCTAAACATACCCGGGAGGTTGCCAGGATGTTTCCTATTGATGCCGATATGTTCGCGTTCTTGTGGTCCACCTGTACGGTGTTGTTTGCCAGCAAATCGCAACTCCGCAAGAATTCCAAGCCCATTCCCGTTCGCTACCAACGGCAACTGCTCGAGGACTCCCAGTTGACCGAGGAACAGCGAAAGTTTATCGCCCCGCTCGATGCGCAATTGGCGGCCCTGGGATATTTGCCTTTTTATACATTGCGCGTAGCAAATTATGGCTCGAATCTGGTCCGTGGTTACCAGAATCACGCAGACCCGGCGAGTTGCACGCTGACTATTGTAGAGGTGACGACTAACGTGAACGGAGTGGTCGCTTCGAAAAATTCCTGGCTGGTCAACTTCACCACGAGATTCGGAGGCGGTAAAGAACTGGTCACACGGAATATGGCATTGAAGTCCCTGTTTAACCAGCCTGAGTACAAGATTGTCCAGGATTTTCCGAATATTTTGGATTTGGCGGCACTGAAAAAGGCACATGACGCAAAGGCAGCAACGTTCGGTGCACCCGTTTCACCGCCTCGCGATGTACAGGGAGTGATCGAGGAGTTTGATAGGGATCATGAGCGGTACAGCAAATTCCAGGTTCAGCAAGGAGCTTACCAACTGAACGTGCAAGGGGATGCCTACTTGCTTACCGACAAAGTTTTCAACCGAGGCATCCAAAACTATTTCAATCCATTTGCAAAAAGGTTTTCACTGACAACGGCGATATTTTCCGTACTGGTCGGGGCCGTGCTGCCACTCTACGGAATCCTAAGGCTGGCGCCATCAATCACGGGATACTTTGGGACCATGAGCCCCCGCTCACTGCTTCACCCGGCCTCCCTCGCGATTCTCGCATGCTACATATTGACCGGGGTGATCCTCGGATTTATCGCGGAATCGCAAACTTACGCCTGGGTGATGCTGATAACCTACGTTCCGGCTCATCTTATTGCAGGGTGGACGTTCGGCGCGTTGCCCTACAGCACAATTGCTTTCACCGTGAGCTTTTTTGTGTGCCAGGCGAAACGCAAACGGCAACTCATCTTACAAACATGATTAGCAGCCTTTAATCACCTGACGAATTCGCGGAGGGCGACGAGGAGGCGGTCGACTTCTTCGGCGGTGTTGTAGTGGACGAGGCCGATGCGGAGCATGCCGCCTTGGGATTCGACACCGAGGCGTTCGCTGAGATTGAGGGCGTAGTAGTTGCCGTCCCAGGTGAAGATGCCGCGCTCGCCGAGGAAAGTGGCGATGGCGGTGGGATGGTGATTGCCGAGGCGCAGGGAAAGGGTGGAGCAGCGTTCGGCGGAGCGCTGCGGATCGGTGATGCCGTAGACGCGGACGCCCGGTATGGATTTCAAGCCATCGATGAGGCGCCAGATGATGCCGGTTTCATGGGTGACTGTCGAGTGATAAGCCGAGGCGAGGGCTTCGCGGCGCGTAGTTGCGTTGGGGTCGCAGCGGCGGCCGAGTTCGGCGAGGTATTCAACAGCGGCGCCGATTCCGGCAATCAATTCGTGAATCTGGGTGCCGCTTTCCCAGCGATCGGGGAGCTGGTCGCTGCAGGGGCGCACTTTATAGGGGCGGAAGGACTGCAAGTGCTGGCGCTTGCCGTAGAGCGCGCCCATGTGCGGGCCGAAGAATTTGTAGGGCGAGCAGACGAGGAAATCGCAGTCGAGGGCTTTGACGTCGATGAGGCCGTGCGGGGCGTAGTGGACGGCGTCGATGTAAATCATCGCGCCCGCGGCGTGGGCGAGGCGGGTGATTTCAGCGACGGGATTGATGGTGCCGACGGAATTGGAGGCGTAGCCTACGGCGACGAGGCGCGTTTTCTCGTTGAGCTTGCTTTTCAGGTCGTCGAGGTTGAGCGTGCAGTCGGCTTCGCGAATGTCCACCGTGCGAATGACAATTCCCTTTTCTTCCAGCGCCTTCCACGGGGAATAATTGGCATCGTGATCGAGCGTGGTGAGGAGGATTTCGTCGCCGGGTTTCAGTTCGCGGGCAATGGCGCGGGAGAACGCGTATGTGATGGTGGTCATGTTCTGGCCGAAAATCACTTCATCTTTTTCGCAATGAAAGAAATCGGCCATAGCGGCGCGGGCGTGGGCGATGATTTCTTCGGTGCGGCGGCTGGTGAGGAAGGCTCCGCCAGTGTTGGCGTTGGAGGTGAGCAGGTAGCTTTGGATCGCGTGAATGACTTGCGTGGGGACCTGGGTGCCGGCGGGGCCATCGAGGAACGCGGCGGTGTGGCCGTTGACCTGGGTTTTCAGGGACGGAAACTGGGAGCGAACCCAGGCGGTATCCAGGAGAGGTGTGGCGGCGTTGCGGACAGGGGTGCTCATGAGTTGAAAGGCTCCAAGAGTTGGCGAATACCTGCGGAGGTTAGTTTCTCACAGGGGAGTGGCTGGTTGTAGTGCGAAGGGTCCGCTGGGATGGCCGATCTGAAGTTCGGCCACTACACGAGGCCACCTGAAGGTGGCCGCTACGGCGGCGTGATACCATCGAGCAGTTGTTCCCACTCATGCCGCGATGGCGCCGGCTATCAACTCCGCGCCGTGTTTCAACCTGAGGTTTCCATGTCTGATTCGTTTGCAGTGAGCGACCGCACGCGGGTGGTGCGCGAAGCCAACCGTGCTGTGTACGATCGCGAGGCTATTTACCAGATTTTGGACGAGGGATTTGTGTGCCACGTCGGATTTTCGGCGGAGGGGCAACCCTTTGTGATTCCGACTATGTTCGCGCGGGTGGGCGATGCGATTTATTTTCACGGTTCGGCGGCTAGCCGGATGTTGCGCGGGGCGGCAGGCGGATCGTTGGTGTGCATCACCGTTACGCTGACGGATGGGCTGGTGCTGGCGCGGTCGGTGTTCAATCATTCGATGAATTACCGGTCGGTGGTGGCGCTCGGGACGGCGACGCCGATCGACGATCCGGCCGAAAAACTGGCCGCGCTGCGGGCGTTTACAGAGAAGTTGCTTCCCGGGCGTTGGGAGGATGCACGGCAGCCGAACGAACAGGAATTGAAAGCGACGAGTATCCTGAAATTGCCGCTGACGGAGGTTTCGGCGAAGGTGCGGACCGGCGGCGTGGAGGATGACGCGCCGGATTACGCGCTTTCCGTGTGGGCTGGGATAATTCCGTTGCGGCTGGTGGCGGATGCAGCGATTCGCGATGATCGATGTGACGCTTCCCTTCCTACGCCGGCATATGCGGCAAATTTTCGCGGGTGAGCCATGAGCGAATTCAAACCGGCAGCGATAAAAGCAATTGTGGGGTTTGCAGCTTTGGAGGCGTTGGACATTCGCGTGGGCACCATTCAGAAGGTGGAAGAGGTGGCGCAGTCGGAAAAACTGATGAAGCTTACGGTCAGCTTCGGCGATCACACGCGGTCGATCCTGGCGGGAATGAAGAAGGAACGGGAGAATCCGCGGGAGATTGAGGGTCGGCAGGCGCTATTCGTGGTGAACCTGGAGCCGCGGAAGATGGCGGGGGAGATTTCCGAGGGGATGCTGTTTGATATTGGGTATGCGGATGGGGTGACGCCGGTGTTGGCGGTGCCCGAAAAGCCTGTGCCGGATGGGACGCGGGCGGGGTGAAGGGTTAAGCACCACAGTTTTTTGAGTGCGGCGGCGGAGCCGCCGCTTTTGAACCTTACAGTTCGCCACGAAAATTAGATTGGGAGATTGCGTTTACAGTGTAAAAGCGGGAGCTTCGCTCCCGCACTCAAAAGTAAGAGCGGCCCGCCTCGGAAGGCGGGCCCTACAAAAGATCGCAAACGCAGGGTTAGGATTGGGCGGCGCGGAGGAAGTCGGCGAGGAGGCCGTATCCGGTGGCTTCGATGCCGGGGCTATGCTCGACGAGGGAGAGGCTCATGACGTCGAGGTCGAAGCGGATGGCGGAACTGGTGCCTTCGAGGCCGGCCAGGGGGTCGGTCAGGAGGAGGAGTTCGGGGCCGACGCGGCATTCGACGCCGTCGCCGCGGCGTTCGGCGCGGCAGATGAGTTTGTAGCGCATGCCGGCCGTGCGGACCGAGCGGATTTTTTCTTCGCTAAGTTCACGGATGCCGGTGCGTTGAACCTGTTCGATGCGCAGCGGCACTCCCATTAAGACGTTAACGATGGCGGCAACCTTCACGGCGGCATCCCAACCATCCAAATCGTGCGTGGGATCGGTTTCGGCGATGCCGATGGCCTGAGCGCGTTTGACGGCTTCGTCCAGGGAGCGGCCTTTCTCCATTTCGGTGAGCACGACATTCGTGGTGGAATTCAATACACCGGCGAAGCCGCGCAAATCCGTGGCCGGAAGGCCGAGAGGAAAGAGAGAAAAAATGGGAGCGCCGTCCATGACGGTGGATTCGAACAGGAATTGTTTGCCCTTGGCCTTGGCCAACGCTGCCAGCCGCTGGTAATCGTGGACCAGCGGGCCTTTGTTAGCGCTGATGGCGTGCGCGCCGGCTTCGAGCGCGGCGACGAGATGATCGATGGCGGGCTGGCCGGATTGGGTGTTGAGCGAACTGGCCTCAAAGAGGACATCGGCTTTGGAGCGTTCGAGCCATTCGCGGACGTTGCGCGGAGAATTCGCGATCTGCGGGAAATGACTGCTGAGGGCGGCGATGGGGTTCAGGCCTTCCGGCTCGGCAATCCAGCC
>DATHOY010000027.1:0-32404 GCA_035484435.1 Vulcanimicrobiaceae bacterium | reverse complement strand
GATAACTACATCGCCATGCTCAGCGGCCAGGCCGCCACTCCAGAGACCCGCAACGACTGCCAGGTCTTCCAAGACTTCGCCCAGACCGGCATTACTTCCGACGGCCAGGCCATCGGCTCCGGCTGCGTCTATCCCGCTTCGATCAAGACGCTGCCAGATCAGTTGACCACAATTGGGAAAACCTGGCGCGCTTACGCCGAAGACATGGGCAACGATCCCAACCGTGAAGCGGCCACCTGCGGCCACCCCGCTCTCAATTCAGTCGATCTGACACAGGCATCTGAAGCTCCTTCTGCCGCTGTCCCGCTCGGCGACCAATATGCTTCTCGCCACAACCCTTTCGTCTATTTCCATTCCATTATCGACTCGCCCGACTGCGGTTCGCATGTCGTCAATTTGAATCTCTTGCCACAGGACCTTCTTAAAGAGTCCGCAACCCCCAACTTCGTCTTTATTACGCCCAATCTCTGCAACGATGGCCATGATGCTCCCTGCAAGAACGGTCAGCCCGGTGGCCTCGTTTCCGCCGATGCGTTCCTCCAGAAATGGATCCCGATAATCACCAGTTCTTCTGCTTATCAGCGAGACGGCCTCATCATCATCAATTTCGACGAGGGCGGACTTTCCGTCCAGCCGTCCGCCGCGGGCATTTCCATCTTTGCTCCGGGACTTTTTTGCTGTAATGAGCAGCCCGGCCCCAATCTGGCTCCCTTCCCGCAAACGACCAACATTACTCCCACGGTCAGCCTGACTTTTCAAAGCTACGGCGGCGACCGCACCGGTGCCGTTCTCCTCTCACCGCTCCTCGAACCGGGCACCGTGTCTCTCACACCGTTCAACCACTACTCTTTCCTGAAAACGCTTGAAGACATCTTTGACACCGACAGCTATCTCGGATACGCAGGAGCCCCCGGCCTCGTCGGCTTCTTCGGCTGCGTGACTTCGGACATCCAAACCAGCGAGCCTGGTCAATCCCGGTCTTGCAACGTTCGCTAAGCAACCAATCCGCGTGGCCCCACTCTTTACGTGTTCTGCAAAGGGCGGGGCCTTCTTTTTCTGGCACGTGCGGCAAAGCCACATGTTGCCGTCGTCTAATTGCTGGGACGGGTCGTCTCGTTCTCAATAGGTAGACGTTTCGGTGTGACACAAACCGTCTCAGACTGAGCATAAACACAGCCGCCAGGCCATCGATTGGAATTGAATAAAACTCTTGGACTTTTGGAAGATCTGCTTTGTATCGATTCACTTGCGAGACCAATTGCAGACGTCCTGTCAGGCACCATCGGAAGTGGCATCGCAGTTGCTTCTCTCTTCTCCCGGTGAGGACTCGTCTGCTCGCGTTTTGTCCAGGCGCTTCTTGCCCCGTAAACATTTCGTTGGCGACCCGTTGCAGAAAGCATTTTTGTTAGTAAGGAGAATAGGGACCGCAGGCAAGCCATTGGATGGTTACAACAGGCTGCGGTAAAGGCTCATCAACCTAACATGCGTAACGCACTTCATATGATTCGACTCGATTATCTCTCTTGCGTTTTGACCGTCCTCGGCACAGTTCTCCTCGGCAAAAAGCTGTGGCAAGGCTGGGTTGTTGCCGCCATCAACAGCGCTGTAGTCTGCGTAATTGGCGTGCGCACCGCCCAGTTCGGTTTCGTCCCCGCGAATCTCCTTTGCATCGCGCTCTACACTTCCAACCTCATCAATTGGCGTCCCAAGAAGCAAGATCAGTAATTCCCCACCACTCCTCACGATTCCCCGCTGGTAGTATCCTGTTCGTAGCCGTATGAACCGCATCTACCTCGATCACAACGCTACCACCGCCGTCGACCCCGCCGTCCTCGACGCCATGCTCCCGTATTTCTCTGCCGAATTCGGCAACGCCTCCTCCATCCACACCCCCGGCCAGCGCGCCCGCGCCGCCGTCGAAACCGCCCGCGAACAGGTTGCCGCGCTGGTAAACGCCCGCCCGCAGGAGATAATCTTCACCAGCGGCGGCACCGAATCCGACAATCACGCCATCTTCGGCGTGGCACAGGCACTTCTGCCTGTCCGCGCTGGCACGCACATCATCACCACCACCATCGAGCACGAAGCCGTCCTGAACGCCTGCCAGGCGCTCGAAACGCAAGGTGTCGCCGTCACTTATCTTCCCGTCAATCGCGACGGTCTCATCGTTCTCGACGAGCTTCGCCGCGCCCTTCGGCCCGAAACAGTTCTGATCACCGTGATGCACGCCAACAACGAACTCGGCGTGATTCAGCCGCTTGCCGAAATCGGCCGCATCGCCGCCGGAGCCGACGTCTACTTCCACACCGATGCGGTGCAGTCCGCCGGAAAAATTCCTGTGGACGTCAAAGCCCTGCAACTCGATTTGCTGTCCATCTCCGGCCACAAATTCTATGCCCCCAAAGGCATCGGGGCGCTTTTTATCAAAGGCGGCACGCGTCTCCGCCAACTTCTCTACGGCGGACACCACCAGCGCGGCTTCCGCCCCGGCACCGAAAATGTTGCCGGGATCGTCGGCCTCGGCAAAGCTGCCGAAATCGCCCGCCTATCGCTCGAAAAAGACGCCGCGCGCGCATCTCACCTGCGTGACACGCTCGAGCGAGGCATCCTCGCCCGCGTCCACGATTCGCGTGTAAACTCCGCCAACGCCCCACGCACACCCAACACTTCCAACGTTCTTTTCCCCGGCCTCGAAGGTGAAGCTCTCGTCATCGCTCTGGATCTCAAGGGACTCGCTTGCTCCACAGGTGCCGCGTGTTCCTCTGGCGCCGTCGAACCCTCGCATGTCCTCACCGCCATCGGCCTCACTCCGTCCGACGCCCGCGCGAGCATTCGCTTCAGCCTCGGCCGCCACACCACCGAATCCGAAATCACCACCGCCCTCGAAATCATTCCCACCGCCGTAGACCAACTCCGCAAACTCTCCCCAACCTACCACGCCACCTAGCGGCCAATTTTCCTATTGAGTGCGGAAGCAGAGCTTCCGCTTTTACGAAGGTAAATGCGTCGACAAATTATGTTTTTTCCTCTGGGTTAACGCCTTAAAAGCGGCAGCTGCGCTGCCGCACTCAAGAGTTCAGCACCATTTCCCCATTCACGCTAAAATAGAAGGAGCATGTCCACGCGGCTCCAACTCGACCCTCTTCCGGCAACCGCCGCCGAAGAAACCACGCCCGGCCTAGTCGCCGTCGCCATGTCCGGCGGCGTCGACTCTTCAACCGTCGCCGCGGTCCTCCTCCAGCAAAATCGCCCCATCGTCGGCCTCACAATGCAACTCTGGAACCAGCGCAGGCTCCCCGAACTGCAGGGCGACGGCCCCGCTCAGCATCGCTGCTGCTCCCTCGACGACGTCTACGACGCCAAGCGCGTCGCGCAGCACCTGAATTTTCCTCACTACGTCGTCAACTTCGAGGAACAGTTCGAAGCCCGCGTCGTCCGGCCCTTCGTCGAACAGTATCTTTCCGGCCGCACGCCCATCGCCTGCACGAATTGCAACACCGACGTGAAGTTCGAGCCTCTGCTTCGCATGGCGCGCCAGATCGGGGCCGAGCGACTCGCCACCGGCCACTACGCCCGCATCCGCAAGAACGAAAGCACCGGCCGCTTCGAACTTCTCCGCGCCCGCGACGATTCGAAGGATCAATCCTATTTCCTGTGGGGGTTAACGCAGGAACAGCTCTCCCGCAGCGACTTCCCTCTGGGAGAACTTTCCAAGGAGGAAGTCCGCAACGTCGCGCGCAACGTTAATCTTCCCGTCGCCGAAAAGCCGGAAAGCATGGAACTCTGCTTCGTTCCCAACGGCAACTACGTCCAGTTCATCCACGCCTATTCCCGCGCCGAAGGAATCCCCGTGAATAATCAGGAAGGCGACATCGTCACAGAAGACGGCGCCGTCATTGGCCGCCACACCGGCGTGCACAATTACACTGTAGGCCAGCGCAAAGGCCTCGGCTTCGCCGCTGGCAAGCCCGTCTATGTCCTCTCGATCGACACGGCGAACAATCGCATCATCGTTGGCGAAGACGACGCTCTGCGCACCAGCACCTTTGAAATTGAAAATGTAAACTGGATTTCGATTGCAGAGCCCGGCGCACCCGTCCAGGGCCAGGCGAAAATCCGCCACAAGCACGACCCCGCGCCCGCCACCATCGAAGCGCTGCCCAATCATCGCGCCCGCATCACCTTCGAAATGCCGCAGCGCGCCATCACCCCAGGCCAAGCCGCAGTCTTTTACAACGACGAAGTCGTGCTAGCTGGCGGCTGGATCAAGTAGCCTTTTTGAGTGCGGGAGCGAAGCTCCCGCTTTTGCGATTTCAACCACCCCACCCAAACTAACCACCTGTCATCCTGAGCGAAGCGAAGGACCTCAACTCATGCGCTTTCGCTGTGTGTGAATTAAAGAAGCCTCCGGCAACACCGCGGCCAACAATCGCGTCTTTACTTTTCCAACTTTGGGAGTCTTTGCAAAAACAAGGAGGGCGCGCGAATCGCTGATAGAAGCAGACTCAACTCAATCGATCTCAAAACGAATCCGCGCAAACTTTCACAACTCAGATGAACAGCTCATCTTCCTGCTCCACCGAGGTGTCCCTCGCTGGAGACGAAGCCCGCCGCGAGCGCAGCACGTCCAGACCGATCTTGATTCCCTGCACGATCGCTGACGCCTTCTGCACCGGCGCCCAGAAACTCCGCCGCACCTGCGAACCCGCGTCCTCAACTGCTTCGAGCGTCCCGGTCAGGATGCGGTCCACGGCTACCAGTTGCCCGCGCAACCGGTCCGAAGCCTCCGTCGCAATCTTGTCGAACTTCTGCGCCTGCGAACGAGTCATGTAAACAATGTGCGCCGCGTCTTCCACCAGCGCAGAAATCTTCGGCTGCGTGTCATCCAGCAGAATCTGTGTGCGCGTCAGAATCGGCCCCACGCGCGAGTGCATGTCTACCATCATCCGGTTCACAGATTCGGTGGTTTTCTTCATTTGCAGGAACAGCACGATCAGGATCGTCGTCTGCACCAGCAGCGCGACCGCCGCCGCAAGAATGAAAACCTGCATCGTTATTTGCATACACACCCAACCCTTCCCGCAAGCTTTGCGGAAAACCCAAGCCGCCCCTGAAAATCCTCAGGACTTCGATTCGCGTAGAAACGCTTCGCGGCCCGCATCCACCGCGGCTGACAGCGATTCGCGCTTCCGCGATGCCACGTCCTTGCCGCGCTCGATCAATTCGTCGGCCCGCTCGCGCAGCTCTTTCGCCTTTTTCTGCGCAAATTCCCGCCCATCATCGGCGCGCTTCGCCAGGTACTCGCGCGTATCTTCGCCCGATTTCGGCGCAAACAGCACGCCCATCAAGGCGCCCACGCCAAGTCCCACCAGAAAATACGATACTTTGCTTCCAACGTTGTCAGCCATATAAGCCTCCACGCATTGAACCTAACACACGCTTGTGAACGCCGCAATACAGCATAACCCCTATTCTTGCCAAATACGGGTTAGTGCGTATCTTCCTGCAGCGACAAATGTTGCACTATCTTTTCCGCCATCTTCCGCGGCAGCATCCGGCTCAACTCCTCAGTGCTGGCCTTCTTTAGATTCGCCAAGCTGCCATACCGCTGCAGCAATCTTTGCGACGTTCGCGGCCCGACCCCCGGAATATCCAGCAGCGCCGTGTGCGTCTGCCGCGCCGCACGCCGCTGGCGATGAAATCCGACTGCAAAACGGTGCGTTTCATCGCGAATCTGTTGGATCAGGTGCAGCACGGGGGAATGCCGTTCCAGGATCACCGGCTCGTCTTCTTGCCCTAGTACGTAAAGAATCTCTTCCTTCTTCGCGATACTGGCCATCGGCTGATTGATGATCTGCAAGGATTCCAGGGCCTGCGCCGCCGCGTGCAACTGGCCCAACCCGCCATCAATCAGGATCAGGCCCGGCAGCGCCTTCTTTTCTTCCTGCAGTCGTCGGTACCGCCGCACCACCGCCTCGTACATGCTGGCAAAATCGTCATTCTGCGCTCGCTCCCGTCCTTTTGGCGCTTCATCGCCGCGAATGATGAACTTGCGGTAGTCCGATTTCTTCATCCGCCCGTTTTCCCAGACCACCATAGACGCCACTGTGTCCGTGCCTTGAATGTGTGAAATGTCGAAGCTCTCGATGCGCTTCACCTCTTCAGGAAGATTCAACGAGGACTGCAGCGCCTCACCAATCGCCTTTGAAGTCGGCTTCAGCACACGGAACCGCTGCAAAAAAATATGTTTGGCGTTGGTTTCCGCCAGCTCCAGAAACGCGCGCTTGCTGCCCCTCTGCGGAGTAAAAATCTCCACTTTGTGCCCAGCCCGTTCGCTCAGCAATTCTCCCAGCAACGCGTGGTCTTCGAAATCGATGGGTACGTGAACCATCTTCGGCAGGTATTCCGCATCCAGGTAAAGCTGCTTGAGTAACGAAGGCACGAATTCGTGGGGATCAAACTCCTCCAACTCTTCCCAAAAAAATTCCCGCCGGTCCACCACCCGCCCCGCGCGAAGGTGAAACAGATTCGCGGCCACCAGCGGCGGCTCGGCATAGTAAGCCAGCACATCCGTATCATCGCCTTGCGCCGACGCAATCCGCTGACGCTCCTCGATATCATCCAGTGTACGCAGCAAGTCGCGATAAGAGGCCGCCTCCTCAAATCGCTCGCCTTCTGCAGCGGCCAGCATCCGCTCCTCAATGCTCCTCATCAAATCCTGCCGCCGGCCTTCCAAAAACATCCGCGTATCGCGCACCGCCTCTGCGTACCGGGCATCTGTCGTCAAACCCTCCGCGCACGGCCCCAGGCAACGGTGAATGTAATACTGCAGGCACGGCCGCGGGTGAGCCTTGGCCAGGTCCACATAACATGACGGCACCAAAAACCGCTTGTGAATGAAGTGTAGAATCCGCCGCGCGAGGCTAGCCGGAAAATACGGCCCGAAATAAAGCGAACCATCTTTCTTCACCCGCCGAGTGAAATAAACCCGCGGATATTTCTCGTAAAGCGTCAGCTTGATGTACGGGTACGTCTTGTCGTCCCGCAGCATGACATTGAACTTCGGCTTGTACTGCTTGATGAGGTTGTTTTCGAGCGCCAGCGCTTCGCGCTCGTTTTCCACCAGAATCGTTTCCAGGTCCGCAATCTCCCGCGCCAGCGAACCGGTCTTCGCATCCACCCAGCGCGATTCCAGAAAGTACGAACGCACCCGATTCCGCAGCGACCGCGCCTTCCCGACGTACACCACCTTCCCCGCCGCATCCTTGAACAGGTACACCCCGGGTGATTCAGGGAGCGCAGCTGCTTTTTCGCGAGGATCCATGGAGTTGAAGCGGCGCGGCCGGGCCGTTCAGCCGCCTCTGTCATATTACGGTGAATTCCAGCGGAAAGAGAAACACCTTCCCGGCGCTCCTTCAGGGTGTCTAATTTGAGACATACGCGGTCGAATGGCCCCCACTAAACTGCAAATAATGGGAAGGTTTCGCGCCATTCGGTGCTATGCTGCAACCAACTCGGCGGCGCCAGCCATTCCGTGCGTCGGTCCCATTTCACACCGGGCACTGACAATCCTTCGCTGTTCTGAACTTGCCCCACAGCCAAGCCTCAGTGGAAAAGAGCTCAATATGGAGCGTCGCGCGCACGGGTTTGTGTCAAGAACCGCACTGATTTTCGGCAGGTCATTTTTCCCGCTTTCTGCCGTTGTGATCATTCTCGGCGCGGCCCTCTGGGGCCCCTGGGTCAGCCTGGGAGTCACTGTCGTCGCAATAGCCGTTGCCTTGAGGTCGATATGATCCAGGCAGCGCGAGATCTCCCAGCCCCCACGGCGCTAAAACCTTGGCGATTTTTTTCGCATCCCCAGGACTGGCACTGCGTGCTTTTCCATTTCATTTGCCTGGCGGCTTATGCCTGCGCGTTCTGGCTCTACCTGCATCCCAAAGTGGCCGGAATCACCGGCCCGTGGTCCCGCATAGCATTCGTGCTGGCTTCGGCTATGGTCCTCGGCTGGATTTCGGGAATCGATGTCGGCGTCAACTTCCACAACCATTCCCATCGTCCAATCTTCACCTCGCCGTTCGTGAACCGGTGGTTTGGCCGGTTTTGGACTTTTTCCGGCGGCTGGCCATCGTTCTTTTGGGAGTACTGCCACGTTACGATTCATCACGCCAATCTTTTGTCCGATGACGATTGGACCTTGCCCAAACATTCCGCTGACGGAAAATTTGAAAATTTTCAGCGCTACCTGTTCACGCACTGGCCATGGCGCCTCTCGCGACATCTGTGGAAGGATTTCACCTCGCGCCAGTCTCTGCGTCGGCGATCGTTCGACGAACTCGCCATCTTTCTTGCGCTCTGGTCAATCCCCTTCTGGATCGACCCTGTCATGGCCGTATTCCTTTGGGCGCTGCCACACTGGATCGCCAACGCTTTCGTGATGAACTCGGGGATGTACGTGCAACACGCTGGCTGTGTTCCGAAAACTCCCGCCAAGCCGGTCAGCCACTCCACCGTTTTCGTGTCTAACTTTTTCAACCTCACGATGTTCAATATCGGTTTTCACTCCGAGCATCACGACCATCCCCGGGTCCACTGGTCGGAACTCCCCGAACTGCACCAGCGCCTCAAGCAGGAGTTGATTGACGGCTGCGCGCACGTGGTGCCCTACGGAAATTACCATGCGGCTTTCCTTCTCGCGGGCGACGAGACCCGCCAAAAAGGCTTCGACCAACAGGACTCCCGATACAAAGGCGGCCGGTAGCCGTTAACGTCTTGGTCTGGCAACTCAATCTGGAATAAACTGAATCAGACAGGAGGGAGTGATCCCGTTGAAGCACTGGCGCTTTCCGCGAATATTGGCGAGCTTGGTGTTTTCCATCCTCGCTCTGTCCGCCACCGCCCTGCGGGCGCAGGATCCGCCCGCCAGCGCTCCGCCTCCGCCCAGCCAGCCGAAGTCCAAGCCGAAAAAAAACGTGGACTCAGCGGTAAGTTCGGCGCCCGACCAGCCGCAGTGGGATCCCCTGCGCGCGGAAAAGGACCTCGACGTCGGGAAATACTACATGAAGAAGGGCGACATTGACGCCGCCATCGACCGCTTCGAAGACGCAACGACGGCCAAGCCCGGCTACGCGATTCCCTTCCTCTATCTGGGTGAAGCGTACGAAAAGAAAGGCAAGAAAAAGCCCGCAGTAAAAGCCTACCAGCGCTACCTGGATCTCTACCCCCACGCCGAAGACGGCGACAAGATCCGCAAGAAAATCGAAAAACTGAACAAAGAAATCGACAAAGAAAAAACCAAGCTGTAGCGGCCACCTTTTGAGTGCGAGAGCGAAGCTCTCGCTTTGACCCTTCGACCCAACCGCCGCGCAATAATCCCCGCCGCGAATTCAACCTATCTAGCCAAATGGTCCAGAAACTTCCTCGCCGCCCGGAAATGCTCGTAGCGTTTTTCTTCCACTCGAAATTCCGGCGAATGCGAAATCAGGCTGCAGCCCGACCGCCGCGTCGGATGCTTCACATGCAGCATCTCGTGATACAGCACATACTCCACTACAAATTGCGGCACACCCGGCCGGTCCATCCGCCGGTTCAGCACAATCTGGTTCGGTCCGGGATCGTAGCAGCCAAACTGCCGTCGCCACGCGCGGCCGCTCCAAGCAATGTGCGGCCGTTCGAGCTCACGCGAAAAATATTGCTCGTTAAGCTGCTCGAAGATTGCGTCGAGATCGTGATGTTCTCCCTGAGCCGACGCCTGCGCCGGCCGCACCCTCCTCCGTCGCAGATGATTGATCCGGCTGCGTGTCCGGTCTGAACGCGCATACTCCAGATAAGGCCGCACCAGCGCCCGCGAAGGCCTCCGCCGAAACACCCGCGCCAGCAGCAACGCTGCAGCGCCCTCGAGCACGACCAGCGGGGCGCGCTGCAAGAGATCGGAAAAGCGCACATAGTAAACGTCGCCGCGCCGCCGCAACGTAATCACCAGGCTGCTGTACGCGTAATACTCCACGTGGAAATGCGGCGGCCGCCCTTCGCAACCGATCCGAGTGAACATCCGTTGAAACAGCGCTTCTCCGCCTGAAACGCGGGACCCAACTTTGCCGCGCGGACTCAATGCTTACGCCTCAATTCTTTCTCCGGATCGGTGGCGGCGCAGCTTTCTTCCTGGCTTTTTCCGCTTCGCGCAACGCGTCCTCGGTGCCTTCCACGGCATCGTCGAGGTTATCCTTGTAAATATCCATCTCGGTGCCATTCGAGGCATACTTCTTCAGAATTTCCAGAAAGTCCTTGGTTTTCGTCGCCATCAGATCAATTCCCTGCCGGATGTTGTCCTGCTTCTCCAGCCCAAGCTGGATCAGATCCGCTGCGTCATCCACGCAGCCGATGTAGGAATTCATCAGATAATTCAGCATTTCCCCGTGCTTGTTGGACGACGGATGGTCAAGCTCGTATTGGAATTTCGTCAGGCGGTCTTCCGCAAAAACCAGAAACAGCTTGATGCGGTCGTTGGTCGTCTCCGCATCGCGGATTTTCTCCGCCTCGACGGAAGAAAGGTAGTCTTTGTCGGCGCGCTGCGCGAAGGCCCGTCCGGGTAATACACCGCTGGCGCCGAACACCGCGGCCAACAACGCAAGTAATAGTTTTCGTTTCATGGTTTGGCCTCGGCTGCGGGAGGCGCTTTCTCCGGATCCTTGGTTCGCCGTGGAAACAAGTGCCGGATTAACGCGTCGTCCATGTCGATCAAATCCTTGCGAACAATTTCCAGAGGCGGCCGCACATCCTCCGGAGCGACCAGCAGTGTATCCTCCACTTCGCGGATGCCTTGCCGGACTTCCAACTCCAACTGCCTGTAGCCTCCCGGGTGCCGGTCCGCATCCGGCTCCTGTTTTCTCAGAAGCTCAAACGCCTGCCGCACGTTGTCCCGGTACTTTTCGAAAATCACGCCCACGGCGCCGTAGTCGCCGGCTTTGCCCGCCTGCGTCGCGGCGTCAAATTGCGCTGGCCCCAGTTTTTGCAGGTCCTTAACCTTCGAACCGGCGTGAGTATCCCGATCAAAGTGTTCCTGCAGCTCCTTCAATCTGTCTGCAATCGCAAGCGCAACCGAGCAGGAAAGCAGCGCGGCCCACAGCAGGACAACCAACCGGTTGCCCCGTCCGCCCCGCCGGTCATTTCTTCTTCTCCGCCCGTTTTTCGAGGACATGTATCCGCTGGTTCGCCTGCCAAACCTGGTCCGGATGCTGGTTCTGGTCCAGGTCCAGAAATTTTCGATATGCGTCCAGGGCGGGTTGAACCTGATTGAGTTTATCGTAACAAAGCGCGCGAATAAACCACACGCCGGCGCCCGGCTTTTCCAACTTGTCTACGACGTCGTAGCCCGCCAGCGCCGCGGCGTAATTGCCGCCCTGGTAAAACGTCGCCGTCAGATCCTTCCAGTAAACGACGTTTCCCTTATCCAATTGAATCGCGATTTTCAGTTCGCGTTCGGCGTCGGCAAATTCGCGCTTCTGCAGATACAGGCGCCCCACGCCGCCATGCAGCTGCGCATCCCGCGGCGCAAGCGCGATCGCCTGCTTGAGCGTCGCAATGGCCTCGTCCAACTTATTTTTCCCGACAAAAATGTCGGCCCGCAGGCGAAGCTCATCCAGCGTGGGCGCCTGCCCGCCTTCCGGCTTTTCCGTTTCCGCCAGTGCTTCATCAAACTTTTTATTGGCGACCAGAAGTTGCACAAAGCGCTCCCGCACAGCGGAGTCTTTCGGGTCTGTTGCGAGATAGTTGCGGTAAGCCTCCACCGCATCCGGCTTGCCCTCGGCATCAAGGCTCAGCGCCAGTCCTCGCAGCGCCAGAAGAGACTTCGGCTGGGTTTCGAGAACTGCCCGAAATTCTTTCTCGGCGTCCGCCGGCCGTTTCAGTTGCAGATACACTCCGCCAAGCTCCGCCTGCGTTTCCGTATCGGACGGATTTAAATGCGCTGCTGCTGTATACGATTCTGCCGCTCCCGCCAAGTCACCGGAGCGCTCCAGCGCAATACCAAGAAGAAAACGCGGCCGGCTTTGGCTGGGCAGCAGATCCACGGCCTTGCGCAATGGTGGCACGGCCGCCGCGGCATCTTTCTCCAGCAGCAGAATTCCCAGATTCAGTTGCCCCTCCGCCATCTTTGGATCCAAGGCCACGCAGCGCTCGTACTCGATGCGCGCTTCGTCCACACGGTTGAGCCCGGTGTATGCATAGGCCAACTGGAAATGCGCGAACGCCACATCCGGTTTCTCGGCAAGAAACTTCTGTAGCGGCGGGATGGCTGCTTCGAAATTATTTTTGTCGAGGGCCGCCTGAGCCTCATCAAGCAGATCGTTCAGGGGATTTTGCAGCTTTTGCGTTCTGGCTTGCGAAGGTTTGGCGGAAGGATTCTGTGGTTGTTGGAAACCCGTTGCAGGCGACGCAGTAAGGATAAAAGCAAAAAGAGCGGCGAAAATGGCCAGCGGCATCGTTCGCTGCATTCGTTCCCGCATCACGGCTCCCGCAGAGTTGTCTTCCCGTTTTCGTTACGCCCGTTTGCTACGCCATCAACCGCTGTGATCCCGTTGCCCGGACGCTTCGCCGCACCGTTTCCGTTCGCCAGCGCCTTCGCCAAGTAACGCCCCGTGTGCGATTGCGCGTTGCGCGCCACTTGCTCCGGCGTGCCTGTGGCGATGATCTTGCCGCCCTGGTCGCCGCCTTCCGGACCCATATCAATCAACCAGTCAGCGGACTTGATCACATCCAGGTTATGCTCGATCACCAGCAACGACGCGCCAGATTCCAGCAATCGCCGAAACGCCGCGAGCAGCTTCGCGATGTCGTCGAAGTGCAGCCCCGTCGTCGGCTCGTCCAGAATATAAAGTACGCCCTGATTCTCCGAACGAGTAAGATGCGCCGCAAGCTTCAAACGCTGCGCCTCGCCGCCGGAGAGCGTCGTTGCCGACTGACCCAACCGCAAGTATCCCAGCCCAACCTCGTTCAGCACGCGCAGCTTGGAAACCACCTTCGGCACATTCACAAAAAACGCCAGTGCCTCGCGCACGGTCATTTCCAGCACGTCGTGCACGTTTTTCCCGTGATAGCGCACTTCCAGAATGCTGGACTTGAATCGCTGCCCGCGGCACTCCTCGCAAATCAGCTCCACGTCTGCCAGAAACTGCATTTCGACGGTCACCGTCCCGTCGCCCTGACATGTCTCGCAGCGCCCGCCCGGCACGTTAAACGAAAAATGCCCCGCCGCATACCCGTGCCGCTTGGCATCGGGCGTCTCCGCAAAAACATCCCGGATCGCGTCGAACGCCTTCATATAAGTGGCAGGATTAGAACGCGGCGTGCGTCCCACCGGCGATTGATCAACGATGATCACTTCCTTGATCTGTTCGTCGCCATCCAGCCGGTCGCAAAATTCCTTGATGCTAGCGCTGTTGCGTTTCGCCAGCAAAGCGCGGTAAAGCACGTTGTGCACCAGCGTCGATTTTCCTGATCCACTCACGCCCGTCACAACGGTCAGCGTGCCCAGCGGCAGCATCAGATCCACATTCTGCAGATTGTGCAGCGTTGCTCCATACAGCCGCAGAAATTTCCCCGCCGGCTTGTGCCGCGTGGCTGGAACAGGAATCCGCGATTCCCCGCTGAGATATTTCCCGGTGATGGATTTCGAATCCTTCAGAATTTCTTCATAAGTCCCGGAAAACAGCAACTTGCCGCCCAATTCCCCCGCGCCCGGCCCAAGATCAATCACCCGGTCCGCTGCCTGAATCGTGTCCGGATCGTGCTCCACCACCAGGACCGTGTTCCCGAGATCGCGCAGGGATTTCAGGATGTCGATCAACCGTTGCGTGTCGCGCGGGTGTAGCCCAATCGATGGCTCGTCCAGAACATACATCGCGCCCACCAGATGCGAGCCCAGCGACGTCGCCAGCTGAATGCGCTGCGATTCGCCGCCGGAAAGCGTCGACGTAAGCCGGTCGAGAGTCAGATAATCCAGCCCGACCTCATCCAGAAATTGCAGCCTGGTTCGAATCTCCTCCAGAATCTTGTCCGCAATCTTTCTTTGTGCCTCCGTCAGTTTCAGCTCCGCAAAAAACACCCGCGCGTCTTTCACTGTCAGTTTGCAAAGGTCGGTGATCGATTGCCCGGTCACCCGCACCGCGCGGGCTTCGGCGCGCAGACGCGTACCGCCGCACTCCGGGCACGTCGCATAGCCGCGATACCGGCTCAAGAAAACGCGCACGTGCAGCTTGTATTTTTTCCGCTCGAGCCAGGTGAAAAATCCCTTCACGCCTTCGAAATCGTTTTCCGGATCGCCTTCCAGGATCAGCCGCCGCTGTTCCGCAGTCAGCTGCCGCCACGCCACATTCGTTGGCACGCCGCGGCTCTTGGCCCATTTCTTCGCTTCCTGCAACAGCACGCGGTACTTCGGCTTGGTCCACGGCTCGATCGCGCCGTCGTCCAGCGATTTGCTCGGATCCGGTACCACCAAATTCAAATCAAAATCAATCGTGTTGCCGAATCCCTGGCAGCGCGGGCATGCCCCGTACGGATTGTTGAAGGAAAACAGCCGCGGCTCCGGCTCCTGATACAGCGTGCCGTCGTTCTTGCATTCGAAGCGTTCATTGAAGGTAAGCCGCTCGGCCGGATTTCCATCGCCGTCGGCCACAAATTCCAGAATCGCTTCCCCGCCCTCGCGATAACAAATCTCGATCGAGTCCACCAGCCGCGAGCGCGATTCCGGATTCACCGCCAGCCGGTCCACCAGCACCCACACCTGCTTCGCAAAATTCACATCCAGCAATGTTTCCGGCGAAGAAAATTCATGCACTCGCCCGTCCTGATACAAACGGTTGAATCCGCGCTTCTGCAGCTCCACCAGGACGGAACGAATTGCCTCCGGCGTTGGAGGCGCCACTTTCTTCCGCGAGGGCTTCTTTGCCGCGCCCACTGGCTCGGCCGCTGGCATGCGCAATTGGTACAGTATGTAAAAACGCCGCCCCGCCTTCAGCGCCAGCACGCGATTGCCAATCTCTTCCGGTGAATCGCGCCGCACTTCGCTGCCACATTTAATGCAGAACGTCTGCCCGCACCGCGCGAACAAAAGCCGTAAATAATCGTAAATCTCCGTGGAAGTGGCCACCGTCGAGCGGGGATTCCGCGTCGAGTTCTTCTGCCGGATCGCCACCGCTGGCGCAATCCCGGAAATCTCGTCCACATCCGGCTTTTCCATGCGCTCCAGAAACTGCCGCGCATACGCCGAGAGCGACTCCACGTACCGTCGCTGCCCCTCCGCGTACACCGTGTCAAACGCCAGCGACGATTTTCCCGATCCGCTCACACCCGTAACCACCGTCAGCGCATTGTGCGGAATATCCACGCTGACGTTCTTCAGGTTGTGCACCCGCGCCCCGCGGATGCGCAAAACCTCTTGCTGCTCGAGGATGGGAGGTATGGTTTCGCTCGTGGCCAAAGGGAAGCCCAGACAGCGCGCTTTCCGCACACTGCCTAAACTTCAAAGTATACGACTCGAAAGAGTCGGGGGCAAATTTCATCAAAATTGGGTATATTCCTTACAAACTAGATGAGGCCTCTATGCCGCACTGTCCAAAATGCAATTTCCTACTCTGCTCTCCGCCTGATGATATCCAAGACTGGTTTCGGTGTGAAAATTGCCATACTCCGTTGCGGCTTCCTTCCGAACTGGGCAGGATTTTGTTCTTTGTAAGCACCTTCGGGGTATTGGTAGTTTTCTGGACGATTGAATCTTTCGGCATACGGCACAATTGGCGAATCTTCAAATTAATCCCAGAAGGGTTTGATTTTCTGCTGTACGGTTTCCCGCTCGTTATTTACGGCGCACTGATACGGCTGGTGTGGAATACCAAATTAACCGCGCTGAAAGTGTACGACCCGTATAGCGCGTTGAACCTGAGTGACGACAAAACTAAGCTTCGAGGTCGTTGAAATTTTTATTGTTGCTGCAGCCGGATGCTGCCGATCCCGCCGTTGACCGAAAGATGAATCGTGGTCGGCGATTTACCATACGCCGCGTTCACGTATTGCCCGTCTTCTTCCTTCAGCCCGTGCGTGTCAATCGACCCCAGGCCGCCGTGTACGACGGCAACGACTCCCACATCCTTCGGCAAACGAATGGTCGCCTCGCCTACGCCGCCTTGAATTTCCGCTTCCAGATCTTTCGCGCGCTCACCGGTCAGATCCACGTCCGCCTGTCCCGCGCCAATATTCAGCTCCAACTTCGTCAGGTCCACCTTTGCAAAGCGGAAAACGCCGCGGCCCGCGCCGATGTCAATCTCCAGATCGATCGGGATGGAATCATTCACCTTCAGATTCCAGGTATTGTCGGAGTTCGTCATCAGCGTTCCGCCGCCTTGTTGATCGATGCTCAACTCTCCCTCGCCATTGCTGACGGAATACTCGATGTTCGGCTCGTGCCAGGAGCTTCCAAACGAAAAATCGGCGTTCAAGAGCGACTCGGCGCCCCCGCTCATGGACAGGTCTCCGGCGGGCATCTTCACCGACATGCGCACCGATTTTGCATCTTTCTTGTCGATCGATTCCACCTTGTGCGACTTCATCGAGGAGTGGCCGGGCCATTCGTGTGCGGCATACGTATGTCCTCGCCAGATCAGCCCCAGCAGTACCAGCAGAAAGATAGCGGTCCCCAGCGTGGCGCCGATGGGAAACGTGGAAGGTGCCTCCGGATTGCGCAAGCGGCGCGAGCGGTCCCAGAACATCCCCGCCCCCGCGAAAATCAGAATCAGCGGCCAGTACTTCCCCACCATCGGCCACGGATCAAAATTGGGAAACTCACGCGTAAGCAGAATCAACGCGCCAAACGCAATCAGCAGCATCGGAAACACAACCGAGCCGCTTCGAACCCCGCGATTTTCCACCATCTCCACCCTCTCTACCAATAAATACGCATCCCCAGCCCAAATGTTCCGCTCTTCCTTTTGAGTGCGAGGGCGAAGCCGCCGCTTTTGCTACCTCAACCAAACCACCCAACCATCCCTTGTAGTGGCCACCTTCCGAGGCGGGCGCCATGTCATCCGCATCGTATGTCCCCACCACCACCACGTCAATTCACAACTCCCCAAAACCCTGTGCTAGAGTTCGCAGAAGCATCCAAGGAACCGAAATCATGCCCCCGTTCGACCGCATCATCTGGATCGTCCTCGACAGCGTTGGTATCGGCCCGCTCCCCGACGCCGCCGAATACGGTGACGTCGGCCGCACTACGCTAGGCCACATCGCCGAATACCGCGTCCTGAAAATTCCCACTCTCGTCGAACTCGGCCTCGCCAACATCGCCCCGCTCAAGCATCTCTCCCCCGCCGCGTCTCCCAGAGCCTCCTACGGCAAAGGCGCCACCCACTCCCCCGGCAAGGACACGACCACCGGCCACTGGGAAATGGCGGGCGTCTGGCTCGATCAGGCCTTTCCCGTATACAAGGACGGCTTCCCGCCGGAAATCATCGAGCCATTCGAAAGACAGATCGGCCGCAAAACGCTCGGCAACAAGCCCGCCTCCGGCACCGAAATCCTGAAAGAACTCGGTGAAGAACATGTCCGCACGGGCAAACCGATCGTGTACACCTCGGGTGACAGCGTTTTTCAAATCGCCGCGCATGAAAGCGTCATTCCAGTCCCAGAGCTTTATAAAATGTGCGAAATCGCGCGAAAACTTCTCGACGGCAAGCATCGCGTCGGCCGCGTCATCGCCCGGCCGTTTGAAGGCACCGCCAGCCATTTCACCCGCACCCCGCGACGACACGACTACGCCGTCGATCCTCCCAAGCCAATGCTCATGGACGTGCTCGCCGAAAGGAAAATCCCGGCCTTCGGCATCGGCAAGATTCACGATATATACAACGGCCGCGGAGTCGACGAATACGCCACGACAAAATCAAACACCGATGGTATGGAAAAACTAACCGCGGCACTCGGTCAGCGCGCGAACGGCCTGATTTTCTGCAATCTGGTGGATTTCGACATGCTCTACGGCCACCGCAAGGACCTGGAAGGATTCGCCCGCTCGCTCGAGGAATTCGACACGCAGCTGACGCCCTACCTGAGACTTCTCGGCGCCAAAGATCTCCTGATCATCACCGCCGACCACGGTTGCGACCCGGACCCCCGCTGGGAAACCACCGATCACTCGCGCGAGTACGTTCCGATCCTCGCTTACACGCCTGCCAGGAAAACCGGCGCAAGCCTCGGCACAAGAGCAACCCTCGCCGACATGGGCCAAACCATCGCCCAAAATTTCGGCGCCTCAATCCCTCACGGCGCCAGCTTTCTGCCTATGTTGTCGTAGAAATAGACCTGCTGATTACTTCCCCGAAACCCCGCTGCTCGCCGTAGGCGCGTAATATCCGTTTCTAGTCCGCGCCACCAACTTCCCATGTCCGCGGGGCGGAATCACGTCCACATGCACGGTTCGAAACGTCCCGTCCCGTGCCCCGTTCGACGGATAATACGCCAGCGTGTACTGGTGCCGGATATCGTGCGCCACCTGCTCGCAGATCGCGTGCACGTCGTCCACGTTTTCCGGGAAAAACGCCAGTCCGCCGGACGCCAGCGCGATTTCCGAAAGCGCCCGCTTCGCATTCTTCGCGCTTTTCTTGTTTTCCTGGCCCAGCAAGCCGATCGTATAAATCACCGTCGAGGTCTTCTGAACCTCCCGCAGCGTCTTCTCCAGCGAATTCCGGCTGGTGTTGTCTTCGCCGTCGGTAACGATCAGCAGCACCTTTTTCTCTTTCACGCCCTTTTTCAGGTGATCCAGCGAACCGATGATGGCGTCATAAAGCGCCGTGCTGCCGCGCGAATCGATCCGCTCCAGCGCTTCCTTCAGCTCCGGAATGCTGCTGGAAAAATCCTTGTCCAGGTCCAGGTAAAAGTCGTCGTTGAAATTCACCACGAACGCTTCGTCCTGTGGGTTGCTGCTTTGCACCAGGGTCAGGGCCGCCTCATTCACCCGTGGACGTTTGTCGCGCATGCTGCCGCTGTTGTCGATCACCAGCCCCATGCTGACGGGAATGTCCTCGCGTTTGAAGATGGAAAGTTTCTGCTCGACCTTATCCTCGTACACGCGGAAATTGTCTTGCGTCAGCCCGTCAACAAACTTTCCGCGATCGTCGTTCACGGTGGTGTGCAGAACCACCAGGTTCACATCCACCTTGATGCGCCCGCCCTGGGGAGAAGTGCCGCCTTCCTGTTGCCCCGGGGGAGGCGGGGGCGGAGGAGCCGCAACCGGAATTTGCGCGTACGTTCCACTTGCTGCGAAGAAGACCGCAAGCAGCAGACACACAGTCAGTAGTCCGAACTTTTTAAGGCGGGTAAAAGTATCAGTGAGCCGGCGCGTAATAGCCGGTCTTGGAGTAAGTAGAGAGGGGTGGGAGTCCCTTGGGGGCGCGCAGCTTGACCTTGATCTTTCGCCAACGCGCGTCGTGAATGTGATTGCTCGGTTTGTATCCCAGCACATATTGATTGCGCAGCTCCATGCCGATTTTCGACGCAATGTCCGGCAGTTCATTTAGATGCTCGACAGCGAAAACGCGGCCACCCGTTAATTCCGTTACTTCGGAGAGCAGCGTTGGGCCATTCAGCTCTTCCGGGGTACGGTTCCGATAACCAAGCGGATCGTAGATGCCGATGGCATAGAGCTGGGTATCGGCTTCCTTAACCAGTCGCTTGATGTCGTTCTCGTTGTACCTGCTATGATTATCCCCTCCATCGGAAAGAATCAGCAAGGCTCGTTTGGCGTTATGTGCACCCCTCATCTGGCTCAGGCCCAGGTAGATGGCGTCGAGCAATGCCGTGCGCCCTTTCGGCGCGGTCACCATCATGCGGCTCTGCAGGTCTTCCACGCTGTTCGTAAATGCACTAGTCAGTTCCGCCCGCTCATTGAACGTAACCAGGAAAAATTCGTCCGCCGGATTCGCGGTCTTGAAAAAATCCAGCGCCGCTTCCCGCGCCTTATCGATTTTATTGGACATGCTGCCGCTGAAATCGAAAATCACGCCAATCGAAATGGGAACGTCCTCCGAAGAAAACGTCACGATTTCCTGCTCGATGTTGTCCTCAAACACGCGGAAATTGTCCTGCTCCAAGCCTGTGACCAGGCGATTAAACGGATCGGTGACGGTCACGTTAACCAGCGCAAGGTCCACGTCGGAACGGATGACCTTTCCAGGCCGAATCGTTACCGCAGGAGTGTTGTGGGAGATATCGGAAAGTTTCGAAGGCGCGGGCGGCGGTACGGGATTCGTTCCTGGAGTCGGCTCCTGGGCTCGGAGCAGGGTAACGCAAACCACCAGACAAAGGCAGGCGCACAGGCGGGTGGCAGCCACTACACTCGTTACGCGAGTCCTGCACCAATCGCGTTTCACGGCTTCCCCCATCCCCCCGGGTTCCCCAGGAAGGCCGCGCGGATGATTCATCATAATCACCCGACAGTTGGAAGGCAATAGTCCGTATCGGTCTGCGGGAACCGAGGCCGGCACCGCCGCGCCAGCCGAACGACTGTGTTAGCATCGGCATCGTAGTCCTAATTTTCAGGAAATGGCGATGAGTGCCGACGAACCAAAAGTCATAGTGGTGATTCCCGCGCGCTATGCCTCCACGCGTCTGCCCGGCAAGCCGCTGGTCTCGCTCGCCGGCAAGCCCATGGTCCAGCGCGTTTATGAACGCGCCAGGCAAGCGCAAACCGTTCATCGCGTTGTGGTGGCCACCGACGATCAGCGCATCATCGACGCCGTCCGCGCCTTCGGTGGCGAAGCCCGCATGACCCGCGCCGACCATCGCACCGGCACCGAACGCATCGCGGAAGTGGCTGTGCACGAACAGGGCGACGTTTTCGTAAACGTCCAGGGTGACGAACCGCTCGTCGACCCCGCCGCGATCGATGCCGCGGTCGCCGCCCTACTCGAAGAACCGGCCGCCCAAATCGCCACCGTCGCCACACCCATCCGCCACGCCGGCGACATCATGGATCCAAACGTAGTGAAAACCGTTCTGGACTTCGAAGGCAACGGCCTCTATTTTTCGCGCGCGCCGATCCCCTGGATACGCGATACCCAGCAGAAAATCCACGTGAAATACTGGAAGCACCTGGGACTGTACGTTTTCCAGCGCGATGCCCTGCTGGAATACCCGACGCTGCCGCAAGGAGAGCTTGAAAAAATCGAGCAGCTCGAACAACTACGCTGGCTTGAAAACGGCTGGAAAATCCGCGTCGCCGAAGTCCAACACGACGCCGTCAGCGTAGACGTCCCCGAAGACGTAGCCCGCGTCGAAAAACTCCTCCAAGAACAAAAACTCTGATCCAAAAGTGTAGGGGCGGCTTTAGGCCGCCCTCTTTGTTCTAACTTTCTCTGTGCACTCTGCGTTCTTTCTCAGCGTCCTCTGTGTTAAATTCTTTCTTCGCCTCTAATTCCCTACTGCGTCTGCGGCAAAGCCGCCCCCGCCGTCGTCCGGTTCCCATCCGAACAAACCATCATCACCGTTCCGCCATCCGCAAAATACGCCACAAAATTCACCGTAAACGGCGAAGGTCCTCCAATCGCAATCTTATACGTATTGCTCTGCGTCCCATCTCCGCCCACCGTCAGAGTCCCAGAAATGCCCGCGTTCAGCGTCACCCCATTCGTATTAATGGTGTTCAATCCCAACTGCGCGTAATCCACCACCCCGGCGATGTTGCTTGTCGCCACGCTCGTCTGTGCGTACTGCCCGACGTAGTTCTCATCGAATACCGCCGGCTGCACCAGTTGCAGGCCGCTCCAGCTGAAGCTGTAATTCCCCGCAAGATCAGCCGCGGTAATCGACGTCGCCGACTGCGACACCATCGTGCCATCCGCCACAATCCCCGCGCTGACATCCTGAATCACCGCCCGCGTTGGGGAAATCAGATAGAAGACGTACGTCACCGTATTGACCGAGGAATTGCGGAACGTGAAGGTCCCGCGCCCGCTGCCCGCGTTGGCTGTGTCAATCGAGTAGCCGGTGCTGGAAATCCCCGAGCCCGGCGTCAGCTGGGTGTTATTCCCATCATTGTTCTCGTGAAAGGAGATCGTCCCGATTCCCCCGGCCCCGTCCGCCGTAAATCGCCCCACACGCGCGTTTGGACCGACAGTGCCCGTCGCGCGGGATCCTCCGCCGAGAAACGCAAAGCTGCCATTGAACCCCGAATTCGTTGTCGGAATGGCACCCATCTGTAGAATCGCAGGGCCCGAACTTCCTCCCTGCTGATCTTCTTCCAGCAGCTCCAGCCGCGTAGCGTCCACGATGTAGAACGCGAATGTCCGCCCACCCAGCGTCATTGTCCCGCGGCCAAAATTGGTGCCGTTCCCGTTGGTATCCAGTTGATAGGTGCTCTCTGCCAGCGCCGTCGCTCCGCTCGGGGCAACGGCACCGTCATTCACGTCGGTCGTGCCACCGGTGACATTCCCATTTCCATCCGCGCCGAACTGCCCCACCAGAGAAATCGGCGCTGGGGTGGTTCCGGAGAAGGAAAGCCCGGAAAAATCAAACACATACTTCCCGTTGATCGCGTTCGCGGAAAACTGCAGCGGCGTTTGCAACTCCAGGACGCCGTTCGTTGAAGCCAATCCGTCGGTTTGTACCACGTACCCGTGAGCATTCGATTGCAGCGACGCACTCAGCTGCAGCGAACCGCCGCCCGTTACGTTCAGCGTAATCAGTCCCCGTCCATTCGCTTGGATCTCATAAGTGCCATTGGAAAACGTGAGCTGCGATGCGGGGCTGCCGCTGCCAAGATCCAACAGGTCCTCAAGCCCGGAGGTAATATGACCCTGACCGTCCGCCGCAATGCTCCCCACTCTCGCGATATACGCTCCGGAATTCAGGTCCACGCCACTCATCGAAAATGCGTACTGCCCGTTCAGGCTGGCATTCGAAAAATTTCCCGCGGGTGGCGGAGGTGTGATCGCCGATCCACTGCCGCCGCATGCCGCCAGATAGCACGTGAGTCCCAACCCAGCCCACTGGAAAACCCGCTTCATGCCACACCCCGGCGCATCCCGGCAGCTTGAGTATTTCGCGGCGCCACGTAGGGAACCGGAAGTCCGCGCACCGTGCGCACGGCTAGCGCCTGCGTCCCTTTTTGCACGATTCGCGCCAAAAACAAGCTGCCGTTCCCCGTGGTTAACGTCTCGCCTACAATTCGCAGCGTGTCGCCCGTCTCAATCGAAAAATGATTGGCCGCCAGCAAGCGTGGATCACCAAGATGCACCTCGAACACTCCGGAACTTGTCTGCACTGTTGCCCGCGCGCCGAACGGCGCCGCTTTCGAGTTCGCCGCATACGCCACAACTGTCCCGACTACTTCGCTCTCCCGCTTCACATCGTACTCGCCCGCTCGCGGAGCGGGCGCAGCCGCCGGTTGCTGGCCCAACGCCCCGACGCACAGCGCCAACGCCACTGCGCCAACCATCCACAACTTCCTGCTACCCATATCAGCCTCTTCCCCGAAAAATTTCCTCACTACTCAACAAACCTTATCCCATTTTCGTCATTTACGAACCCAGCCACCCGAAAAATGTAGCACGGCGAGAAATTTTTTCGATTTTTGCGAGCAAAGACTTCTCATTGACACAATTCCTTCTACCGGACATAATTATATGTACGTCAATCCTGTGGAGGTTCGACAAGCTCAATTCTGCTCCGTGCGGAGGCGAGCGACCCGGATGGCGCCAAAATATATTTTTGTAACCGGCGGTGTTGTTTCTTCTCTCGGCAAGGGCGTAGCGGCATCTTCCATCGGCTGTCTCCTCGAAAGTCGCGGCTTCAAAATTACCATCCAGAAATGTGACCCGTATCTGAACGTGGATCCCGGTACCATGAGCCCGTATCAGCACGGCGAAGTCTTTGTCACTGACGATGGAGCCGAAACCGACCTCGACCTCGGCCACTACGAACGCTTCACTCACGTCAAGCTTACCCGCGACAATAACTGGACCAGCGGCCGCATCTACGAAACCATTCTTTCCAAGGAACGCCGCGGCGATTACCTCGGTAAAACTGTCCAGGTCATCCCCCACGTCACCGACGAAATCAAACGCTGCTTCAGACGCGTCGCTGAGGGTGTCGACATTGTCATCGTCGAAATCGGCGGCACCGTTGGCGACATCGAATCGCTTCCCTTTCTCGAAGCCATTCGCCAGATGCGCCTCGAACTCGGCGCCGAAAACACTTTATTCGTTCACGTCACGCTGGTTCCCTACATAGCCGCCGCTGGTGAACTCAAAACCAAGCCCACCCAGCACTCCGTCAAGGAGATGCTGGGCATCGGTATTCAACCCGACGTTCTTCTCTGCCGCAGCGATCGCCACATCTCCGAGGATCTCAAGAAAAAGATCGCCCTCTTCTGCAACGTCGCCGACTCCTGCGTCATTTCCATGGAAGACGTGAAGACAATTTATGAAGTCCCCGTCGAACTCAGCAAGGAAGGCCTCGACACACAAATCATCCGCCTCCTTCACCTGGAAGAACGCCCCGCTAACATGCAGCCGTGGCTCGACATGCTGCAGGGCCTGCACCACCCCAAAGGCGAAGTCCGCATCGGCATCGTCGGCAAATACGTCCAACTCGAAGACGCCTATAAAAGTCTGCGCGAAGCCTTGTTGCACGGCGGCCTTGCGAATCACCACAAGACTGTTATCGACTGGATTGAATCAGAAGAAATCGATTCCCTCGAAACCGCAGAGGAGCGTCTCAAGGGCTACGACGGCATCCTCGTTCCCGGCGGCTTCGGCAAGCGCGGCATTCAGGGCATGGTCTACACCATCCAGTACGCCCGCGATCACAAAATTCCGTTTTTCGGCATTTGCCTCGGCATGCAGTGCGCCACCATCGAATACGCCCGCGACGCCGCCTGCCTCAAGCAGGCCGACAGCACCGAATTCGATCCGCAAACTCCTCACCGCGTCATCTACAAATTGCGCGAACTCCTCGGCGTGGACGAAATGGGCGGCACCATGCGCCTCGGCGCCTGGCCCTGCAAACTCGAACCCGGTTCCCTCGCCAACAAAGCCTACGGCAAAACGGAAATAAGCGAACGCCACCGCCACCGCTACGAATTCAACCGTGAATACGAAAAAACCCTGGTCGCCGCCGGACTCCGCATCACCGGCCGCACTCCCGACGACAACTACGTCGAAATCATCGAAGCCCCGAACCACCCCTGGTTCCTCGGCTGCCAGTTCCACCCCGAATTCAAATCCAAGCCTCTGGAGCCGCACCCTCTCTTCGCAGCCTTCATTGGCGCCTCGCTAGAACACAAACTCCAAAAATCACGCCCCACATCAAGCGCCGTCACTGCCGAGGCGCAGCCTCCCTCGCCCACATTGCGCGCCTCCCCTCACGCCGCTGCCTGAGCTTCCGTTCGCAAAAGACGCCGAGTACGCTAATCAGGGTCTACGGTTCTTGCCTCGGTTGCGCTCATGTCTGTAAAGCGCGAACGCTCCAAACGCAATCGCGCTCACCGTAGCCTCCACGACTAATGCATCACGCGCTCTTACGATTTCGTTCCTTTTGCGTTCGGAACGTAGGCGCGCCTCGTTCTCAGGCCCGGGGTTTTGGATCTGTGCAAAAACAGCATTGCGATAGCTCTGCAGATCGACCATCGTAATGAGGTAGAAGAGGGGGAAAGCCGCCCCGAAAATCAGTAATACGCCAAGTGCTGTTCGAGATGGGCGCATGGAAAGAGTGTAGCGTCTGACTTGAGAGTCACACCTTTGTGATATCTTCAATGTTTCCTATGGCTCATATTCGCGAAATCCAGTTAGGCTCTCTCCGCCTCGGCGGCAACAATTCGCTCTTCGTCATCGCCGGCCCCTGCGTCATCGAGTCCGAAGCCCACGCCCGCTTCATGGCCGAGCGCGTCGCCAAGATCGCCGCCGACGCTGGCGTCCCCTACATTTTCAAAGCCTCCTACGACAAGGCCAACCGCTCCTCCGTAAAAGCCTTCCGAGGCCCCGGGCTCACCGAAGGCCTCCGCATCCTCGGCAAAATAAAATCCGACTTGCATCTCCCCATCCTCACTGACATTCACGACGCCTCGCAAGCCGCTCCCGCCGCCGAAGTCGCCGACATCCTGCAAATCCCCGCCTTCCTCTCGCGCCAGACCGATCTCCTCATCGCCGCTGCCAAAACCGGCCGCATCGTCAACGTGAAAAAGGCCCAGTTCCTTTCCCCCTGGGACATGGGCAACGTCGCCGAAAAAATCGCCGCCGCCGGCAACCAGAAAATCATCTTCACCGAACGCGGCGCCAGCTTCGGTTACAACAATCTCGTCGTGGACATGCGCACTTTTCCCGTCCTAGCAAAATTCGGCTACCCCGTCGTCTATGACGTCACCCACTCCGTCCAGCTCCCCGGCGGCCAGGGCCATGCCAGCGGCGGCCAGCCCGAATTCATCGAGCCACTCGCCCGGGCCGGCGTAGCCACCGGCGTCGACGGCATCTTCCTTGAAACCCACGACAATCCCGCCGCCGCACTCTCTGACGGCCCCAACGCCCTGCCCCTCTCGCAACTTCCGCAACTACTAGCGCGCCTCAAAGAACTCTCCACTCTCGTCCGCGGCTGGAGCAACGCATGAGCCTCGAAACCGCCCGCCGCGTTCTCCGCATCGAAGCCCAAGCCATCCAGGACGTCCTCGCCCGCCTCGACAACTCGTTCACGCGGGCCGTCGATCTTCTCTTCGCCTGCAAAGGCCGCGTCGTCGTCACCGGCATGGGCAAATCCGGCCTCGTCGGCCGCAAAATCTCCGCCACCTTCTCCAGCACCGGCACGCCCTCTTTTTTCCTGCATCCCGCTGAAGCACTCCACGGCGATCTCGGCATGCTCGCCCGCCGCGACGTGCTGCTCGCCATTACTTACGGCGGCGAAACCCAGGAAATCCTCAATCTCCTCGAATCCCTCAAGCGCCTCGAAATTCCCATCGTCACGCTCACCGGAAATCCCAAATCCACGCTCGCCGAAGCCAGCGAGGTCGTTCTCGACGTCAGCGTCAAGGAAGAAGCCTGCTCCCTCAATCTCGCTCCCACCGCCAGCACCACCGTAGCAATGGCCGTAGGCGATGCCCTGGCCGTTTCCCTTCTCGACCGCCGCGGCTTTCAGCACGACGACTTCGCCGCCCTTCATCCCGCCGGCCGCCTCGGCAAAAAGCTCCTCCGCGTCGAACACCTCATGCACTCTGGGGACGCCCTGCCCCGCGTCACTCCCGAAACATCCATGCCCGCCACATTCCACGAAATGTCCGCCAAGAAACTCGGCATGACCACCGTCACCACTCCCGACGGCAAACTCGCCGGCATCCTCACGGACGGCGACCTTCGCCGCCTCATGGAAAAGCACGGTGGTGCCACCCTCTCCATGACCGCCGGCGACTGCATGGTCCGCAACCCGCAAACGATCAGCGCCAAACTCCTCGCCAGCGAAGCCCTCAACCTGATGGAAAAAAAGAAAATCACATCCGTAGTCGTCGTAGACGCATCACAAAAAGTAGTCGGCGTAGTCCACCTCCACGACCTCTGGACCCTTGAACTCATCTAATCGTGCGACGCACTATTCATTCCGCCGTTTCTCCGTGAACTCTGTGGACCTCTGTGGTAAGCATTTTCTTGTCTCCTCCTCTCGGTCAAGACATCTAATTCTTGCTAGACTTATCCGCTCGTGACTTCACTGGAGGCGCGCTTGTCCCCAACCCCCAAAATCTCTCCCGCCCTTAAAAAACGGGCCGCTCAAATCAAACTCCTCCTCATGGACGTCGACGGCACCATGACCGACGGTGGAGTCCTCCTCCTCTCCCAGCCCGATGGCTCCGCCCTCGAAATAAAAAAATTTGACGCTCACGACGGCCAGGGACTCACCCTCGCCCACACGGCCGGCATCCAGACCGGCTGCATCACCGGCCGCGAAAGCCCCGCACTGCTCCGACGCGCCCGCGAAATGAAAATGGACTACGTCTACATGAAAATCCCTCTCAAAATGCCGGCCTACGAAGAAATTCTCGCCAAATCCGGCTTGAAAGACGCTGAAGTCGCTTACGTCGGCGACGACCTCCCGGACATTCCCCTCCTCAAACGAGTCGGCCTTGCCGTCGCCGTCGGTGACGCCGTCATCGATGTGAAAAAAATCGCCCACTACACCACCAAAGCACACGCCGGAAAAGGCGCCATTCGCGAAGCCATCGAGCTCATCCTCAAATCCAAGGGCCTCTGGGACGAACTTATCGACAAAGCCCGCGCCTAATGCTACATTCCCCGCCACACGATCCTGACGGGGGATTTTCGATGAAAACAAATTATGCTGCGGTGGTCGTTGCGGCCGTTGCTTATTGGATCCTCGGCGGCGTCTGGTACGCTGTGCTCTTTAGCAAGCCCTGGATGGCTCTGGAACATTTAACCGAAGAGCAAGCCAAAAGCATGAATCCCGTCCTGCCCTACGTCATCACCTTCGTCCTGAATCTCCTCATCGCCTACGCCCTCGCGCAAATCTGCATCTGGCGCAACGCCAACACCATCGGTCGCGGCGCCTCCGTCGGCGTCCTCCTATGGATCGGCTTCATCGGCCCCATCACCTACACGACCTACATGTACGAAATGCGCCCCAAGGAACTATTCGCCATCAACCAGTTTTACCCGCTCGCAGGGATGGTCTTAATGGGTGCAATCCTCGGCGCCTGGACCAGAAAGTCCGCCTAGGCTCCTGTAGCACAGCCATTCCTGGCTGTGCTCTTGGCACTCTTCTCTGCGAACTCTGTGTTCTCTGTGTTGATTCTTTCTCTTTCTCTTCCTCCTCGAATTCCCCAACCGCCCTTACCTTTTCCCCTCATCTCAATACATAATAGATAGCGGTTTCTAACGAACGAGGTATCCCAGCTTGATGCACGCATGGCACGACGTCTCCCCCGGCAAGGAACTCCCCCGCGACTTCCAGGCCGTCATCGAAATCCCGCTCGGCTCCAACGTCAAATACGAACTCGACAAACCCACCGGCCTCCTCAAGGTCGACCGCATCATCCACTCCGCTGTCTTCTACCCCGCCAACTATGGCTTCATTCCGCAGACCTACGCCGAAGACAACGACCCCCTCGACGTCCTCGTCCTCTGCCAGGAATCTATCCAGCCTCTCGCCCTTATCAAGGCCCGCGCCATCGGCGTCATGACCATGGTCGACTCCGGCGCCAGCGACGACAAAATCATTGCCGTCGCCACCAACGACCCCGAATTTAGCGATTACACGGAAGCCCGCGATCTTCCGCCCCACCGCATGCTCGTCCTAAAACGCTTTTTCCAGGACTACAAGCAACTCGAAGGCAAGCAAGTCCAGGTAGAAGACATTCGCCCCGCCTACGCCGCCATCAACATCATCGAAAAATCCCTCGCCCGTTACGCCGCCCTGCGCGACGAACTCCGCGCCTCCGCCAACTACTAACCCTCCTCCTCTTCTCTGTGTCCTCTGTGTGCCGACCTCTGCGTCCTCTCTGTTAAATTCTTTTCTTGCTATACTCCAACGTTTTCACGATTACCCCATATTTATGAGACGATATCGCTAAGCAAAATCCCATGCACCCCATCCTCAAATGGTCCCTGATCACCGTCGCCATCCTTCTCCTCGCCGTCTGCGTCGGCCTCAGTATCATGGCCGGCAGCCCCAAAGACGCCATCGGCATGGTCCGCTACGCCCTCCCGCACATGCACCGCGGGAATCTCCAGGTCGGCAGCGACGCCCCCGACGCCACTCTCGTCTCGCTCGACGGCTCCACGCGCTTTCATATCCGCGAACGCACCAGCGGCAAACCGCTCGTGCTCGTCTTCGGCAGCTTCACTTGACCGCCCTTCCGTCGCCAGGTTGGCGATATCGCGCAAATCTACAACGACTATAAAGAGCGCGCCGATTTCCTCACCATTTACGTTCGCGAAGCCCATCCCCTCGACGAGTGGCAGATGAAGTCCAACGAAAAAGACAAAGATAATGTCTGCTACGCCCAGCCGAAAACCCTCGAACAGCGTGTCGCCATCGCCAACGACTTCACCCAGCGCTTCAAATACTCCGTCCCTTTCGGCATCGACGAAATGACCAACGCCGCCAACGACGCCTACTCTGCCTGGCCCGAGCGCCTTTACATCATCGACGAGCAGGGCCGCATCTCTTATAAAGGCGGCAACGGCCCCTTCAAATACAATCCCAAGGAAGTTCGCGACTGGCTCGCCAATCGCTTCGGCGAAATAAAGCATCCCGAACCCGCTTCTCCGGAAAAAAAGACCTAGCGCCCGGCAGCATCACCAACCGTGACTCGCCGCCCTTCCAACAAATCGCCACAAAATCCCGACGCTTTGCGCAAGGTGGGCCTGGCCCGCGCGCTTTCCAAACTCGGCTACTGCTCCCGCCAGCAAGCCGTTGAACTGATCCGTCAGGGCAAAGTCCGCCTGAATGGCAGCACTCCGAAAAATCCTGAAGCTCCCGTCCGTCTCGGCACCGATCGCATCGAAGTCCAGGGCCAGTCGCTCAAGTCCGCCGAAAAAATCTATCTCATGCTCAATAAACCGCGCGGCATCGTCACCTCTGCCTCCGACGAAAAAGGCCGCGACACCGTCTACTCCCTGCTTCCCTCCGGCCTAACCTGGCTCGCCCCGGTCGGGCGCCTCGACAAAGCCAGCGAAGGCCTCCTTCTCTTCACCAACGATTCCCAGTGGAACGCCCGCGTAACCGATCCCGCAACGCATCTCGACAAAACCTACCACGTGCAAATCGCCGCTGTTGCCGATTCATCGCTTCTCGAAAAACTCGAACGCGGAGTCGAAACTGAGCCCAACGAAACTCTCCGCTGCAAACGCGCCACCCTCCTCCGCTCCGGCGAAAAAAATTCCTGGCTCGAACTCACCCTCGACGAAGGCAAAAACCGCCATATCCGCCGCATCCTCGACGCCCTTAGCATCGAAGTGCTCCGCTTGATCCGTGTCTCCATCGGCCCCCTCCAACTCGGCGACCTCTCAAAAGGCTCCCACCGCCCGCTCACTCCACCGGAACTCACGGCCTTAAATCGCGCAATGCACTTTTTGTAGCGGCCGCCTTCCGAGGCGGGCGCCGTTCTCTTCTCCGCTCTCTGTGCCCTCTGCGCTCCTTTCTCTGCGTCCTCTGTGTTAAAGCCTTTTCCCTGCATTGAATCCCCTACTCCCGCCTAATAGTCATCTTGTGGCACAGCCATTCCTGGCTGTGCTCTTGGACTCCCCCGAATCATTGGCAAAATCCTCCCAACCTGCGCTACAATCTAGCCGGTTAGCGAGCAGGCGATTTCCGGAAACCTTTGGCTTTCCCCAAGGTTCGGGAACCAATTCCGGGTTCGGCTCCTCCACACGGCAAAGCGCTTTGATCTTTCCCGGCGCTCCCCGTCGCCTTACCGCTGTAGCCTTCCCGTGAAGCCGGGAGCAGCTTGGGGTGCTTGATGTCCACAGCTCCGAACATCGTCCATTCCCGTCCTCTCCCCGAAGCTCAATCCGGCGAACTGCTCCATTTTTCCCGCGAAAGCGTCCAATGGGAATGGATGAGCATGTCCGCCCGCCGTCTCAATCCGGGTGAAACCTATTCCGCCTCCACCAAGGGCGAAGAAGCCGCGTTCGTCCTTCTCGGCGGCCGCTGCTCCGTAAACTGGGGCGAAGGACCGCACAGCATCGGCCAGCGCAAGAATGTTTTTGACGGTCTCCCCTATTCCCTCTATCTCCCAACCGGCCACTCCGTCAACTTCACGGCAGAAACTGCCTGCGAAATCGCCGAGTGCCGCGTCCCTTCTCAGGCCAAGCTTCAGCCCAAACTCATCCCTCCAAAAGACGTCGTTAGTAGCCTCCGTGGCGGTGGAAACGCTTCCCGCCAGATCGTCGACATCATCCGCCCTGACTTCCCCGCCGACAAACTCGTCGTCATCGAGGTCTACACTCCCGGCGGCAACTGGTCGAGCTTCCCTCCTCACAAACACGACGTCCACAACCCGCCTTCGGAAGTCGACCTCGACGAAATCTACTATTACCGCATCAATCGCCCCAAGGAAGGCTTCGCGCTCCAGCGCCTCTACTCCCCCGATCTCTCGCGCGACGTCACCCTTCGCGCTCAGGATGGCGACGCCGTCCTCGTCCGCTCCGGTTTCCATCCCGTCGTCGCGGGCCCCGGCTACGACGTCTACTACCTCAATTTCCTTGCGGGAACCTCCCGGACCCTGGCCGTCACCGAAGACCCCAATCACGTCTGGCTGAAAGCCACTTGGAAAGACCTCGATCCGCGATTGCCGTTGGTGCGTTGAAGCGGTAAACTCTCCGCAACTTCAAGAGGACGGGGCGATGGCCGAAAACTACCCAGACAA
>DATHOY010000026.1:0-10202 GCA_035484435.1 Vulcanimicrobiaceae bacterium | reverse complement strand
GCAGCGTGTGCAGGACAAGCTGAGCCGGCAAAATAATTGGGATGTCGCCCTCACGGTCGGCGTCCATCAGCAGGTAAATCCGGTTGCCCAGGGCACGCAGCCATATGGACAGGTCTCGGTCAGCTACAATCTCGCCAGCCGCTCCATCAACCGGCATCTGGACCGAGCGGTGGAAGCGCATGGCGAATGGAAGAAAGTGGAAGAGAGCGACGTGGTGCGGCAGATGGAGGTGCTTCGGCAGCAGCTGGTGGAATGCGCGATGGTGCAGGAGGCGAAACTGAAGTCTCTTGAGGAAGAGAACAAACAGCTGGAGAAGAATCTTCAACTGGTTGCGGCGCCTGACACTTCCGCGGCATTCGACTTCCACAACCAATTGGCCGCCACTCAGCTGATGCTGCAAATCGAGACCGGCGATGCCGCTTTTCGAATCGGCCGCCTGCACGAATATCTTGCAAGAAATTACTGAGTGATTTGTTCGTGCGTCCCGGTGTGATGAAACGTGTTTCAGAAAATAGATTGGAAAATAGAAAATAGAAATGTGGGGGCTGACGTTATTGTTTCTTTGTAGTGCCAAAGAGTGAATCCGAAGAGAAATGAAAAGCAAAACGCCCGGCTCGGGGAAGTGGCCGGGCGGCGCGTGGCACCTTACTCCACGCTAACTCGGTGATCGACGGGTCAAAGGCGTTTCAGAAGCCCTGCGAGCAGGCGCCAATTCCGCTAAGGCTTTTGTTGCTCCACAGCGTCTGCACCGGGTAGGCGCGGCCGTCGTTACCGATCATGTTGAAAGCAGCCCCGGGGATTTGCAGCCGCCCGATCGCCGACACAAATATCCCCGGTCAAGTCATCAAGTCCTGCCCCTCAGTGATTCTCCGCGCGAGAAATCAGGTCTTCGCCGGATTTACCGTACCCCGAATCACTCTATAGCCTCCCTCAGGCTGTAACAGTGCCCTGAAAATGGACCCACTACAAAGACACAAGGAGGTTTTTCCCGTGTCCAGATACACTGCCAATAGAGTTGGCCGGGCCAGTAGATTTAATTTGCAGCCGGGAATATTTCTCGTTCTGGCTGCGCTCTGTTTCGCGACACTTGTTTATGCGGCGACCCCATCTTCCAGCACTCTAAACCCCGTGAACGGCTCATCCGCCTCCTGGGCCGGCGGTGGCGTTGCCGGGGCAACTACGGATGAAACCACCTGCGTAGATGGAACCGATTGCGATGTATACACCATCACTCTTACGGGCTCCGCGGCCAATTACAAAGGTTTGGTTTTGGCCATCAGCATTTCCCACCAGGTCAAGCTCAATGATTACGATCTTTATGTGCATAAAGGGGATCTCACTGGTCCGGTGATCGCCAGCTCCACCGGCGGGATACCGGAAACCGGCGAAGCCGTGGTGATTGACCCCACTGTTTCAGGAACTGGCGTCTACACCGTGCACATCGTGGATTCCAATGTCGCTCCCGGCGATCCCTATAGTGGCGTGGCCACCATCACCACCCCTCCCACGGACTCGCCGGCTCACGGGACTGCACCCACCTATGGGAACTATCAATCGCCGCCAGGTCTGGGCGACAGCTCCGGCGAACCCTCCATTGGCGCCAATTTCAGCTCAGGCCGCATCATGACCCAAGCGGTTTTCGACACCTTGCAAGTCACTTTCAACACCAACACCTCGCCGGCCGCGGCAACCTGGCTGCTCAAGGATGGGCCAAACACAAGCATCACTACTCTGGATCCCATCCTCTTCACGGATTCTCACACTGGCCGAACCGTCGTCTCTCAGCTCTTCGGCACCACCAGCCTGTCTGCTTTTACCGACAATGATGGCGAAACCTATACCGTAAGTCAGGGCGGCGGCATAGCCTCCGGAGTCGACCACCAAACGGTCGGCGGCGGACCGTTCCGCCTTTGCACCGCCGATCAGTTGCTCGTTACTCCCGTCCCCTGCGCGCAGCTGGCGGTTCGTGGCCCGCTCACCCAGTATCCGCACGCCGTCTACTACGCCTCGCAGGATATCGGCGATGCCGCAATGGCGCTAAGTCAAGACGGCGGCTTGACCTACGAAGAAGCCCACCCCATGTACACACTGGTGGATTGCGGCGGCTTGCATGGTCACATTAAGGTCAGCCCGAGCGGCATCGTGTACCTTCCCAATAAAAGCTGTGGGAACACGCAGGGGCTGATCGTCTCCATGGATAACGGTCTCACGTTCGCCGTGCAGCCGGTTACCGGCAGCACTCCCAACTCCAGCGACCCATCCGTAGGCATCGGCTCCAAAGGACGCGTGTACTTTGGTTACGTTGCCGGCGATGGACATCCGCACATCACCGTTTCCGACGATCAGGGCCGCTCCTGGCACCATGACTTGGATGTAGGAGTCCCCTTCAGCATCCGCAATACTGTCTTCCCCGAAGTCGTCGCCGGTGACAATGACCGTGCGTCGTTCTTCTTCCTCGGTACGCCCTCAGCCGGCGATGCCACTGGAGCAGACACGGGGCCAACTCCCTTCAACGGCGTGTGGCACGGCTACATCGCCACCACTTACAACGGCGGCGGGACTTGGTTCACAGTGGACGCCACGCCGAATGATGCCGTGCAACTCGGCGTCATCTGCACCCAGGGCACGACGTGTCCCAGTGGAACCAGAAACCTCCTGGACTTCAATGACCTTACCGTGGACAAGGTGGGCCGCGTCTTCGCCGCGTATACCGATGGTTGTATCACCGCCGCGTGCATCGCCCGGGGCAATACCCCCACTGCTAGCCACACGCGTCTCGACAACGATGGAGCTACCAAAGCCACCATCATCCGCCAATCCACCGGGCTCGGTCTCTTCAAGAGCCAGGATGCAACTCCCTTCAAACCCTAGCAAAGAAACCCCCGCAATTCGGGCGTAGAAAAGTGGCGCGGTTTCCCATCCGCGCCGCTCTCCCGACCCAAATTCGGTGGACGAAGGCAAATGACGATGAAAAGAGCCATACTCCCAGCCTTTCTACTTTGTGGCGTCGCTCCGTTCGCCGCCGCCAGGCAGCCGGCCCCGCAGATTCTCGGGCTCCGCCTCGGCATGTCGTATGCCCAGGCGCACTCGCGCCTGACGGAGATTGCCCAATTCAAGTCCGAGGATGAAGGCCAGCAGGTTTGGACCCTTACCCATGACCAGCGCTATCAGTACGCTATCATTGGATTTGACCGCGACCGCTACGTGCGTTACGTCACCGTGCTTGCCCGCCCCGATGGCAAGCCCGTCAGTTACGCGGATGTCGGCGATATCGCGAACGCCACCCGCTCCGGCGGGCCAGGCAATCTCCGCTACACATGGAAACTCACCGACAAATCAAGCCGCTTCGAATACCTCGTTATCGCAAAAGGCAAAGACCAGCACTACCTGGATCGTTTTGCCGTCAAGCGCTTGGGGGCAGAAAACGAGCGGGAAGATCGCGATTGAGATAGCCGCAACGGCGGGTGCCAACAACTCGTCCAGAACTGCCGGGCAGCTTACCTCACCGGGAGTTTTTTACTGCGTCAACGTCCTGGTCGCCCTTGCCCTTGGAGAATATCGGACTATCGATTGTTCCGGTGATCCGAAAGGGAAACTGCAACTTTCCATCTTTCAGCGAGGCTCCGGAGAATCGAGCGACGGTGTTGGTGAGGAAGCCCTCCTTCGTCGTAATTTCGGCCAACCCGCGGTAATTCAATTCATCAGAGCCCGAGACGCTGACGCTGCCTGAGCCATCCACATCCACTCCGTAACCGTCGATGTCAATCACACGACTCGAAAGCCGCCCATTATCCAGTTCAAGGTCTGTGGCTATCAAATTAAATGCGGAAGGATCATCCTTGGCGGGGCCGAGATCATTGAAATGCGCCAGCTTCATCAAATTCGCGTTGAGCCGGAGGCTAGGCACCTGGCCATTGCGCACAATGACGTGACCTGTTCCGCGCATTCCCGCCAGCGGACGAAGCGAGTGAGCGATTTCTCCCTCCAATTTTACGTCTCCTTCCATATTCCCGGTCATTTTCCCACCGCCGTTCGGGAAGGCAGCCAGGAGTTGTGCAACATTGACTCCCTTGAGCCGCGCATTGGCCTTGAACTTCACGTTTTTCGCCAGAAAGTCAAACGTCAGGTCCCCCGCGGCTTTGCCTCCGTAAATCTCCGCTGTAACGTCCGTGAAAAAAACGTGCCTCGCCTCCAACCGCAATGCGGATTCCAGATTCCTTGCTTCGACGGAGCCGAAGCGCAGCAGGCCGGCCTTCAGGCTGCCTTGACCATCCAAAGAGGAAGACGAAGGGTTGATGATTCCCACCAGGTTTACGTCCTTCAGGTCGCAGTAAATATCATGGGCTTCAAAAAAGATGGGGCCCGCTGCGTCGGAGGGCAACAGGTTCGAGGCGATCAATTGCGCCCGCTTGATCTGCACCCTTGAAATCACTCCGAGCGGAAGCGCATTCCGCGATGCTTGCGCTTGCGGATTCTCGAAATTCCATGGGCCGTCGGGATCCGAAGTTATGTTCAGGACCGGGTCCACCAGTACGAGAGACTTGACGACCACCTGACGGTGCAGGAGCGCGGCAATACCAAGTTCCGCATCGATGTGCGCCACCTGGACAACATAGCCTCGCGGAAATATGGGAGGGTTTTTGACGCCGAAATTTTCGATGTGAACTGCTAAAGGAAAAAGGGTTAGTGCCAGCCGCCCGATTTCGACCTGCTTTCCAGTAGTCTCCTGGAGAAACGCGATGACCCGGGGCCTGTAGCGATCAACTTGAATGAGCGCGGGTAAAACGAAAATCAGCACGAGCAAGAGTGCCGCGGTGACTCCAATAACGACCAGACCGGTTTTCCGCCGGATGACCACAGTTGCCTCCAGAATACAGGTGATTGTTGGCGAGAAGAGAAGGGCTGGAAGCTGCTCGTCTCCGAAATACTCTTCCGATCGAGTGTTTTCGACCGCTCAGTTTGGATGAGGACTGGCGCTCAGGAAAGGGTAACTATCGAGGCCGGCTCTGCGCAAGTGACCGCATCTTGAACATCCTTAAACCATGAGTGGACCATGCCTATTCAGCTGGATCGGATGAACCAGCCATACAACAGTTACTTGCTGCAAAATGATAATACTGCCCGTCGGGAAGCGGGTCTGTGCACTTGTGGACAGCTTCGCCGCGAAGCGTCAGCGGTTTTTCCAGTTGGGTTTGCGTTTTTCGCTGAGGGCGCGGAGGCCTTCCTGGGAATCTTCGAGGCGGTAGAGTTCGTTGAGGAAGATGTTCATGGAATTGCGCAGGCCATCGCGTAGAGAAAGACCCATGCCGCCGAGAATCGCTTTTTTGGCCATGGTGAGCACCGGGCCGGAGTGGCCGGCGATGCGCGAGCAGAGGTCGTTGACAGTGGCTTCGAGCTGCGCTTCGGGAACCAGGCGATTGACGATGCCCATGTCGAGGGCGCGTTCGGCGGTGACGGGTTCACCGAGGAGCACAAGTTCGAGGGCGACTTTTGGGCCGACGAGGAATGGAAGGATGGTGGATGCCAGCGGCGGAAAAACGCCGAGTGTGATTTCGGGCTGGGCAAAGCGGGCCTTTGGGGTGGCGATGACCAAGTCGCCAAATGCGGCGAGTTCCGCGCCGCCGCCGATGGCCGGGCCGTTTACAACGCAGACGACGGGCTTCGCGGTTTCGAGAATGCCCATAAAAACGGAGTGAAAGGCATCGAGCATCTGGAACACGCGATCGGTGGTGTATTCGCCGACGTCGATGCCACCACAGAAAACCTTACAGGCGGAATCGAGGACGATGAGTTTCACGTCGGGGCGTTCGCCGGCGTGGGCGATGCCGTCAAGCAATTCGCGCAGCATGAATTCGTTAAGAAGATTGTGGTCGGGGCGGTTGAGGGTCATGCGCGCGGCGCTGGCTTCAATGCGGAAATTCACATATTGAAAGTCGGCGGGATTGCGGCGCGTGGGATCGGTACGAACCTCGACGTTGCGATCGGCCAGAGTGGTGCGGCGTGCTTCCACGGGAGTTTCTCCTTCCAGAATGGGTCCAAAGCGGATGGTAGCATGCGAGGATGTGCGGGATTGGGCGGCTGCAGGGCGAGTTGCGCAAAGAGTTTGCTGGCCGAAGAGGCGGCTGGAATCTCAGTGTAGGCCTGACCCTTGAGTGGGAAGAAGGAGAACAACGGGCGGCTGGTGGACTACACTATCGGGACGATGAATGGTGGAACGGTTTTGAAATTCGGCGGTTTGCCAACGGCGTATGCCCTGCGGTTGAAAGAAAGCGTGGGGCTGGATGGGTTTCCTGAGGCGGGCTTCTGGGAGAGAGCGCCGGCGATTCGATTTGAAGGCGATTGGCGGGGCGAGCAAAGCGACCCGCAGCGCGCGACCGAGGTGCGTCTGCTTTGGAACGAGCAGATGTTGTATATGCGGTTTGTCTGTCACTATCGCGAGCTGCATGTTTTCCCTGATGCGCGGGCCGATGGATGGCGCGACGAATTGTGGGAGCGCGACGTGGCAGAAGCGTTTCTGCAGCCGGACACGAGGGATGCACGGATCTACAAGGAACTGGAAGTCAGCCTGAACGGTTTCTGGATTGATTTGGATATCGCGCATGGCAAAAAAGAGGAGATGCGCAGCGGATTGCGGCGGCGCGTTGTGGTGGATGCGACGGCGCGAATTTGGACAGCGGAACTGGCCATGCCAATGCGGAGTCTGACGTCGGAATTTGATCCGAAGCGTAGCTGGCGCGCAAATTTTTTCAGAGTGGAAGGGAAAGTGGAGCCGAGATTTTATTCGGCGTGGAGCCCGACGTTGACGCCTGCTCCGAATTTCCATGTGCCGGAGGCATTTGGGCGTCTAGTGTTTCGCGATGGGGAGTAGGAGGAGAGCCGTGATTTGTGGTTTGCGTTTCGTGTCGGGTGAGGAAGACCCCAGGTGCAGCACCGGCACCTGGTTTCGTGGATTAGCTTTGTTGACCATGATCGCCGGAATGGCGATCGGAATTTCGCTGCGGGCGCAAGGGAGCGCGAACCCGGATGCGCCGGCGGTGACGAAAGTGGAACCTCCAAACTGGTGGGTGGGCCTGACGCCGGACGTGATGCTGCTGCTTTCCGGAAAGAATTTGCGGGCAACGCATGTGAGTTGCAATCTTCGCGACGTGGTGGTCAGCCGCACGGAGTCCAGCGGCGACGGCAATTACCTGTTCGTGTGGCTGAAACTGGGGCCGGAGCTGCATAGCGGCACTACGGTGTGCCGGCTTTCGACGGCCCACGGGGAAACTACGTTTGAACTGCCGATTGCGACGCGGCAGCAGACCCTGGGACGAAATCAGGGGATTTCGCTGGACGATGTGATTTACCTGATCATGCCGGACCGCTTTGCCAACGGCGACCCGCTGAACGACGAACCGACGGAATTTCCAGGGTCGCACGATCGGAGCAAGCCGCGGGCGTTTCACGGCGGCGATTTGCGCGGCGTAGAGCAGCATCTGGATTATCTGAAAGAACTGGGAGCGACCACGCTGTGGCTAACTCCGATTGTGAAAAATGGATCGACGCAGGATTATCACGGCTATGGCGCGGTGGATTTGTACGCCGTGGATCCGCACGTGGGCACGCTGGCGGATTATCAGGAATTGATCCAGGCGGCACACAAACAGCACATGAAGGTTTTATTTGACGTGGTGCCGAATCACGTCGGGCCGCGGCATCCCTGGGTCGCGCATCCGCCGATGCCGGACTGGTTCCACGGAACGCTGGAGCACCATTTGACGGCCGCTTCGCCGTTGAATGGATCGTTCTACGGATTGCCTGAGAAAAAAGAAATCACAAATGATGCGTTCGAATCGCTGGTGGACCCGCACACTCCTCCGCAGTTGCGGCGGAGCTTGACCGAGGGATGGTTCGCGGGAATTTTGCCGGACATGAACACGGAGAATCCGGTTGTAGTCGAATACCTGGCACAGAACAGCATCTGGTGGGCGGAATCAACGGGACTCGACGGCTACCGCATTGACACCTTTCCGTATGTGTCGCGGGAGTTCTGGGAGAAGTGGCACACCGCCCTGCGGCGGCTTTATCCGCGGCTTTCGACGATCGGCGAGGTGTTTCATCCGGACCCGACGGTGACTTCTTTCTATCAAGGCGGCAGAAAAGGGTGGGACGGAATCGATACGCAATTGACGGCGCCGTTTGATTTCCCGCTCTATTTCACGCTGCGCGACGTTTTGCTGAATGGCGCGCCGGTGGGAAAACTGGCGAATATTCTGCGGCAGGATTCACTCTACCCGCACCCGGAGTTTCTGGTGCCTTTTTTCGGAAATCACGATACAACCCGCATCGCAGGAACGGTTCAGGGTACGCCGGCGCGTTTGAAACTTGCTTTCGGATTGATTTTTACTGTGCGCGGAATCCCCGAACTTTATTATGGCGACGAAATCGGCCTGCCAGGGGGACGCGATCCGGATAATCGCCGCGACTTTCCAGGGGGCTGGACCGAGGATGCGCGGAACGCGTTCACGAAAATTGGGCGCACTCTGGAACAAGAAGAGATCCATTCTTACGTAAGCGCACTTCTGTCGATGAGGACGCAGCACCCTGCGTTGCGCCGAGGAAAATTGTGGAGCCTGGCTTCGGATGACACGACGTACGTATTCCTGCGGGAAACGGACGAGGAGAGGATCGTGGTGGTGTTTCATGCGGGCGGGAGGGCACGGGAGATTACCGTGCCGGTGCAGGACTCTCCCGCGGAGCATGCGGCGAACGCGACCGTGATTTTTGGAACGGGACAAGCGGAAATGGCCGGAAAGTCGATGAAACTGCGCGTGCCCGCGGAAAGCGTCAGCATGTTTTTGCTGCAATAACCCGGATTCCGCCGGAAGTAAATAAATTACGTGGAATTGACAGGCAGGAAAGTGGGCTTCGGCGGGCAGGTAGCCTATGATTGATGCTGGCCGTCTATCGAGAAAGCAGCTAGGCGGCTGAGCTGAACTTTTTCAGACTCCGCGCAAACTCAAACCGGGAGACGAAGATGAAGAAGTTTTTTATGCTTTTGGCGCTTTTGGGAACGACGATGATGGCAGCGGAGAAAACTGTGTACGACTTTACGTTGAGCTCGATTGAAGGGCAAGCAACGCCGCTCGGTTCATTCAAGGGCAAAGTGGTGCTGCTGGTGAATGTCGCCAGCCGCTGCGGATTTACGCCGCAATACGCGGGGCTCGAAGCGCTCTATGAAAAATACAAGGACCGCGGCTTCGTGATCGTTGGCATTCCGGCGAATAATTTCGGCGCGCAGGAGCCGGGCACGAATCAGGAAATCAAGACATTCTGCACCTCGAAATATCACGTGACGTTTCCGATGATGGCGAAGGTCTCCGTGAAGGGCGACGACATCACGCCGCTTTACGCGTTCCTGACGGATAAGACGGCGAACCCGAAAACGGGCGGCGAAATCGGATGGAACTTCACCAAGTTCCTGATCGGCCCGGACGGCAGAGTGATTGCGCGGTTTGATTCGGAAGTAGAGCCGGATGCGAAAGATCTGACTTCGACAATCGAGAAGGCGCTCAACAATCTAAAGTAGTGGCCGCGCGGGCGGCGGTTCGACGCATGGCGATTCTTTCCCTCCAAAACGTCAGCAAAGAATATGCAAGCGACGGCCAGAGCGTTCGCGCGCTGGAAAGAGTCACCCTGGACGTGAACGAGGGTGAGTTTGTCGCACTCGTCGGGCGAAGCGGCTGCGGAAAATCGACGCTGCTGCACCTGGCGGGCGCGATGGATTTCCCGACGTCGGGAACGGTGCTGATTGAGGACCGATCGACATCGGATTTAAATGACGCGCAGCAAACGGAATTGCGTCGTAACAAAGTCGGGTTTGTCTTTCAATCCTTCCAACTGCTGCACACCCTAACCGTTCAGGAAAATGTGGAGTTGCCGCTGCAGTTGGCGGGCAGGACCGGCGTGCGCGAACTGGCGCTCGAGCGGCTGCATTGGGTGGAGCTGGGCGGGCTTGGCGCGCGCTATCCGCACCAACTTTCCGGCGGGCAGATGCAGCGGGTGGCGATTGCGCGGGCGCTGGCGCATTCACCGCGGATTCTGCTGGCCGATGAGCCCACGGGAAACCTGGACACGGCGACGGGCGGCGTGATACTGGAACTGCTGCTGCGGCTGACACGCGAGCAAAAAACCGCGACGATCATGGCCACGCACAGCGTGGA
>DATHOY010000025.1:0-2716 GCA_035484435.1 Vulcanimicrobiaceae bacterium | reverse complement strand
GATCCGGCGCGGGATTTTCGATCGGGTAACGCGCATTGAGCGCAGCAGCCCGTTCGTAGAACGCAGCGTCGCCGTGCCACATGTCTGTGCCGCGCTTGGTGCTGATCACGACAGAGCCCGCCGTGGTGCGACCGGTGTCCGCGTCTTCCTGCGCAGTACGAACGGCAAACTCCTGAATCGCGTCCGGAGAAATATTCTGCAAGAACCCACCTATGTAATCATCGGAATTGTCGCCTCCGTCCACGGAAAGTTCGACGTTGAGCCCCGAACTGCCGCCGAAAGAAACCGCCGTGATGCGCGCTTTCGTGGGATCGGAAGGTTCAACCGGTTCAGTCCCCGGCGCCAGATAGGCGATATTCGCAAAGCTGCGATGCGCGAGCGGAACGGTTTCGAGATCCTTCGCGGTGATAACGCTTTGCAAAGTGGCGCTGGCCGCGTCGATCGGCTCTGCGGTGATCGAAGAAACTTGCCGATTCACGGTCACCGTCTGGCGAATCGGGGCAGGCAGCATAGTGATCGCAAGCTCCCGCACCGAGCTAATCACCACCGAAACGTCGGAATGCGCCGGAGCAAATCCTGCGGAATTGGCGGTTACTTGATATTCGCCTGGCGGCAGCAGATCAAACCGAAATTCCCCACGCTGATCAGCGGCAGCTTCGCGCACGAGCGATCGACCAATCGCCCGGACTTCGATCGTAGCTCCGGCCACTCGCGCTCCGCTTGTGTCCTCGATGGTGCCTCGCAGCGCCCCAGTGGGATCCTGAGCAAACATGCGGGTCGGCTGACCAAGACAGAAACCAAGGCAGAAGAGGATTGGAAGCAATAAAACGCACTTAGCCGCAGGCAACGAGCGAATCATTCGACGCATCCAGATGGCTGAAACATGCCGGGCATTATCCCGACGGTAGCGGGAACTATCAAGCGGAGTGTCAAACGGGTGGATGGTCTGGAAGGTGGCGCTCGGAGATGTGCGTTGACACTCCCGAAGTGTTTTGTTATTCAACTTGTTTCGCTTTTGCTGCGGGTTCGGCGGGGAGTCCTCTCATCCCAGCGCGGGCGTACCAGAAAAGTCATCCGAAAAGGTGATATGAGAACTTCGAAGACGTATGCCCGAATAACAGGCAATTCTACAAAATTTCCGTTCGGACCCTCATTCCTCGCATTCGTGTGCTTCGCAATCGCATTTGCAGCGGGATGTGGGGGCGGCTCCAGCTCCCAGATCACGGTCCAAATCATTCCCGGCACCACCCAAATGGTAGACACAGGGGAGTCGCTCACGTTCATGGCGACGGTGGGGCAAGACACCTCCAATAAGGGTGTCATGTGGCAATTCACAGGGACTGGTTGCTCCGGAGCCGGCTGCGGCACGCTTACCAATATGACGTCGAGCAGCGTAACGTACACCGCGCCTGTGGGCATTTCGGCCACGCTTCCCGTATCTTTGCAAGCTGTGGCACTGGCTGATAAAGGCGCTACGGCCACGGTGACGATAGATGTGGTCATCCCACCAAGTTTCGGAACAACTCTTCCACCGAACGGTGCGAACGGCGTTCCCTACTCGTTTGCGGTTCCTGTCACCGGCGGCGTCGCACCTTTGACACTCACGATCGCTTCAGGAAGCCTCCCTGCAGGCCTCACGATCAGCCAATCCGGCACGATCAGCGGTAAACCCACAGGCTCAAACACGACGAATACATTCAGGGTTCAGGTGGCCGACAGCGGGAACCCTCCGGACAAAGTCCTTTCGCCCCAATATACGATCAACATCAGTGCGCCGCCGCCGCTTTCAATTACTTCGAGCGGGGCGCTCTTGGGCGCGACAATCAACACAGCCTATGCGACCTCCATCGTCACCTCCGGCGGAGTGCCTCCTTTTACGTGGTCGAAAACTTCCGGCAATTTCCCTCCGGGGCTGACGTTTAACACCACATCCGGGCAGCTCAGCGGCACGCCTACGACGGCGGGCGTGTTTCAGTTCACGCTGCAAGTGGTCGATTCAGCGATTCCGCCGCAGACGGCATCCACACCGGCGCCACTTTCGATTACGGTGAACGGCGCGCCGCCTCTTGTAGTGACGCCTAGCGTACTGCCGGTGGGTTCAGTTGCGACGCCCTACTCAACGTCCGTCCAGGCAACAGGAGGTGTGCAGCCTTATACGTGGAGCGTTGTCTCAGGGCAATTGCCGGCCGGGCTCAGCTTGAATCCAGGCTCGGGAGCAATTACCGGCACGCCGATCCTCGTAAGCGGCACGCCCGTGAGCTTCACGCTCGGCGTGAATGATTCTCAAACGGTTCCTGCCACCGCTTCGAGAGCCTTCAACATTTCGATAACTGCGGGTAGCGCGAATCCCAACTCCCTGCTTCGCGGGTCCTATGTGTTTTTCTTCAGTGGATTTGATACGCAGGGCGTTGTGCTCGGAACAGGACAATTCACGGCGGACGGGTCAGGCAAAATCACAGGCGGTACCGAGGATATGAATCGTGTATCCGGTACCTCACTTAATGCGACCCTCTCCGGAACCTATTCACTCGGAACTGACGGGCGCGGAACCCTGACGCTAACCGCAACGAATTCTGTGGCCCAGCAGCTCACGTCGATCTACCAGCTGGTTCTGGATGCGGATGGGAATGCCCGCATTTTCGAAAACGATACCAGCAATACGACGCCACCGCCGCTTCCGACTCGCGGCGAGGGAATCATCAAGCCGCAAGTGGGC
>DATHOY010000024.1:0-42530 GCA_035484435.1 Vulcanimicrobiaceae bacterium | reverse complement strand
AGGAATCAACGTAATGAAACGGCTACGCAAAACCGACAAACTCATGGATTTGGCGAGAGGGCCGGGACGCCTTGCAGCTGCATTGCAAATCGACAAGCGGTTGGACGGAGTTGACCTGTGCTCCGACGGTCCGCTTTGGCTTGGGACCGCGGTTCGAGAGACTGCGCACGTTAGAACAGCCGTGCGCATCGGCATCACGCATGAGGTGGATCGGCCGCTGCGTTTCTTTGAGGCGGGCAACCCGTTCGTTAGCGGCCCTCGCAAGCACTTAAAGATTCGTTAGGCTTGCCTCAAATCAATTCGAGTTCGTAATAGGAGAATCACAATGAATCCGACACTCAACCACGATCTCGATCTGCGTTGCATCAATACAGCCCGAATTCTCTCGATCGACATGAGCGAGAAAGCCCGCTCGGGCCACCCCGGATTGCCGCTCGGGGCCGCCCCGATGGCCTACACTCTCTGGGACCGGTTTTTGCGGCACAATCCCGCAAATCCCCGGTGGGCCAATCGCGACCGTTTCGTCCTCTCCGCTGGTCATGGATCGGAGCTGCTTTACTCATTGCTTCATCTGACCGGATACAACTTCAGCCTCGATGACCTCCGGAATTTTCGCCAGTGGGGCAGCAAAACAACCGGCCATCCGGAATATGACCCGGACCTTGGAGTGGAAGCAACCACAGGCCCTCTGGGACAAGGCATCGCCATGGCCGTCGGAATGGCCGTAGCCGAAGCCCATCTCGCAGCTCGTTTCAATCGGGACGGATTCCCGGTAGTCGATCACTTCACCTTCGTGCTGGCCGGCGATGGAGATCTTATGGAAGGAATCTCGTCTGAAGCAGCATCCCTGGCGGGAACGCTGCAACTGGGAAAACTTATTTGTCTGTACGACAACAATCACGTTTCGCTGGACGCGACCACCGACCACGTTTTCACCGAAGACACCTGCGGCCGCTTCCGGGCGTTCGGATGGCACGTAATTTCTCTTCCGGACGGAAATGACCTCGAAGCAATTGATATTGCGATTCGGCAAGCAATGGCCGAAAAACAGAAGCCGTCACTAATCGCCGCACGAACTCACATCGGTTATGGCAGCCCGCTGCACGACTCGCCAAAAGTTCATGGCGAACCTATGGGACCTGAGAACGCGCGCGCGACGAAACAAAACCTTGGATGGCCGGACATGCCGCCTTTCAGCGTTCCTGCCGATGTTCAGGCTCATTTTCGTGATGCCATTCCGCGCGGAACCGCGCTGGAAAAAGCATGGACCGACATGTTCGAACGCTACTCTGAGCAGTACCCCGATTTGAGTCATCAACTCAAGAACATGCTGGACGGAGTTTTTCCTGACAACTGGGATTCAGGCCTTCCATTGTTCTCGCCCAGCGAAGGATCAATCGCGACCCGCGAAGCTTCGGGCAAGACAATGAATGCGCTCGCCGCGGCACTGCCGGGTTTTATTGGTGGCGCTGCCGACCTTGCCGGCTCAAATCGCACGACGTTGAAAGGCCTCGGCGATTTGGGCTTCGGCGACAATCAGGGCAGGAACATTCACTTCGGCGTTCGCGAACATGCTATGGCAGCAATGGTAAATGGAATGGCGTTGCACGGCGGCTTGATCCCCTTCGGCTCAACATTTTTCACCTTCTCCGATTACATGCGGCCTTCTTTACGCCTGGCGGCCCTGATGGGGGTTCACAGCATTTTCATTTTCACCCACGACAGCATAGGTCTCGGTCAGGATGGACCGACACATCAACCCGTCGAGCACCTGACCAGTTTGCGCGCAATGCCGGGGCTGACGGTCTTCCGCCCTGCGGACGCCAACGAGACTGCATCAGCCTGGCGCGTGGCGATGGGAATCCCCGGTCCGGCGGTATTCGTCTTGACTCGCCAAGCCTTGCCTGTCCTGGATCCAAAACTGTTCGCCGTCAGCGCCGGGGTCGCGAAAGGTGCTTATGTTCTGCTGGATGCGCCCGAGCCCGACCTTGTACTGGCCGCGACCGGATCGGAAGTCCACCTGGCGCTGGACGCCGCGCAGGCCCTAGCTAAATCAGGCACAAAAGCCCGAGTCGTATCTATGCCATCGTGGGAGCTGTTTGCAAAACAACCCGTCGACTACCGCGATTCCGTTCTGCCCCTCAGCATCCCCACGCTGGCAATTGAGGCCGGCGCGACGCTTGGCTGGTACAAATGGGTAGGCCGAACCGGCGATATCATCGGACTGGATCACTTCGGGGCCTCCGCGCCCGGCGAAGTAGTTATGGCCAAACTGGGATTCACCGTCGACAACGTGGTCCACCGCGCGCTGCAACTTCTGCACAGGGATAATGCGTCGGCCACAGCAGTAGCGTGATTCCTGTGTTCATTCTGTGTCCTCGGATCACGGAATGAACGGCGGGTTCTTACCGTCGGACATCTTAACCCGTCAATTGACCTTCGCCGCTCGCGACCGCAGGGCGTCCCTCGTGTCGCTCGAACTCTCCAGAGATTTCTGCGGCTTGGGCGGTGAAATCTTTTCCGCCTGCCCCGAAAACATGGGGATAAGCCCTTCTACAAGCGTCGGGTGGGTGAGTATCGCGTCGCGCAGCGCAGTATACGGCAATCCGGCGAGCATCGCAACCTGCACCGTCCCCAGCACCTCGCCCGCGCCAACTCCCACCTGCCGGGTGCCCTAGGCTCCGCCTCTTGGTGCCTGGGTCTTGGGGTTGTTTTTCCTCCATTGCTAACTCACTTTGATCCTCGCCGATTCCGTTTATCACCCCTAAAAAGCCCCCAATTACACCGCGCTGCTTACACGAATGCGGTTCACGCACGACTAGTAAAACCGGCGACCGTCAGCGCCCTACTTTCCCCGCAGCATCGGATAAAACTGTACCCAGGTCATATCCGTCTTCGCGACGTAGGCCGCGTGGCAGCCGGCGCATTCGCTGGCCGAAGCTTCCGCGGATGCCTCGGCATACGGCTCGGGATGATGCCCAAAATTGAAAAAGCCCCAGCCATTGGTCTTCGCGAATCTTTTGCTGTCTTTCACAGTCACATCCATGCCGTTGTACACTCCGTTGAAATAGCCGCGCCCCGATGGCTCCGAGCGCGATCCATCCGGAAACGTCGGGTCAAGCACCCGCGTCAGCTCCTTCACGATCACGGTTCCTTCGGGAAAAGAGCCGGTCTTCAAATACACATCCAGATTTCTCTCCTCCACGTAAACGTGATGGTATTCCGGGAACCCCGCCTTTCCATTGTTCAGCCCGTTCGGCGTCAACGGAGCCCCCACAAAAACCCACCGCCGGTAACCGGTGGGCAGCTTCAACTTGCCATCGGCATCAAATACCGGCCCCGTGGGTTGCGCCTTAACGGCCGCAGCTCTTGTGTTCGACAGTAACGCGCCCCCCGCGATCAATCCAACTCCCACGACGATAACTAACAAACATTTTTTCATCGAACTTTCTCCTTTCAACCGCCTTCAAGAGCCACTTCACCCGACACTTGTCGGCTCACTTCGAGGAAAGAAGCGGATAGCCCTGCACATAGATCCAGTCCGTCGTCTGCGCGGGTATGTGGCAGCCCAGACAGTCTTTCTTGTAGTCGGTCGCCACCTGTTTGTCGGGCGCGTCCGCTGTGAACAGCGCCCATCCCCATCCATCGCCCCATAGCGCATTACCGGGATACCGTCCTTTGCCGTCTTTGATCAGCACAAACCACACCTTCGATCCCGTGGCCCAATGCGCGTCGCCCGTCGTTAATTGCGCGTGCTCGCTTCCGAACACCTCTTTCACCAGCACGGTTCCGTCCGCGAATTTCCCGTTCTTGCGGTAATACTCCGCCGCGCCGGGCGACGCATAGGTGAAGTGCACCTGGTCGCCCTTCGGATTCTGGACTGCATAGGCGCCGAGTACCTGGAAGTGGTCCCGGTAGTCGCTGGGCTTGCGGATGTTCCCGGCCTTATCGACAAGGTCGAATCCGTTATAACTGCTGTAGCTTTGTGGCTTGACTTGTTGAAAGCCGGCAAGAACAAGCAGGACGAGGAGAAATGCGGGAAGACGAATGCTCATTGCGATCCTTCCTTCCAGCGAGTCCGCCTGCTAGCGCGGAATACTCTGGCAAAACGTAAGGCTTTTCTTTGCATTGCACGCAGCGAACCACTTCCACTAATGCGTATCCATCCGGATCGAACCGTTTTTCACGCAAAGAATGGTGACGCGAGCGTCAAACTTTTGTCGTGCAAGTGTCCGCGTGCCGCCAGAGTGACAGCCCGCACTCCACTAAACACGCGAATGTTCTCTCCCCGTGGAGGCTAATAAACCTTCGCTGCCCGCGAACGCACGGAGTCCCGCGCGTCGCTCGGATTCTCCGCAGCCTGCTGCGGCGGCGAAATCTTTTCCGCCTGCCCCAAAAACAGCGGGATGAGCCCCTCTACAAGCGTCGGGTGAATAAGTATCGCGTCGCGCAGCGCCGTATACGGCAATCCGGCTAGCATCGCAACCTGCACCGTCCCCAGCACCTCGCCGGCGCCAACTCCCACCTGCGTGAACCCGAGGATGCGATCGCCGTCCGCCTCAACCAGCGCTTTTATGAAGCCACGCGTCTCGGCCATCGTCGTCGCCCGCATCACCGCTTCCATCGGAACCTTAAACAACCTGTACGCAATCCCTGTTTCTTTCGCTTCTTTCTCGCCCAAGCCGACGCGTGCGAATTCCGGGTCCGTGAACACGCAGAACGGCACCAGCCGCCCCGTCGTCACGCGCTTCCCTCCGGTGATGCTGGCATGCACCACGCGGAAATCGTCCGCGCTCACATGAGTGAACTGCGGGCTGCCCGCCACCTCCCCGATCGCCCAAACATCTGGCGCTGTCGTCGCTAGATGCTCATCCACCTGGATGTACCCGTTCGCGGCAAGCTTCACTCCCGTCTGTTCCAGACCAATGCCCTCCGTGTTTGGCACGCGGCCCGCCGCAATCAACAAATGACTGCCTCCAATGGTTTTCTTTTTTCCGCCCCGTTCAATAACCACTTTCACCGATTGCCCGGACTGGCCCGAGACACGCTTCACGAGTGCATTCAGTTCGAACTTGACACCCTCTTCTTCCAGAATTCGTTGCAGCTCTTCCGTCACGTCATCGTCTTCGCGATGCAGCACGCGCGCGTTGCGCTCGATTACCGTCACCTTGCTTCCAAACCGCCGCATCGCCTGCGCGAACTCCACGCCGATGTAGCCGCCACCAAGCACAACCAGGTGTTTCGGCACCTCGTCCAGCTCTAGCGTCTCGATATGCGTAAGCGGTTTCGCTTCCGCCAGTCCCGGAACCATTTCCATCGCCGCGTGGGTACCCGTATTGATAATCACGCTGGCCCCGCGCAGTTGGCGGACTTTCCCTCCCGGCAGCGTCACCTCCAGCGTCTTCGGCGCCACAAAACACCCGGTCCCGAGAATAAATTCCGCCCCGGTCTTCTTGTAATTCCCCAGATAAGCCTCATTCCAGAAGCTCACCATCCTGCGTTTCCTTCCCCGCACCGCCGTCATGTCCACCTTAAAGGGTTTTCGCGCAATGCCGAATTCCTCGCTCCTGCGAAAGTACGACGCAATCTTCGCGCTGTGAATGACGTTCTTGCTTGGCAGGCAAGCGATGTTCGGGCACGATCCTCCCACATACCTGCGCTCGACGACCGCAACCCGTTTTCCTTCGGATGCGAACGTCCACGCAGCAATCGTCGCGCCCGTTCCACCACCCAGAATCACCAGGTCGTAATCTTCTAACGCAGGCCTTTCCGCCTGCCTGTTTGATGAAGCGTTGTTCTTCTTCATACACCGCTTCCCTTCTCGGCACACTCCGTCTGTGCGCGCGAACCTGCTACTTCTGTGTCACCAGATGATCGGAATTCAGCGGCGCGGTCCCGAAATTGTAGCTGAACCGTTTGCACCATACCGACACCGATCGGTATTTCGTCAGGTCCACATCCGGCCCCAGCGCATAGTTCTGATCCCCGATATTCCCCTTCATCACACCCAGATCGATGTAGCCCGCTTGCAGCACGCTGGGACTATCAACCGCATCCGCCGCCGCGACCATATAAATGTGCACGTCCGGCCCATTCGATGTTTTGAAACTCGTCAGGCGGAGCAGCCGGCTGCCATCTCCTTCGTGGTAAATGGTTGCCGTCCCCTCCGTCGGGTGAAACACGCTGTGAAACGTTCCCGTCTCCACCGGTTGTGGCGCGGTTCCGCCTGTTGAGACCGGCAACGCCTCATTCACGCTTTTATTGACGACGATCCGCTCCGGCCGGAACTCGTACCACCCCACAATCAATCCAATCACCACCACGGGGATAACAATCTTCCACTTTTTCATTTTCGTTTCTCCTTAACTGAGTGCCCCGCACGTCCACATACGTGTTGGTCGCTAAGTTCCCCATCCACCGCCGCCTAACACCTGAAGTTGAGGGTGCCCCATCCTTCGCGCCTTTCGCGAACTCTGCGCCATCCCGCGAAGTTTGCGGGATGAACGGTGGGCTCTTACGATCGGATACCTGAACACTTCTTATCTTTATTCCCGTTTCTTTTTCATTCTTCGTGTCAAAGCCATCCGTCTCGTCAATCTCAAATTCTCTCCTGTACTAGACTCCCTTCACCTTCACCTTCACCTTCACCTTCACCTTCGCCTGCCGCTGTGGAACTTCGTCCGCGTTCAACGCTTCCACAACCGCGCGCAACCATATCGCCACTGCCGTCGCTCCCGGATCCGCATGCCCAATCACGCGGTCACCCAAATAGCTCGATCTTCCCAACCGTGGTTTCATCTGCGCCGTCGCTTCGGCGCCGCGCTTCGCCGCTTCCACCGCGGCCCGCAAGACTTCCTGCGAAGCATTCGTTCCGCCATTTTTCAACGTCACCATGAAAGAATGCAACGCGTCCAGCATCGTCCGGTCGCCGGGCTTCGCTCCGCCCAACTCTCTGATTGCCCTCCCGCCTTCTTCAATCGCGTTCGCCCATTGCGCCAGGCTAGTCCAGCCGGATTTCTCCAAAACATTGCCGCCGCGCAGAAAAAATACACCGTAGAGGGGCCCCGACGATCCGCCCAACGCGCTCCGCAGCGTTTGTCCCAGCGCCTTCAGCGTCGCGGGCGCTTCGTCGAGCGGATAGGAGTCCACCGACTCCCGCACAACCATCGCCGCGCGCTTCATACTCGCGCCTAGATCGCCGTCGCCCACAATGCGATCCATTTCCGTCAATTCGCCTTCCGCCTCGATCAATGCTGTGCAGGCAGCTTCAATCGCTCGTTTTATTTTCCGGCCCGTTTCCGTTTGAGCATTCTTCGTGGCAGCAGAACTGCGGCCAGCCGCCGCGCTCGCCGCCAATTGTGCTTCCACCCTGCCCGGTCGCTGCTTCGACACGTTCGGCCACGCAGGGGCCGAAGTCGGCGCGTCCAGCCAGCGCAACGCCGCATCATCCACGCCGAGCACCGAAATCGATATTCCCGCCATGTCCAGCGACGACAACAGCGTCCCCGCATACAGCCGCTCGACGGTGTATCCCTTCTTTTCCAAAATGGCCATCGCATGCCTGGCCACAATCGCCAGCTCCATCGCCGTCGTCGCCCCAAGATTGTTGATCATCACCGCCACGCGGCGGTCGTTTCCGAAATTCTCATGCTTCAGAATCTGGTTCAGCAGCGTCTCGGTCAGCTCATCCGCGGGCTGAATTCGCGTGCGCGTTACGCCGGGCTCTCCGTGAATGCCCAACCCTAATTCCATCTCGTCCTCGGCCAGTTCAAAGCTGGGTTTTCCGACCGCCGGCGAAGTCCCCGCGGAAAACGAAACGCCCATCGTCGCCAACGACTTGATCGCGCCTCTCCCGATCGCCGCAACCTCTACCAGGCTCTTTCCCTCCGCAGCCGCGGCTCCCACCAGTTTGTGAACGAAGATCGTTCCGGCCAGCCCGCGTGCGCCCGCAAATTGCGTTTTGTTGTCCAGCGCCACGTCGTCATCAACAATAATCATTTCAACGGGAATTCCCTCCGACCGCGCCATCTCCGCCGCCAAACCAAAATTCAGCCGGTCGCCCGTATAATTCTTGACCACCAGCAGCGCCCCCGGCTTGCCCGCCACCGCCTTAATCGCCGCGTGAACCGAATCCGTATCCGGCGCAGTGAACACTTCCCCCGCGACGCCCGCGCTCAACATGCCTTCCCCAACATAACCCGCGTGTGCCGGCTCATGCCCGCTGCCTCCGCCGGAGATGATGGCCACCTGCTTGTCGCGAATCCGATCCGCATCCGCGCGCACCAAGACCTTGTGCCCGGCCAATCGCGCCAGTCCAGGACTCAGCACCGCCAGCCCTCCCAACATCTCCTCCACCGCATTTTCCGGACGGTTAATAAATTTTTTCATGGCCAATTCCCCTCTCTGGCATCGCCACAACCGCAGCCCACGAACGCCGCCACACAGTTGCCATTACACGCCGATGACCCGCAGCAGCGCACCGGCCAGCCCGCCGCCGATAAGCGGCCCAATCACCGGAATAACCGCGTAGCCCCAGTCCGCTCCACCCTTGCCTGCAATTGGCAGCGCCGCATGTGCCAATCGCGGCCCCAAATCGCGCGCAGGATTGATCGCATAGCCCGTCGTTCCGCCCAACGAAAGTCCAATGCCCCACACCAACGCGCCAACAAGATACGGTCCAAGTCCCGCCGCCGGCCCTCCGGCAGCCACCGCCTTTGAAAAAATCGCACCCACCACGAACACCAGCACAAACGTTCCAATAATCTCGCTGATCAGGTTCGCCGCGAAGTTGCGGATCGCCGGCCCCGTACAAAAAACCGCCAGCTTAAGCCCCTGGTCCGGCGTCTCTTTCCAGTGCGGCAGGTATTGCAGCCACACCAGCGTCGCGCCCACAAACGCGCCCGCCATCTGCGCCACAATGTAAGGAGCAAGTTTTTCAAACTGGCCCGACGACACCGCGAAACCCAGCGTCACCGCGGGATTCAGATGCGCGTCGCTGCTTCCGCACGCGATGGCCACAAAAACTCCCGCCATCACTGCCAGCGCCCACCCGGTCGTAATCACCATCCAGCCCGCGCCCTCCGCTTTCGACCGCTTCAGCAGCACGCCCGCCACCACGCCGTCACCCAAAAGTATCAAGATCAGCGTGCCCATGAACTCGCCGAAACATTTTGCCAGCATCGAGTGTCTCCTGGATTAAATGGGACTCAGCTAACCCAATCGAACGAGCGGGTTACTGCCTTCTTCCAAAGGCCATACAACTCTTCACGCTTCCCGTTCTGCAGATTCGGCTTCCACGTTCGGTCCACGGCCCAGTTCGCGCGCAAATCCTTTAGGTCCTTAAAATAGCCGACCGCCAACCCAGCCGCATACGCCGCGCCCAGCGCCGTCGTCGCATCCTTCGTCACCGGCCGCACCACCGGCCGGTCCAGAATGTCCGCCTGAAACTGCATCAGCAATTCGTCGCTTACCATGCCGCCGTCCGTCCGCAAAACGTCCAGGCTGATCCCCGAATCTTTTTCCATCGCTTCCAGCACGTCGCGCGTCTGATACGCCGTGGATTCCAGCACCGCCCGCGCAATATGCCCCTTGTTGGCATACCGCGTTAAGCCGGTAATCACGCCGCGCGCGCTGTCCTTCCAGTACGGAGCGTATAATCCGGAAAACGCGGGAACAAAATAAACGCCGCCGTTGTCGTTCACCGTCCGCGCGAGTTTCTCGATGTCCGAGCTCTTTTGAATCAGGCCCAGGTTGTCGCGCACCCATTGCACCAGCGCCCCGGTGATCGCGATGCTTCCTTCCAGAGCATAGTGTGCCGGCTGATCCCCAAATTTGTATCCCATCGTCGTCAACAGCCCGGATTTCGAATCCACTTTCCGCGTGCCCGTGTTCATCAGCAAAAAACAGCCCGTGCCGTACGTATTTTTCGCCTCGCCCGCTTCAAAGCAGGTTTGCCCCACCAGCGCCGCTTGCTGGTCGCCCAGGATTCCAGAAATCGGCACGTCTTTGATCGACGGCTCATTCGCAACCCCATACTTTTCGCTGCTCGACCGAATCTTGGGCAGCATCGCCGCCGGAATTCCAAAGGCCTCCAGCATCCCCTTATCCCAATCCAGCGTCTCCAGGTTCATCAATTGCGTCCGGCTGGCGTTCGTCACGTCGGTGATGTGAACGCCTCCCTGCGGCCCACCCGTCAGATTCCACAACAAAAACGTGTCCATGTTTCCAAAAATCGCGTCGCCAGACTGCGCCATCTCCCGCACGCCCTTCACGTTTTCCAAAACCCAACGAATCTTCAATCCGCTGAAATACGTAGTCAGCGGCAACCCGGTCTTTGCGCGAAAGCGATCCTGCCCGCCGGACTTCGCCAGTTCGCTCACGTAGTCCGCCACCCGCGTGTCCTGCCACACCAGCGCGTTCGCCAGCGCTTTGCCGGTCTTGCGGTTCCACACCACGGTCGTCTCGCGCTGGTTGGTAATCCCGATCGCTGCCAGGTCCTGCGGTTTCAAGTTCCCGCTCGCCATCGCCCCTGCAATCACTTCGCGCGTCCGTTGCCACACTTCATCCGGGTTGTGCTCCACCCACCCGGGATTCGGATAAATCTGCTCGTGTTCCTTCTGTGACACGGAAATAACGCGGCCACCTCTGTCAAATACGATGAATCGCGAACTTGTCGTTCCCTGGTCAATCGCACCAATATAGTTAGCCACCGCACTCCTCCTCAGATTCCGATTCGTTCCGCGCTGTCAGTGCGCCGCCGAACCCGTGCCCGAGCTCACTCCGGAAGCACCCGCCTGCGCCGACGGCCGGCTGCGCGACAGCCCCGCCGAGTCCAGCAAGTGATTGATCTTTTCCACGTACTGCTGAACCGCCGCAGTCTCCGTCGCGCTATCCCATTTCAATTCCGCCGCCATCAGCGCGCCCACCACGGGCGCTGCCTCAATCGCGTCACGCCAGGCATGCAGCTGCATCCCGATACGCCGCGCCAGCACGTCCTCAATCGTCGCCGCCATCTCATTCCGGACCGCATACACCACTTCCGCACCCATCGCCGGAAAACCGGGGATAAGCGGCTTCAGCAGCGCCGGATTTTCCCGCGCTACCGCTAGAACCTTGTCCGCCGCCGTTCCGAATTTCGCCGTCAGATGCCGTGCCGTCGCGTCCGAAAGCCCGTGCTGGTGCGCCAGCTTGTCGCAATAATCATCCGTGAATCCCTCTCCGCCATAGAGCACGTGATTGCGCGTCAGCGATTCCGTCTGGTTCACGCCTAGGGATTTCTGCACCTGGTGAATCGTATCCTCCGCCATCGCGCGGTGCGTCGTCCATTTGCCGCCCATAATGCTGATCAGCCCGCTGGCCGCGTCCACTTCGATCACGTCGTCGCGCGCCAGTTTCTTCGTGTCCACATCCCCTTCCGAACCCACCAGCGGCCGCGCGCCTGCAAAGCCGCTCACGATCTCGTCCGGCGTAACCGGCCGCGCCAGATACTGATTCAGTGTCCGCAGCATGTACTCAACGTCCGCCTTCGTAACCACCAGCTCCGCATCAATAGACACTTCTTCGTCTGTCGTCCCCACCAGCAGCCGGTCATTCCATGGCACCGCGAACAGCACGCGCCCATCCTCTGTTTTCGGAACCAGCAGCGCGTCCTTCGTTGGAAAAACTTCCAATGGCAAAAGAATGTGCGCCCCCTTGCTCGGCCGCATGCGCTTCCCCACACTCGGCGTCGCCAGTTGTCGCACTATGTCCGCAACCGGCCCCGTGGCGTTCACAATTACCGTGGCGTCAACCGTGAACGTCTGCCCGGTAAACTGCTCCTTCACCACCACGCCGGAAAGTTTCTTGTTCGCGTCTCTCCGGAAATCCGTCACTCTCGCGTGGTTCAGCGCGTTTCCCCCGGCCACGGTAAAGCTCTGCACCAGCATCATGTTGTACCGTGCGTCGTCAAACTGCCCGTCGGCATACGCCACGCCGCCAACCAGCCCCTTCTGATTCAACTCCGGCATCCGCTTCAGCGTCTCTTCCAGCGAAAGAAATTTGCTCGGCGAAATCCGCCCCTCTCCCGCCAGCCAGTCGTAAATCTTCAGCCCGATATCCAGGTACGCGACGTCGATCCACCGGTAGCTCGGCACCAGGAATTCCAGCACCCGCGTCAGGTGCGGCGCATTCTCCAGCATCCGCACGCGCTCGTGCAGCGCCCGTACCAGCACGTGATACTCCTGCAGGTCCGCGCCTTTAATCGCCTCTTCCAGGTAACGCACGCCGCCGTGAATAATCTTCGTGGCTGCGCTGGAGGTAGCCCCCGCATAATCGCCCGCCTCCACCAGCACGGTCCGTATACCGCGCAACTGCGCATCCAGCGCGCAAGCGGCGCCTGTCGCCCCGCCGCCAATGATGCACAGATCAAACTTCTGCCCCGCGATATTCTTCAACTCTTCGGTTCTGGACTTCATGGGCGCTCCCACCAATCAGAAATTTACTTTTGTACGGAATCCCAGCACCGGCGCGTTCGGCAAAGCCCCATTCGCGCCCACATCGACGTAGTATTGAAACACAGGCTGCACGTACCAGTAAGGCGTCACCTGCAGCGAATAGTTCAGCTCCACCGCTTTTTCCGAACCCAGCGGCGGCCCGCCCAGCAGCGTGCCGAAATTCGAAAACGAATCGCTAATCTTGCTGTACACCAGCGCCACGCCCACTCGATCTTTCTTTCGGCTGGCAAACGGCGCGTTGAACCGCCCGCCGACCGTCACCTGCACATTTTCTCGCGCCACGTCGCCCGGACTGTAGTCAAACCCGGCCGTAACATCCAGCCCGCGGTTTGAACCCGCGTCCGTCCGAAATACCGCCTGGCTCGCCATCCCGTAAATCAGGTAGTTGCCGCTGCTCATTACCCCGGCGGCATCGGGAAATTTCCCGCCATTGTAGATCCCGCCGAATTTGTAGCTGCCGGGATAAACTTTCGTGGCCGCCGCTCCGGCCGCTCCGCTTGTGCCGTCATCCGGCGGATGCAACAGATAACCCGCCTCAAACAGGAAATTCGCCGAATTCTTAATCTCGAAATTCGTGCCGGTTGGGTCCTGGTGATACGGATCGCGGTTTCCGGACATCACCGACGACTTCACGTAGAAACTCCGCCTCGGCGCAAACCGCACTTCCACACCCGGCGTGCCGGCAGGATTGAACGACTCAAAGATCGAAGGGAACAGGTTCCCAAACGCATAACCCATCGGTTCAATCAACCACGAGCCGCCATAATCCTGATTGCCGTAAAAATCCAAACCGGCCAACTGTCCTGCCCTGATCCGTAGTCTGTCGCTGAAAAAAAGCTGCTGCACCCAGAAAGAGTCCAGGCGCGTGGTGTGCGCGCTGACCAGGTCGCTCGGATTCGCCAGCGTTCCAATCTTCGCGCCCAGGTTGGCACCAGACTGCCACAGCCCCGTCGCATGGATACTCAATCCCTGCCACGAAATCAGCCGGTCGAAATTCAGGTCCATCGTCCCGCGAATTCTCATCCACCCAGCCTGCGCTTGCTCCAGGCCTCCCGTCGGGTTCGCTTCCATGTCGCTGATGTAGAAAAAGTCGAACGTCAGGCCCTTCTCGGCCAGCGCTGTCCGCTCTCCTCCCCAGTCCCCAAATAGGTGCTGCCGCGACGGCAGCCCGAACAGCGAAGCATTCTGCTCCTGCGACGGAGTGTTCTGCGCCCACGCCTGAGGGAAACAGATCAGCGCCAGCGCAAACACGAAGGCAACTCTTCGCATCCGTGCGCACCCCTTCACGCAACGCCTCACGCGTTTTTTCAAATCTCCGGAAAGGTTCAGTGATGTTTTGTTGGATACTACGGAAAAAGCGGGAAAATCGTTTGTGTTTCGCATGGTGACCCCGAACAATGCGCTCGCCATGCCAAGTTCAAGCGGCAGGCAGCGCCCTGCTCAACTTGCACTTCGATGCAAATTTCAGCTCAAGGACACAATATTTTTTAATTCTTGCGGAGTCCTCACCACCCTGGCGCTCTCCATCTTCCAATTTTCAGAGAATTCGCATGTGAAGCAAGCCCGCACCAAGCCCTGATGCGTGTCATCCATGCAACACAGTGAAGGACGAAATGGGGAGTTGCGGGTATATACCTTAACAACCTGCCAGCCCGCGGACTTCTTCAGTCGCGGCCAGCCAAACCCAGCCTCAGCTACATTGCCATCTTGCCGGTCGGCGGCATTAAATCCCACGCGCGCCAAAACGCCTGCATCTCTTCCGGCGTTCCCAGCGACACGCGTATGTATTTGTCCAGAACAGGATACTTCGGCCCGATCAGGATGTGATTCTTCTTCAGGTGCTCGATCACTTCGTCCGGCGGCCGCATCGGATTCACCATCACAAAATTCGCCTGCGAATCAATCGCTCGCAGCATCCGCTCGTTCACCTGGTTCAGGAATTCCTGCCGGTCGTCCGTGTTCCGCTTGATGCCCAGTCGCACGTACTCCGCATCATCCAGCGCCGCCGACGCAGCCCGCGCTGACACCACGCTCACGCTCCAGTTGGGAAATCCCGCCGGCAGCCGCTTCGCCATTTCCGGTGAAGCCACGGCGTAGCCAATCCGCATCCCCGCCAAACCATAAATTTTCGAAAAAGTTCGCGAAACAATCAGCCGCGGGTCGTCGTAATGCCGATCCAGAAACGATTCGTACGTCGCATTCGGCGTAACAAAGTGGTGGTACGCCTCGTCGATCAGCACCGTCACTTCCGCGGGCAGCTTCGCGATGAACGCCTCGATATCTTTCCGCGGCGTAATCGTCCCCGTGGGATTATTCGGATTCACGATGTACACCAATCCCGTCGACGTCCGTGCCGCCTCCAGCATCGCTTCCAGATCGTGCTCGTATCGCTTGTTCAGCGGAACGCTCGCCACTTCCACGCCCGCGGCCTGCGCCAGCCTTCCAAGCGACGGAAACGTCGGCACAGCCTGCACCAGCTTTTTGCCCGGCTTCAAATACGCCAGCGCCGCCATCGCCAGAATTTCGCCCGACCCGCACGCCAGCACAATCTGCTCCGGCTTCACCTTGTGCATCGCCGCCAGTTTCGCCGTCAGCGTGTCATACTCCGTCCGCGGATAACGATTGCCGCTCGCCACCGATTCCCGTAGCACCGCCAGCACCTTTTCCGACGGCCCATACGGATTCTCATTACGGTAGAGAAGAACCGGATCCTCCGCCGTCGCCACCCGCGGCCCCGCGCCGCCGGCAACCCGTCCAAAACCACGAAGCGCCGGCGCCGCAGCACCCACAAACGCTCCAACACCAATCTGTCGAAGCAATTTTCTGCGCGAAACAGGCATAAGCCCCTCGATTCCATCGCCACATGTCGCCCGCAGAATGCGGCCGACATCGCCACCGTCACCGACCGGTATTTTACTGTGTTGCGCTAGCGAAGGGTTAGCGTTACCTGTTGGCTGTGCGTCAACCCGCCACTGGTTGCGACAACGGTCAACGTAAACGTGCCGGTCGGCGACTTCCGGTTGGTGTTCACCGTCAGCTTTGAGGTTCCCAGCCCACTGATCGATGCGGGATTGAAGCTGGCGCTTGCCCGCCGCGGCAGCCCGCTGACGCTCAACGTCACCGAGCCCGTGAATCCGCTTCCCGGCGTCACTGTAACGCTGTAAAGCGCATTCGCGCCCCGCGACACGGTCATGCTTGCCGGTGTAACGCTCACGGAAAAGTCTCCGCTCACCACCAGCGTCACATTCGCCGTATGGGTCAGCGCACCGCTTACAGCGGTAATCGTCAGAGGATAACTTCCCGGCGGCGTGGAACTGCTCGTCGAAACGCTCAGCGTGCTCGACCCCGACGTCGCAATCGACGCTGGATTAAACGTGCCGGTTGCGCCAGCCGGCAATCCGCTCACGCTAAGCGAAACGCTTCCCGAAAAGCCGCTGCTCGCGCTGACTGTTGCCGTGTACGAAGTCCCGCCGCCCTGCGTTACCGTCCGCGAGGCGGGTGTTGCGGAGAGCGAAAAGTCCGGCTGCACCGTAATCGTTCGCGTCGGCGGGTTCGGATCCGTCAATCCCGCGTTGTCCGTCACCGTAAACGTCGTCACAAACGTGCCCGGCGTCGAGTAGATCACGCTTCCCGGATTCCCCAGATTGCTCGTGCTGGGGCTCCCGCCCGGAAACGACCACGAATACGCGCTGATCGTCCCATCCGGATCGCTGCCCGTGCCCGTATAGGTCACCGACTGCCCCGCCGAAATCGTCACATCCGTACTCGGGCTCGTAATCGTTCCCGTCGGGGGAGTGTCGTTCGCCGCCAGCGAAAGCTGCACGATCGTCGCCACTGACGGCACACCTGCACTGTTCAGAATAAAAAGCATGTAATATCCCGGCGGCGCTATATTTCCATTCGTCGGACCGGTCACATTCAAAACGCCCGCGCTGGACGTATACGAAAGCCCCACGTAGCGCTGGTCCATGTCAAACGCGTGCGTCACGGCGCCATTGCGCATCAGCACCACGTTCGCGATCGAAGCCGCATCCGGCGTCTGCACCTGAAACGCTCCGCCATAGCCAATCACGTTTGAAGAAACGTTGCTGATCGTCGGCCGCGTCGCCGGCGTGCCATCCGCATTCAATAAATATTGCGGCGTATAAACTTCCATATGCGGTTCATACGTCCCGCGCGCCGGATTCCCACCCGCCACCCACACCGTGCCGTCGGGCATCAGCAAGCTCACCGAGTGATACAGTCGCGCATACACCAGCGCCCCCGCCGAACTGAAGCTATTGCTGACCGGGTCGTACAGATCAGCATTCAAGCTGGTCGTGTTCGTGTCCTCATCGTTCAACGAACCGCCCAAGGCCAGAATCTGCCCGCTCGGCAATATCGTAGCGTTCATCTCGATGCGCGGCTGCGACATATTGGGCCCGTTCACCCACTTCGGAGTGGCTGCGGAAAGATCAATCAGCTCGGTCGTGTTGGTCGAAGGATTCCCCCCGCCCAGGATGATCACCTTCGGTGAATAATTGTTCGCCGGGGTCAGCGGCAGAAGCACCGACGATCCATAGGTCCGCGTCACGCTGTAATTTGTAAACGCAACATTGGTCGTCCAGGTATGCGTCGAAGGATTGAAAATGCTCGAGCCCGTCGTCGCCCCCGAATAAAACACATTTCCATTCGGCAGCACATGCATCCGCGGATAAAGTGGCGGCGTCCACGGAGCGGCAAACGCCGCGCTCCACCCGGAACTCGCACTGTAAAATTCCACGGAAGTATTCGTTCCGCCCGTCTCATTCAACCCGGAAAAAATCATCGCCCGCCCGTCGCCCAGCACTGTACCTGTCGGATACCACCGCCCGTGCGCCATCGATTGCTGGTTGGTGAACGTGTTCGTCGCCGGATCGTACGTCGCCGTTTTCAGCTCGCCGTGAAACGGATCGTACTGCAGCGTCCCGCCCATCACGAACGGCCGCCCGTCCGGCAATACCACCATGCCGTTGCAGAACATGTCCCATGCCACCGGCTGCGACGTAATCGTGCCCGCCTGAGGATCCCAAAGCGCCGCCTGATAATTCGTGTTCCCCGCCACGTTTCCCGACCCCGAAACTATCAGCACTTTCCCGTTGTACAGCAGTGCCGTGTGCACCGGATTGATTGGCATCGTATAAGGCAGCGTCTGCCACTGGCCGCTCCCAGCCTGGGCATTGCCACCTGGCGCGCACACCGCCAGTCCAACAAGCAGCAGACATGCCAGTACACATATACGGCAGCTCAATACCTTCATTTCGTTTTCTCCCAAGCGACTGCGTGCGGGGACAAACGGAGCCTTGGTGGTATGTCTGCAATCGAGTTTCCAGGAGAAGCCCGCAAAGCGGCTATACCCTGCTGTTTCTAAATAACTTACTGTAGCCTGGAAGGAGCACACCCCAGCATTCGGCAGACGAATGCAAACGATTGGGAAACTAAGGAAGTTTCCTGCTAAGTACCAGTCTCCCTCGGCTACGGACCAGTACCCACTTTTCCGGTTACCGCGATAATCAGGACTGGAGGATTACTTCCGAGTTGCCAGCAATCCACTAATTTAGGCCTTAGCGCTCAATCACGTCCCACAAGCCGATATACCGGACTCTAACGCTGCGGAATCTATTTGAAAAGGGAGGACACCATGACCCCATCCAGTGCTACACAACCAGCCGGTGAGCTGAACAATCTCGACCGCATGTTACAACGTAACAAAGAATTTGCTGCTCGGCAGTCTGCTGAGGGCACACTTATGCCCTCGCTTCCGAGGGCGCTGCCAAATGTGAAGGCGATCGTCATTGGTTGCGCTGATATGCGGGTAGATCCTGCTGACATACTTGGAATCAAACCGGGCGAGGCCGTCGTGATACGCAATATCGGCGGTCGAATCACGCCTGGGCTGTTGGAAGAGTTAGGACTACTCGGGCGAATCGGTGAAGTTGCCGGAGAGATTCCTGGAGGCGGCGGGGAGTTTCACATCATCCTACTTCAGCACACCGATTGCGGCATCACTCGCCTAGTCGGCGACCCCGCCAAGCTGTCCCACTATTTTCAAATACAGGAAGGCGAACTCAAGACAAAAGCGGTCACTGATCCTTGGGCGGCAGTCACCTTCGACGTTGCTGCGCTCCGGGCAATTCCCGCATTGCCGGGCTCTTGGCTTATATCAGGCCTCGTCTACGACGTGGCAACCGGACTTGTCGAGATCGTGGTACCGCCAGCGCCGATTCGTACTGCGCAAAACTCGTGATTCACGCCCTTACATTGACTGGTCTGGCCAACTTTCGAGTAGTCGGCAAACGGGAAGTTATCGACGGACCACACTAACCGGACATGTCCCGTACCATTACCCACTTTTCCGGTTACCGCGCTAGTCAGGCTCTAGCGTATTGGCTGGCGGATATCTTCCGCACCCTTCTATAATCGATTCGTTTTGCAGAATCTCAATTGACAGCTGTGCCTCACAGACTCACACTACGCCCTTATGCGACTACCTATTCTCTGCCTCTTGGCGTGCGCTCTGTTTCCATCAGTGCCGCCAGCACAGGCTCCTGATGGTGTTCCGGTCATCAAGATCATGAAGGAAGACAGCTCGATTAAGTTCCATGTGAAGGCGTCGGTGGCGATTGACGGCACTTTCGATAAGTGGGACGCCACAGCGACTATGACCTCTCCGGACGTGGAAACAGGCGTTCTGGACATCAAGATTCAAGCAGCCAGTGTAAATACCGGAAGCGGTATGAAAGACGGAAAATTGAAGAGCAAAGACTTTTTCGACGCCGAGCACAATCCTTTGATCACCTTCCACTCCACAAAGATTGTACAGACCGGCCCCGACACCCTTGATTACGTCGGCGATTTCACGATCCGCGGAGTGACCAAACCTGAGAAGCTGACGTTTACGCTTTCCGGGCAAAAGGGGTCGGGCTCCGGCGAGATTAAAGGCATCATGGCCTTCGACCGTAAGGATTATGGGATGAATAAAGGAATTCCGTTGGTAAAGATCGCCGACCGTGTCGAGGTGATAGTCGACTTGAAAGGAAAGCGAGTGAGTGGACCTCCGTTGCTATTCAAGCGGTAGCCACTTATCGGCGTAACTTCGGCTGAAGCTGCGTTCCTGGCAGCTATTTCTTCGCCTGTTTCTTGGCCGTCTGAGTTTGCTTTAATTGCGTTCTTGCCGCTTCTCGTTCCGTCATCAGCTTCCAGCCCAAGTAATATTTATAGATATTGCTCACGTATCCGACCGTCTCTGCCCCCACTTTTTTGGCAACTGCGTACTCGACATTTTTGAACCAGACGTTCGGGTTCAACCCCATGTCCGCCGCCAGCTGGCGGCATTGTTTGATACGTCCCGGCCCGGCATTGTATGCGGCGAGGGTCATCAGCGTTTTATTGAGCGGGTCCATCGGGTCGTTCTTGAAGTAATCATCACGGATGAATTTGAGTAGTTTTACCCCTGCATGAATGTTGGGATCGACCGTCGTGACGTCCGGGATATTTACCGGCGAACTCGCCGCGGTCGTGGGCATCACCTGCATCACGCCGATTGCTCCTACGCCGCTTTTGGCTTCCTGATTTAGTCCAGATTCCTGATAGGCCTCAGCGGCTATAAGCATCCACGGAAATTTGTACTCACTTGCGTATTTCTGGAACAAACCCTTCAGCTGATTGAACCGCTTTACACTCTCGGTATTCTCGTTGTTCCTGATAAAACGGCCGCTCTTCAGATAGGTGTTTGCAAGCTGAGCGAAATAAGCCGTCCCCTCGCGATGCGTACTGGCAAACTCCTCCAGCATGGCCTTGAGCTTGGGAGAGTCCTTACGCACTGCCCAGCCCGATTCCATCTTGTCGGTGACCGGGAAGTCCTCATAAATCTTCAAATCAGTAAAGACGTTCTTCCAAAGCCGCGCCGTAAAGGACGGAGTCACCGTGTATTGCACCAGTCCGGCCTGGGCCATTTCGACAAGGTCGTCGCGTTCAAGATTTCCGTCTGCGGCGATCAGGTTAATCATTAGTTTCTTAGCCGCTGAAAGTTTTTTATTGAGTTCCGTGAGATTCTCCCAGGAGATCGAGTTTTTGAAGAGGTAGACTTGCTTGCCGGAGAGGTCCTCCAGGTTAGCCAGCGGCGGGGCGTCTGGACCCGCCACCACAACATCGCGCACGCTGCTAGCCAGGGGAACGAAGTCGAAAATCTTTTTGCGTGCTTCCGTGATGTATACGGCAGCGGCTACCAGGTCCCCGTTCCCGTTCTGCAAATCGGCACCGGCCTTGCCAAAGGTAGTTGGTATCAGCACGACGTTGATTTTTTCTTTTCCCGAGGTGTCTTTTGGATGCAGCTTGCGATTGAGGAACTTCTCAAAATCCACAAGCGCATCGTAGGTCATCCCACGTGGACGGCCATTATCGAAAAAGAAGCTGGCCCGATTGAAAGTGACCAACGCGCGTACGACACGCCGATGATCCATTTCGTCGAGATCGCCTTTCCGTGGCGAAGTGCGAACTACCAGGTCCTGCAGGTCCGCGTTCTGATCCTGTGCAGAGCCTTGCGCAGAAGTCTGTGGAAATGCCGGTAGGGCAAAGGCGAGAACGAGGCAAATCACGGGAGCCAATTTCTTGCTCATAAAAACGTCTCCCAGCCGCAAGATACTACTACATGTGGCTAGGCCCTGGTAAGTCGCTAACCACATGTTCGATCCAGTACCCACTTCTCCGGATACCGCGTTACTCAGGCACCAAGGCTTGTCTCATTTCCACGCCCGTCGATGCTAGAGTACGGCTCAAACAGGAGGTCGCACTTATGTCGGATTCCACCATCTTGCGATCTGAAAAATACTATAGGAATTGCCACAGCGAGCGGCGCGCTTTTCTCCAGCGGGCAACCGCCCTTGTTGCTGGCACTGCGGCGGCGAGGTTTTTGAGCGCTCAACCCCAACAGCAGGCTGGTGCATCCGCACCCATGTTTAACGGATTCAAGATCTCGACGGTCCAAACAACAGGCGCAAACATCAATGTTGTTTCTGGAGGCCAGGGTCCGCCGGTGCTGCTCCTGCACGGCAACCCGCAAACGCATGTAATGTGGCACAAAATCGCGGCCCCGCTCGCCGGAGAATTCACCGTAGTGGCCTCCGACTTGCGTGGATACGGCGACAGCAGCAAGCCAGCGGACGGCGAGAATCATTTTAACTATTCAAAGCGCGCCATGGCACTCGACCAGGTGGAGGTGATGAGCCACTTCGGGTTCGAGAAGTTTGCCGTAGTGGGACACGACCGCGGAGGACGCGTTGGTCATCGTATGGCGCTCGACCACCCCGACCGGGTCACCAAGCTCGTGGTAATCGATATTGTGCCGACCTATAAGCTGTTGCACAGCGTGAACAACGAAGTTGCCACCGCCTTCTATCACTGGTTCTTTCTGATTCAGCCAGCTCCGTTCCCGGAAACCTTGATTGCAAACAACGCCGAGTTTTACCTCAAGTACATGATGTTCCGGGACATGTCGCGCAATGACGTGCCAGCCTGGATGGGCCAAGATGCTTTCGCCGAGTATCTACGCTGTTTCCGCGACTCAGGCACGATTCATGCGAATTGCGAGGATTACCGCGCGGCCGCTTCAATCGATATGAAACACGACGAAGAGGACCTGAACCACAAGATCGTTTGCCCTATGCTTGCCTTATGGGGCGAACGCGGGGCAGTGCATCGGTTGTTCGACGTGCTTGATGCTTGGCGAGAGCGTGCTGTCAATGTGCGTGGTAAGCACCTGGCTGGAAGGCATTTCTTGCCGGAAGAAATACCGGACGAGACACTGGCAGAATTGCGGGCGTTCCTGAGTTCGTAATTCTCTCCCACTTGCCCGACTAGTCGGGCAGTCTCAATTCATTGGTTCGGGGGTGGCCGGTAGCCAATCCGTCCGTTTTCTTCGCCCGCCGATAATTCACGGATGCAAAGCTTTGACAAGTCCTTTTCGTCACATTGGTAAATCTGGTTCATTGGCAGATCTTCCCGGCGCACAACGTAGAATCCGGTCTCCATTTTGCCCGAATCTTCCACCGAATCAGTCACAATGGGACTCCCTGGCTTCGCGCGAATCCGGAATTGCCTCGCAGAAGGTTCGTAGTTTGAATATGCGAAGCACTTTTCGATGCAAGCCCGATCAACAATGTGGTTGATGAACGATAGGCGGGAATCATCTCTCGGGTTGATGGTTTCGATCACCCGTCGTCCATAAGGCAGGCCTCTTACCATCCTTTCCACCTGTTCTTCCATGTCGTTTAATGTTCCTGTATCCCGGTAAGTCCAGGCGAAGAAAATACTTGCGCACGCGGCAAAGCCAATTAGATGCCACAACCTCGGTTTCACCGATCCAAGCACACACAGAGCCAATACGGCGGTTACTGAAGTCAATCGGGAGATAGCCAATGCAAAAGGCATCGGCTGGTTAGAGAACCAAATTACCTCTGGAATTATGGCCGCCGTGAAAACTAAGACGGCCCAAAGTTCGAGTGGCGCCCGAAATGCCCATCGGTCCGTGGATCCTTTCACGTCTCGGAAGGCGCCGTAAGCAAAGGAGATGACCCCGAAGATCAGAACTACCCACGCCAATTTCACATAATGGTCCTGGAATAAGACCATCTGATCTGCGCCATTCATCAAGTAAAAGTCGTTGCTGTGATAATAGTCGACGTGCAGCTGCTTCAAGTAGTAGTGAAAACCCACGACAACCAGAAAAGCGGAAGCGAACAAGCTCCACCGTTGCCATCCGTGAAGCATTCCGGCTAATCGGAAGTAACCGGCCATTCCTATCAGGCATAAGAATCCCAATGGATGTGCCAGCAGAGCAAAAAGAGCGAGAACAGCAGCAACCACCCAGTCGGCCCGATCTCCCCGCCAGATAAGAGCCACGGCGAAAAACCCCAGGCCAAGCGACAGATAGAAATTCATGAAACCCGAATAAAACGTCCATCCATAGGCAATCATGGCGATTGCTGGCGCCAGGCACCACGGCGGTCGCCGGTTGGCAGTGCTGATTAGCGAGAAAGCTCCCCAAAAGAATAGGAGCACCGACATCACTACAAGAATTCGCTCGGCGGCAACGAGTCCGACCCATTCACCCAGTTTTTCCAAGGTGAGGTCGACCAAGATGTTGTTCCACCGAGTCTCCAGATAAAGCCCCGGAGCCTGTCCATTCGCAATTAGATGTGCCAGCCATGCATTGTAGGTGTGGCTGGGAAGATCACCCGCCTCGATTCTCCTATGCCAAAAGCAGGGCGCCAGTATCAGCGCCGAGATCACAAGCACACGCAGCGCATTGGCGCGCAAAAAATCCCAAGCTCGACGTAGCTCCACCGGCAGATACTACCACGCGGGTGTTCGGTGGCCCCATGCAAGCAATTCGTGACGATGGAGGCTAGCCACCAGTCCCGAACCAAAACTCAACCCGCCTGTGCTAGCATGCTCGCGTCTTGTCACAGAAATCACAGCAGCAGAGTCTCTGGTTCTCCGTGGCGGTGCTCTTCGCCATCAACATCCTCAATTTCTACGACCGCCACGTCCCCGGAGCACTCGTCGAGCCCATGCGTAAGGAGTTCCATCTCAACGACAGCCAGATCGGCCTTCTCGGCAGCGCCTTCATCTGGATCTATGCCATTGTTGGCGTGCCCCTCGGGCGTATCGCGGATTCTGCCAGCCGCAAAAAGCTCCTGGCTTGGGGAGTCGTCATATGGACCGCGATGACGGCTTCCGCAGGCCTCGCCACTACCTACGCGACACTGTTCGTTTCCCGTGTAGGAGTTGGAGTCGGCGAAGCTGCTTGCGCGCCGACCGCGACGAGCTGGCTCGGCGATCTGTTTCCACAGACCAAACGCTCTCGAGTGCTCGCGCTTTTCATGCTCGGCGTCCCGGTCGGTGGCGCACTCGGTTTTTTCTTCAGCGGCCCGATAGCACAGGCGTATGGCTGGCGAACCGCAATGGTTTTTGCGGCCGTCCCCGCGTTGCTGCTGGTTCCCGCTTTGCTGATGCTCCAGGAACCGGAGCGCGGTGCCAGCGAGGGCCATCGCGCGCCACTAGTACATGGCTCAATGTGGAGTGTGCTGCGCATCCCCACGCTGTTGTGGATCATCGCCTCCGGCGCGCTGCTGAATTTCAGTATGTATGCCATCGGAACTTTCTTGCCTGCGTTTCTCAGCCGGGTCCACGGCCTGTCGCTGGCGAAATCCGGCATCGCCACGGGCGTCGTCTTTCTAGCCGGAGGCGTCAGCGGGGGAACTCTTGCGGGCTTTCTGGGCGATTTCATCGTCCAGCGCCGCAAAGACGGCCGCATGCTTTGCGCCGCAGTCATGGCTCTAGTGGCCATTCCGTTTGCATGCGCAGGAATTCTTCAGCCCGCGGGCTCTTTGTTAGTGGCCATGGCGTTCCTGGCACTGACGTACTCTGCCCTCACCACCTACTACGGGCTGGTGTACTCGGCTATACAGGATATAGTGGCCCCGAACCAGCGCGGCGCGGCGATGGCGATTTATTTTATGGCCATGTACATGTGCGGCGCGTCCCTCGGACCGCTGCTCACCGGCAAGTTGAGCGACGTGATGGCGCATCGCGCCGCGGCCCTGGCGGGTTCAGCCACGGTCACGGAAGCTTTCCGCGCCATTGGCCTTCAGCAAGCCATGCTGATTATTCCGGTACTCTGTACGGCGCTCGCGTTTGTGCTATACATGGGCTCGCGTACTATCATCACGGACATGGCGCGGCGGGAAACATTGGCCGGGGCTACTTCTGACGAAGTTGCCGGTTAGCCTTCGCGTCGGCCTTTTGTGCCGCCTTCAGCGACTTTTGTTGTGCCTTAGCCGTTCGCTTCTGGGCTTTCTGCTGTAGCTTGGCGTTTTTCTTCATCAATTTTTGTTGTTTCCTGGCTTCTTTCGAGGATTGGCGCCGATATTTCGCCACGCCCATCGGTTGACCGTGCAGTGGGATCGCCCACGAAGCAGTTAAACCCACCAGCAATACGAGAGCAAGAAAGCGTTTCATAGTAGGATTTGATTTTGCATCAAAACCCAATTCGATGCCAACACGCAGGTATCAAGTTGTCTCGACTCTCGACTCTCGCCTCAGGACAAGTCCGCTAGCCGTACATGTTCGATCCAGTACCCCTGTGACGGCGCCCCTAATCAGCAGTTGGCACTAACCGGGGCCTATCCACCCATCTCAACACGCGCCAAGTTATATCGATGTTAACGACATGAATGTGTCCCTCGGTCGCGCCCGTGCATCGAATGCTCCGTAGCATCGGATATTGCTCTGCCAATCTACGGGCCACCGGGGTCTACCATGTATCGGATCTTGCCTTCAGCTGTGAATCTTGAAGACATCAAACGGGAAGCTACGAGTCTCCTTTATAGGTTGCGACAGCGGGATGAAACCGCGTTGAGAAGATACTATTCTATCGATCCCTTTGCCGGAATGTTCGAACCGAGAATTGACGAAGCACGGTACGTGATTGCGCGCGAGTATGGTTACCCGAGTTGGCGGCGATTCATGGAGCATCTTCGTATCGTGCCTGCAAAGAAGGTTGGCCGCGCCATGGCTGCCACAGCAAGATAGCGCGCCGTCGTTCTGAACTTTCATCTTTCACGGCGGAACTGGGAATCCGCTAGAGCCAGACAACCTGGCTAAGCTCGCGTTTCAGCCGGCAGACTCCGCGCGACTCTTCATGGGCTGCTCTGCGGGAGCGAGCGCGGATGTCGCTGCATCTTCTTTCGTGCTGGCGACCTTGTGGAGCATGAAGTCGATAATTTTTTCTTCACGGACACAGCCGACCGGTTCGGCATCGTCATAGCTACGGACAACCGGCAACCACGCGACTCCATGTTGAAGTATGGTTCCGGCGGCGACGAACGGTGAATCCTGGAGAGTGACACAGAGTGGGTTCGGCTGCAGAAAGTCAGACAGCTTGCGCTGGCTCAGTCCCTCGCGCTTGTCGGGCGGAATGACGGCGATGCGAGCGACCATTTCATAGAGGTCCTTGCGGTCCAGTTTTCCCCACAGATGGTTCTTTTCGTCAACAATGATTAGCTGTCCGGCGCTGTTTTCCCCCAGGCACTTGGTCGCCTCGCCGAGTGTAATGTCCTTGCGAAGAGGGCTGCCGGGCAGCGGGTCTAGGAAGGAAGAAAGCGGCTCACGATCCAATAACGGCTTGGCCAAAGGCAGGCGGCGCCAGAGCTCGTCGGAGTTGCGAATAATTGTGGTGGCCAGCAGTTCCCGCAGTGGCGCGAAAGAACCCGCCATTTCCGAAAAGAGGGCGCTGCTGGCCTGATGCAGGCGTACGACGGTCCGCGCACGAATACTGGTTTGATGCGGGCGGTTCTCGATCAGAGCGGCGTTGCCGAAAAAATCGCCCTTCCCAAGCACGGCAACGACTTTTTCTGGCTCGTTCGGTCCGTCCGAGACCAAGACTTCCGCCTGCCCTTCCACCATGACGCTGAAGACCCGAGCAGGGTCTCCTTGCCTTTGAATGAAATCGCCCGGACGATAGTAGGCATGAGTGAAATTTTTCGCTCTGTCGCTGTTAAGGAAACTGAGATCCCTGGGAAAGAGCAAATCCCATGTCCAGTCCAAGGCGACCTTAAACCGGCGAGACCACGTCGGCAGTTTGAAAAGGTACACGCTTCGCCAAAGGAACCAGGCAAGAAAACCAGAGATACGCATGCCAAACATTTCCGCCACGGCTTGGTAACCGCCGATCGAGCACAGTTCACCGAGAGCTCTAAAGCTAAACGGCCGGGTGGGCTCGCCTTTCAGAACTCGCACCAGGTTGAGAGCCGCTTGCCGGCCCTGCCGTTCGGCGAACTGCCCGGTGGTCAATGAGGGCTTGTTATCGTACGCGTTGGTAATTAGCGCGCAGTCGCCGAGGGCCCAGACGTTGGCATGGCCTTGGACTCGCATGTCCGGCTGAGTGAGAATTCGGCCGCGCTCTTTAGGCACATCAAGGTATTGAACCAGTGGGGCGGTTGCCGTGCCGATGGTGCAGACGATGGTCCCACCGGTGAGCATTCGTCCATCGTTCAGTTCCACTCCTTCGTGAGTTGCCGCAACCGCGCGCGTATTCAATATCATTGTGACGCCGGCCTTTTCCATTTTCTTCTTGGCGAATTCCGCAAGCGTCGGCGCGACCTCGGGCAAGATGTGGTCCTTAGGATGAACCAGCGAGACCACCACATCTTCCTTCCGAAAGTTGTGGTAAAAGCGGGTGCTGCTGCGAACCAGTTCGTTGATTTCTCCGGCCACTTCAACGCCGCTGAAGCCCGCTCCCACGATAATGAAGCTCAGATGCCAGCGCCGGCGCTGGGGATCGCTGGCGGCCTCGGCCTGTTCCATCTGACTGACAATGTGTTGGCGCAGGTCTATGGCATCGCGCATGACCTTGAAGGCGAAGGCATGCTCGGTCATGCCCGGGATGATGCTCAAGTTGCTTTCGGCTCCGCAGGCAATCACAACGTGATCGTAGTGCAAGCGGTTCAGCACGCCGCTGGCGTCGTCGAAAGCTATCTCTGAAGCCGCAAGATCGATTCTCTGGACGCGCTCCGTGCGGCAGCCAACCTTGGGGAGCATCTGACGGAGGGGAGTAGCTGCTGCGTCGACATTGATGGACGCCCCGGCCACGTCCGCCAGCAGAGGATGGAAGACCATGTGGTTCTCCGCATTGAAAAGGAGAATCTCACACTCGGACGGGGAAAGCTTGCCGCGCAAAGTCTTTGCGAACTGCACGGCGGCAAACCCGCCTCCGACGATGACGACTCTTGTAGCGGTCACTGCTTGTGCTCTCGGTTCACGGCCTTAGCCTGTCGTTGTTTTTGATGCGCTCAAGAGTGCTGCGGATGAAAGAAAAATACAGGTTTGCCAGCAAAGCCGGATACCGCGCATCCGCCAATCAAGTGCCCGGTTACCCGTTAATCAGGCACTAGGTAGTGGTTCATTCGCCTCCCAAACTCTATCTAGGACGAACGGCTAGAACGGGCCCGCTGCGGAAGACGGTTCGATGGCGACATGACCGCGCAGTACCGGTGTGAGATCAAGAATTCCATTGGATGGATTTTGCAGTGCCCATTCTGAACGGAGTTCGATGCGCAACAGATTGAGCCGATCCGGGTGCAAGTCAATCGGAGACGCTGCTTCCACACGCAAATACGGGTGGCCGTTGAGTGTCTGCAGTGGGTGGAAGTTTCCGTCAGCCGTGACTACGCAGCTCCCGTCCACTGAAGAACAGGGACTCTCTGCACGGGGCTCCTCGGCATGGTGCGACGATGGTTGGGCAAAACGGAGACGAAGCTGGTGGTAGGTTCCGGCGGGAATCTGGCCGGTTAGGTTTAGGGGAAGGGCCGCATCATTCAAATTGGGGTCCACACCCAGGTCAATCCATTGGGGCTGCCGAGCCCAGTCTGGAGCAAGTTCCTGCCACTCTGGCGAGTTTTCAACGGTGACGTCATCGGGATGCAGTTCGATCCCACTCAGCAAAAGATGGACGTGTGTTACCTGCCGCGAAGTAGAACAGCCGGTACACGCCTGAGCCAAGTGAGCAATGGCGTTGACGTGAGCCACCGGTTGCAACTGCGAACAGGCAAGTGGTGGATTGCCGGTAATCACCATGGGCGGATTATTGGATGAGTTGATGACACCAAGGAAGCAGGAATTACAACCCGCCACAATGAACACAAGGAAGAGGATCTCGGAACAGATCAGGAACGTCGTAATCCGAAAAATGCCAGGTTGGGAGAATTTAGAAGGAAATGGAAAGGACATACCACCCTCACAATTCAGGGGAAGGCACGCAGCACGGGCCATTCTACACCCGGCAGCAGAACAGATGTAAGCTTCAGCGGTCACCGGACAAGTGCCGCACCGTACCATTACTTCGCTTGTCCGGTTAGCGTTAATCAAAAGTAAGGGCTACTCGAGCGGTGTGCCTTCGACGATCTCTCGGACGATTTCACGGGCGAAGAACTCGTCTTCAGGCCGTACGAGGATTTTCTTGCCACCGGACTCTTCGGAATCGCAGCGGCTATGAATGTAATTGGCGTCCAGAGAGCGTTCAATCCCAGAGGAAAGGTCCTCAGCGTCTTGAGACCAGACCTCGACGGTCGCATCTTCCGGATACCACGGATCGAGGTACCTATCACGGCGCTTGGGCTCAACGGTCAATGGCGGACCCGCATCCGCCAGTTCCACGGTGGGGTCAACGACTTCTTCATCCTCAGCGTCGGATGACGGAATAGTATTTTGGGGCGCGTCGATGCTTAAAAGTTCCTTCGCTCGATCCAAATCGCTGCGTGAAATCAGAATCCGGTAGCGCCAGTTCACGCCCATTCTTGCAATCTTTTCGTAAGGAATCTCGTCAACGTGGTAGCGGATCTCGGCATTCCTGAGGTCACGGCAAACATCCACACACTCGGTCTGGTCAGCGCATTCCCAGAGCATCGTTAAGGCCTCGTCGGAAGACAAGTCCTCTTCTGGAAGCACGTCCATCAAATCCATTTCACAATCGGAGCATCGCGTGAAACCAGGGCGATATTCGACTTTGCATTTCGGACAAAACATCAGTGATGCCGAGAGTGTACTACACTCCACACGCGCCAAACTCCTCGCAAGCCTGTTAGCGTAAAATCGCTCCCGGTTCTCAAGTTACCGGTTAGCGCTAATCAGGAGCTTGCAGGATTGAGCAAGTGTCTTACAATCGCAGTGATGGGATGCACCCATCAGTCCAGCCATGGAACAATTCCTCAGACTCCTTTACCTAATGTTGTTTCTAACTCTATATTTCGGCGGCCACTTCGTTGCACCTGTCATATTAGTTTGGGGTTGGGTGCGATGGATACGGAGTGGCAAGCCGCTTACATTCTGGCCGGTGCTGTCGTTAATCGGATTTTTCTTTGTCAGTGCGTCTTCTCTGTGTGCAGTTTCACTGTTTCTATATTCTCACCGGCTCGGTGGTGGTCTGGAACATTTCGATGACAGACTGTTCATGGGGATATTTCAGTGGGGCGAATTGCTCGCTCGCATCGCAATCGCATTTGGCGTTGCGGGCATGTGGCGAGCGAATCCGCTTAGATGGCACTCTCCCGTTTGTGCCCTCGCAACACTCATGTTTTGGCTAGATACGGGAGGATATTTCGTCATTTAGCGTCATCGCCGTGAACTCTAACATGAAGTTTGCTACCCGCTCCGCCCAAAGTGCTAAAGTGCCTGATAAGTCGTGCTACCTCAAACGGTCAACGCAACACCATCTAATCAGTTGATCCGACAATACTTCCCACGGAGGAGCGATCTGTTTGGCTGTACTCGGTCAAATCTTAGCCAGGGCAGTGTTCCGGCCGACCTAACCCTGGCGAGCGCTTTAGCCTTGGATTCAATGCGAGTCGGGTTCGACCTGAGTGTTGCTTCGACCCATTAAGACCACCGCCGTTTACCAGGACCCATCTGTGAATCGAGAGCTTTTTAGGATATGCTTCGGCCCATGACCACCTGGTCGGCAGTCCGACGGTGGACACGAGCCGCGAGAGAGTTGATCGACGCTGGTACATTACGAGACTCGTCACCGCTTTACTTGGTGCGTGCGGCTTCGGTCTGGGATAGAGCCAAAGCGGCACTCACCTGTACAATCACAAGAACAAAAAAAGGAAAACAGCCATGAGCCAGCAAGGCCGAATACTCGGCATCGGCGGTATCTTCTTCAAGTCCGCGAATCAGCAACAGATGAAGGAGTGGTACGCAAAACACCTCGGCCTCGCTGATAGCGGCCACGGTGTGATGCTCCCGTGGCGTGAAAAAGACAATCCTGAAAACGAGCAGATGACAATCTGGAGCGTTTTCCCCGCCAACACCAAATACTTTGAACCCGGCCCAGCCTCGTTCATGGTGAACTACATCGTCGACGACCTCGATGCACTGCTCGACCGCCTGGCGAAAGAAGGCGTCCGCATCGACCCCAAGCGCCAAGACGAAAGCTACGGCCGCTTCGCCTGGATATACGATTCCGACGGCAACAAAATCGAACTGTGGCAACCCCTCCAATAACAAAGATTCCATCGTTCGCCGCGAAATATCTACAAACTTCCTGGCCAGCTTGGGACCGGACAACTTTGCACTGGGACCTAGCATCCGGCACGCTGGGAGACCAAACCTGAAACTGCAAATTGATATCGAAGTACAGGGAGGATTACTGTTGGTAACAGCCCGAGGCAACCTTGCCTTCGATGCAGCCTTGCGGCTCCTCAAGCAAGTGTTTGATACAGCCAAAGAGAAAGAAGCAAACAAAATTTTGGTGAACTGCCTTGGGCTGAACGGAAACCTTTCCACGTCTGAGAGGTACAATCTCGGAGCAGAGCTAACCACATACCTTCGGCAGGGCGGGATAGAACCTAGGTTGGCGTTTGTTGGCAAACCACCGACAATAGACGGATTCGGCGTGCGCGTCGGCCAAAATCGAGGCGTAATCACCGAGGTATTTTCGAGCCAGCAAGAAGCGGTGAACTGGCTTGCAATTTGGCCACACTGAGCCACTTGCGAGCATTTGGAACAAGGGCAAACTCAAAGCACAAAAGCGCAGCGACAGGAGAAAAAACAACCAGGGCAAGCACACCAACAAGGCCGATTGGTGCCTAAAAACTGCGCGACAGCCCCGATCAAGTCCCGGTAATTCAGATGGTCGCACCGCTGTGTCTCGCCCGTTGTTACGACAGTTTCCTCACTGCCCGCCTATTGCTGCCAGCCGCCACCCAGCGCCCGGTAAAGCTGCACCAAACTCTGATACTCCGTCCCGCGCGCCTGCGCCAGCACCAACTCCGACGAAAACAGCGACCTCTGCCCGTCCAGCACCTCCAGGTACGTCGTGGTGCCTCCCCGGTAACGCATGATGGACAGCCGCACCGTCTCCTGCAAGTCCGCCACAGTTAGTTCCTGTCGCACCCGAACCTCATGGTTCTTCTGATACCCGATCAGCGCATCCGAAACATCCCCAAACGCGTGCTGAATCGCCTGCTGGTAAGAGATCAGCGCCTGTTTATGCTGCGATTCGGCAAATCGCAAATTCCCGCGTAACGCACCGCCCGTGAAAATCGGCTGGCTCACCTGCGCGCCGTAGGACCAGATTCCCAGCTGCGAGCTCATCAGGCTGCTGAAAGCGCTGCTTCTCCCAAACGATCCGCCGCCGGAACCCGTCAGCGAAATCTGCGGGAAAAACTGCGCCTTCGCCACTCCGATTTCCGCGTTCGCTGCCACCAGGACCTGCTCCGCCTCGCGAATATCCGGCCGCCGCTCCAGCAGTGTCGAAGGCATCCCCGGCGGCACCTCCGGCGGCAGCACCTGCTCCACCAGCGTGTGCCCGCGCGGCACCCCTTGCGGATAATTTCCCAGCAGTATAGAGATCGCATTCTCTTCCTGCGCGATCTGCCGCTCCAGGTCAGGAATCTGCGCGTTTGCCGTGTCCAGCACTTGCTGCGCCTGCAGAACTTCCAGCTTCGTGGCCACGCCATGTTCTACGCGAAACTTCGTCAGCTTCACCGAATCTTCCTGCGTCGTCACTGTTTCCTTCGTGATCTGCAATTGCAAATCCAGCTGCAGCAGCGCGAAGTAATCGCTCGCCACGTCGCTCACCAGCGTCAGGATCACCGTCTGTTGCGCGTCCTGGGTCGCCAGCAACTGGGCGCGCGATGCCTCGGTTGCCCGCCGCAGCTTGCCGAAGAAGTCCAACTGAAACGCGGCGTCGGCCGTCAACGTCAAAAAGTTAGAAGTACTTTGAAAGTTGTGTTCTTTCCCGCCGCTGAAATCGCCGTTTCCCGCCACCTGCGGAAACAGATTCGAGCGCGTTATCTGAACCTGCGCGCGCCCCGCATTGATGCGTTCCGTCGCCAGCTGCAAATCGTAATTCTGCTTCAGCGCCGTCCGAATCAGCTCCTGCAGCGTAGGATCCTGAAACACTTGCCACCACGGCAAATCCGCGTAGGAAGCCACCTGCGGCTGCACCTGCGCCTGCGGCCCGTCTTTCAGCTCGCGGTATTCCGTCGGAGTCTGCACCGCCGGCCGCTTGTAATTCGGCCCGACCTTGCAGCCCATTCCAAATCCGGAAATCACGATTGCAATCAGCAATGGCGACAACTTCTTCATAGGCCTCTCCCAGGCTCCTCCCGCGCTGTGTCTGCCGAAGTTCATCTCAATCCCCCGGCGCCGGAGCAGGCTCGGCGGGCAAACTTCCTGTGGCTCTCTCTTTGTCCGCGCCCGACCATTTTTCAACCATATAGAAAATCGCCGGAATAAAGAAAATTCCCAGCGCGCTGGCGGCGCACATCCCGCCGATAACCGTTGTTCCCATGATCTGTCTCGCCACGGAACCCGCGCCGCTCGCCGTCCACAGCGGCACGCAACCCAGGATGAACGCAAACGACGTCATCAAAATCGGCCGCAGGCGCAGCCTGGCTCCTTCCAGCGCCGCGTCCGCCAACGGCTTCCCCTTCTCGAATTGTTCCTTCGCGAACTCCACGATCAAAATCGCATTCTTGGCAGCCAAACCGATGAGCATCACCAGCCCGATCTGCGAGTACACGTCGCTCTCCATCTGCACCAGGTATGGCGGCAGAAATACGCTCTGCAAGAAGCGGCGCAAGTACAAAACGGCGAAGGCGCCGAAAATCGCTACTGGCGTGCTAAGTAAAACGCTGAACGGCAACGACCAACTTTCATACAGCGCTGCCAGGATCAGGAAAACGAACAAAAGAGAAAGTCCGAAAATCACCGACGCCGGTACACCTTCACGGGCCTTTTGTTCCTGAAACGACATCCCCGAGTAGTCGAAACCCATTTCCCGCGGCATGGTCTGTTTGAAGACTTCTTCCAGCGCCGCAGTGGCTTGATCCGCGCTATAACCGGGCGCGGCGCTGCCATTCAACTGCGCAGAACGGTACTCGTTGAAGCGCAGCAGAAATTCCGGGCCGAGGCGAGGTTTCATCGTCACCAAAGTCGAAAGCGGAACATTTTGTCCTTTGTTGTTGCGAACGTAGAATTGGCCGACGTTCTCAGCCCTTGCGCGATCTTCGCCTTCCGCCTCAATGTACACCTGCCACTGCCGGCCGAAGCGATTGAAATAGTTGATGAAATAGCCGCCCATGAAGGCCTGGATGGTCTTGTACACATCGCTGAGGTTCACGCCTTGCTTCAAAACTTTGTCGCGGTCCACATCGGCAAATTGCTGCGGCACGTTTGGCAAGTAAGTCGTGCTCAGGCTGGCTATTTCCGGCCGCTTTCGCGCAGCTTCCATAAAGGTGCCCAGGTTTTTCGTAAGGAACTGAATATCACTGCCTGAACGGTCTTCCAGCATGAACGTAAAGCCTCCGGCGGTTCCCACACCCGGAATCGCCGGCGGAGAAAACCCGAACGCCACGGCACTCGGCATCTTGCTCAACTGCTGATTCAGATGCGCCTTCAGGGTTTGAAATTGCTCTTCACGCGTCTTGCGCTCATCCCAGAGCTTGAAGTTCACGAAGAACGTCGCGTTGTACGTGGTGCGCGCAAAGCTCAGTAAGCTGAACCCGACAAAGCAGGTGGACTGGGCAACACCCGGCGTATCCATGATGACTTTTTCGACTTGCTTGACGACGGCATTAGTGCGCTCCAGCGAAGCTCCATTCGGAAGTTGCAGGCTAACGTAGGCGTAGCCTTGGTCTTCGTCGGGTAGGAAACTCGTTGGGACCCGGTTTGCGAAAAAGTAGCCTGCGCCGGCAAAAGCAACCAGCAGCACCACGACTACCGCGGTTTTCTTCACCAGGACGGCGCTCCAGCCTACATAACCGTCCGTCGCGCGATCGAAAACCCGGTTGAACCAGTCGAAAAATCTCTGCAGCAAGCCGCCGCTCTCTTTCTTTGGCTTCAGCAGTAGCGCCGCCAGCGCCGGACTGAGCGTGAGCGCGTTGAAGGCGGAAAGCAAAACGGAGATGGCAATGGTGACGGCAAATTGTTGATACAGCTTGCCGGTGATTCCGGGAATGAACGCAGTCGGCACGAATACGGCTGAGAGCACCAGCGCGATTCCAACCACCGGGCCGGAGAGCTCTTCCATCGCTCTTAACGCCGCGTCCTTCGGCGTCATGCCTTCTTCTATGTGGCGTTCCACCCCCTCCACCACCACGATCGCGTCGTCCACCACCAGGCCGATCGCCAGCACCAGGCCGAACAGCGACAGCGTATTGATGGAAAAACCGAACACCGGGAAGAGTATGAATGTGCCTATCAGCGATACGGGCACGGCAAGCAGTGGAATCAGCGTGGCCCGCCAGCCCTGCAAAAAGATATAGACCACAAGAATCACCAGGGCCAGCGCGATCAACAGCGTGATCACAATCTCCTTGATGCCTTCGGTGACGGCCCGCGTAGTGTCCAGGGCAACCACAAAGTCCAGGTCGTTTGGAAAGCGCTGTTTCATCTGCGCCATCAGCTTGTTCGCCGCGGCCGCAGCCTGAACCGCATTTGAGCCCGGAATCTGATAGAGGGCAAGGCAGGCGCTGGGTTTGCCGTTATAGCGCCCCGCGATGCTGTAGTCCTGCGATCCCAACTCGATGCGGGCCACATCACTCACACGGACGATGCCTCCATCCGGGTTCTCGCGTACCACGATTTTTCCGAACTCTTCCGGCGAAACCAGCCGGCTCTGCGCCAACACCGCATAGGTAAATTCTGTGCCCTTGGGAGCAGGCTCGCCCCCCGCTTTTCCGGCCGGATTGACCGTGTTTTGCGCCTGAACCGCGCTGATGATCTCTGGGACCGTAACTCCGAGCTTCGCTAATCGGTCGGGTTGCACCCACATACGCATCGCGTATTGCCCGGCGCCGAACACATTGACGATGCCGATACCGTAGGAACGGAGCAAGGGGTCGACCAGATTGATGTAAGCGTAGTTGGCCAGAAACGTAGCGTCATAAGTTCCGTTCGGAGAGTACAGGTCGAACAATATCAACGGTGCAGTGGGGGATTTGCGCACCGTGATCCCATAATTGTTAACGTCCACGGGAAGCTGCGAGGCGGCCTGCGTCTCGCGAGATTGCGCCAGAATGAAATCGTTGTTGGGGTCGGTCTTCGCGTCGAAATCGACGATCAAGGTCGTCGACGAGTTTCCCGTAGTATTCAGCGAATACATGTAGTTCATGTTGTCCACGCCGCTCATCTGTTGCTCCAGAGGCGTGGCCACGGCTTGTTCCAGGGTTTGCGCATCGGCCCCGACGTAGGTGGCCAGAATTTGAATCTCCGGCGGCGCGATATTCGGAAACTGTGCTACCGGCAGGGCCAGGATCGTCAGGGAGCCGATAAGCACCATGACAATGGAAATCACTATGGCGACGATGGGTCGATTGATGAAGAATTTTGACATGGATTATTTACCTTTTGCTTCCTGCGTGCCAAAAGGTTTCGGATTCACCAGCGCGCCGGGTCGTGCCTTCTGAATTCCCTCGGCGATCACTCTTTCTCCGGCTTTTAGCCCATCCGAAATCACCCAATCGCTCCCCGCGCGGTCGCCGACCGTCACCGTCCTGATACTCACCTTGTTCTCTGCACCCACCACCGCCACCTGGTAGCCTCCCTGAAGCTCACTCACCGCGCGCTGCGGAACCACCAGCGCATCCTTCTGCATCCGAATCACTGCCCGCACTTTTCCGTACCCTCCCGGCCGCAGGATATTCCCCGGATTCGGAAACAGCCCCGCGATCCGTATCGCGCCCGTCCCCACATCCACTTGCCGGTCCGCAAAATAAAACAATCCCTGCTGCGGATACACCGACCCGTCCGCCAGAATCAATTCCAGCCGCAAATTCTTGTCCGCTTCCAGCCGGCTGCTCTCCGTCGGAAACCGCTTCCGCCACGCCAGATACTGCGGCTCGCTCACCGTGAAATAAACCTTGATTGGGTCAACCGTTGAAACCGAAGTCACCGGCCCGCTGCTCAGATTCACCAGCGCTCCCACCTGCAACTGCGCTTGCCCCGCGATGCCGTCGATCGGTGCCACCAGCCGCGTAAAGTCCAGATTGATCCTTGCCGTCTCCACGGCCGCTTCGTTCGTCTTAATCTGCGCTTCGGCCGTCTGCACCGTGGCCTTCGCCGCTAAATTGTTCTGCACCGCGTTATCCAGGTCCTGTTGGCTCGCCGCCTGTTCCTTCGCCAGGGGACCATACCGCTCCACATCCAGTTGCGTGCGCACCTGCACCGCTTGCGCGTTCGCAAGCAATGCCCTCGACTGCGCCAGTTGCCCTTCCGCCTGATCCAAAGCCGCTTGGAAGGGCCGCGGGTCGATCTGAAACAACAGCTGTCCTGTCTTTACGAATGCCCCTTCCTGATAGTCCTGCTTCATGATGTAACCGGTCACCTGCGCCCGCACATCGGCGTTCGTCAGCCCGTCCAGTGTCCCAATCCACTCGCCGTAAATAGGCACGTCCCTCTGCTGCACCTGGACAACTTCGACCTCCGCCGGCGCGCCCGATGGCGCGCCCGAAACCCCTTTTGGCCGCACGGCACCGATCACCAGGCCCACAATCACCAGGAAAACTGCTCCACCAATCCAGAATTTGTATTTTGAAAGCGTGCCCATTTTCTCCCCCCGGAACACCCGCTGCTCAATCCCAAGTCTTACGTACGAACAGACAAATCATTCAGATTCACAAACAACCGATTGTGTATCTGCTGCACCTTCCCTCTGCGGGGCGCCCTGCGCCTTTGCCGAAGGGGAACATCCTAATCCTGTGAATTGCATAGGACAAGCACCGTGTCTACCGAGCGCCGGTTGGATGCGCCGGGGAACCAAAATGGTCACAAGTCATTTTCGTTTGTTCCACATGGCCCGATGGAATAACTCGTCCAGCCCACCGGGTAACTTATTCCACAGGCCGTTGCACAGTTCGCCCTTCGCTGCTTTCCTTTACCGACACTTGTGGTTAAGATTGATGGCAGGAGAACAAGCCGTATCGTAACGCCCCACAGTCTGAAGGCGAAATTAACCTGGTTGAAATATTCGCGAAACTTGGGCCAGGTGAAACTGATTACAGCCAGAGGTCAACTGTGAAAACGGTAACGAGCGATCCCCTCTTAACCGAAACTTCCCTGTTCCGAGTCAGTCTTGCCCAATCGCCAGAGCATCTTATCGCCTGCCAGCGCTTGCGTTACTCCGTCTTCAATGAGGAGTTGGGCGAAGGCCTGTCCACTTCCGACCGCGAGCGTCTCGATATCGACCCCTTCGACAATTTCTGCGACCACCTGATGGTCACGGACCTCGAGTCCGGCAAACTCGTCGGCACCTACCGCCTGCAGACCGGCGCGGTAGCCCACAAGAATCTCGGCTATTACGGCAACCAAGTCTTCGATTTTTCGGTTTATGAACCCTATCGCAAGGAAATGCTCGAACTCGGCCGCGCCTGCACGCACATCGATTTCCGCAACATCATGGTCCTGCACGCCCTCTGGAAAGGCATCGCTGTCTACGCCACCCGTAACGAATCCCGCTATCTGATCGGATGCAGCTCCATCACCTCGCAGGATGAAAACTACGGCATGGCCATGTACGACGCGCTAAAAGACAAGTACCTCATCGCCCCGGCCTTGCGTACGAATCCCCAACCCGGCCAGGCCTGCCAATCCACTGGCGCTCCCGTCGAATCCACCCGTCCGCCGCGCCTCTTCCGCGCCTATCTCGAAATCTCCGGCCGCATCTGCGGCCCACCGGCCATCGACCGCGAATTCAAAACCATCGACTTCCTAACCATAGTCGACCTGGCCAATCTGCCCGACCGCGTCCGCAGCCGCTTCTTCTAGCACTTTACTTTTGTAGTGGCCGACCTTCAGGTCGGTTCCGGCGCGATCTCAGAAACCCCCGCTGCTACCTACCACACCTCGCCCGACGAATGTAGAATCGAACCATGTCCCCCGACTTCAACCCTCTCGACTGGCAACTCCTCTACCGTTCCCCCGAGCGCACGCACAAAAAATCCAGTTGGACCGAACATGTCCCCTTCGCCATGGCCCTCGTCGAGATGTTGCAACCCCGCACCATCGTCGAACTCGGCACCCAGCACGGCGTTTCCTACTGCGCTTTCTGCCAGGCCGTCGCCGAACTGAAGCTCCCCACGCGCTGCTATGCCGTGGACACCTGGCTCGGCGACGCCCACGCCAACCACTATAAGGAATCCGTATTTCTTGATTTGCAGCGATTCCATCGCCGCTACGAATCTTTCTCCGTCTTGTATCGCATGACCTTCGACCAGGCCTTGCCAAACATTCACGACGCCTCCGTCGATCTCTTGCATATCGACGGCCTGCACACCTATGAGGCGGTCAAAACCGATTTCGAAACCTGGCGCCGCAAACTGAGTGACCGTGCCGTAGTTCTGTTTCACGATACCGTCGAAACGCAACGCGATTTCGGCGTTTACCGCCTCTGGGCCGAACTATCTCCAAACTTTCCCAGCTTCAATTTCCAACACGGCCATGGCCTCGGCATCCTCGCCGTCGGCCCCCAGCAGCCGCCCGCTTTCCTCGATTTTCTCGGCACCGCCAACGCCAAGCCCGCCGCCACCCGCGCGCTCTTCGCCGCTCTCGGCCGCCGCGTCCTCCTCGAAACCGAAAAACGCTGGCTCAGCCAGAAATCCCCCGTCCAGCGCGCCCTAACCGTCCTAAAATCCAAATCCCTCCTGCGTTAATCAATACTCATGTAGCGACCACCTTCAGTTGGCCCAGCCAACTGCCCTTCTTGCCTTTGTAGAGGCCGCCTTCCGAGGCGGGCGCCTTTTTCCCCGTTGTTACAGCCGCCGTCTTTTCACGCGGGCAATGCTCCTTTCCCTTCTGCAATCAGGCTCCTCGCCAGTTCCAACGCCGCCCCACCCGCCCCCGCGTCCGCCAACTTCGCCCGCACAAAATCCTTGCTCCCTCCGCCTTTCCCCGCATGTGCCGCAAACACACTCTTCAACACGGCCCCCAAATCCTTACCCGCCCCCGGATGCTGCGCAAACACCAACTGTCCAGTCTCCTCCAAAATCAACAACGCCACGGTCCGCTCATTCTTCGCAATTTCCGTAGCCAACGGCTGCAACAACTCCGTATGCGTTCCCTGCAGCAGCATCGACACCACACGTACGCCGTTCGCTCCCACAGGAGCGCTGGAAGCCAACTGCGAACCCCACACCGTCGCCAACTGCTGCAACGCCGCCCGCAAACTCTTAAAGTTCGCATCGCGTTCCGCCGCCAATCGTTCCATAGCCGCCGGTAGCTCTCCCAGCGCGCAGCCGAGCGACTTCATCAGCACTCGCTCCCGCTCAAAATCCTCCGTAGCCACCTGCTCCGCCCGCCTCCCGCAAACGAACTCCACCCTCCAGTCCTGCCTCACCTTGTTGCAGCCCCGCACCAAAATCATTCCGATCTGCCCCGTAGACTTCACATGCGTGCCGCCGCACGGCTGCAAATCCGCTCCCTCAATCTCGATCGCCCGCAGCAGCCCCTCGCGCTCCACTTCTTTCCGCGCGCCAAGCCCCGCCAATTGCTCGCGCGTTCCATAGCGCACGCCGATCAGCCGATCCTCAAAAATCACCTTGTTCGCCGCGCGCTGCGCCCCGATCAGCTGGTCCCGCGAAAGCTCCCCGCCGTGCAAATCAATCGTGCAAATCTCTTCGCCCAAATGAAACGACACAGTTGGCAATCCAAACCGCTCCTGAAACATCGCCGAAAGCAGATGCTGCCCAGTATGCTGCTGCATGTGGTCAAACCTCCGCGGCCAGTTCACGCACCCCTTCACCCCACCGTTCGCCACCTCACGATCCACGATGTGCGCAATCTCCTCCCCTTCGTCGCGCACGTCCAGCACCACCGCCTCTCCCAGCAACCCCAAATCGTTTGGCTGCCCTCCCGATGAAGGGTAAAACGCCGTCTGGTCCAGCAAAACCTCCCAAGCCGGCTGCATCCCCGAAGCTCCCTTCACCGGCTCCGCAGGAGCGCAGCTCAGCGCCCGCGCCTCAAAATTCTGCAAATAAGCATCGTCGTAATACAGCCGGTGAGTACCCATGCAAAAAAGTCTAACACACGCGTTTTCGCCGACACGCTGGCGAAACTCCACGCAACTGCCATCCCACACCTGTAGTGGCCGACCTTTAGGTCGGTCATCCCGAACCCGCGCAGTTTGCGGGTGAGGGATCTGCTTTTCGAAATCGCTGATGTCTCGGCCCGCTAAGCTACAATAGAAACATGCCCGTCCAACTCATCGCGCTCGACATTGACGGTACGCTCCTCAGCAGCCGCTTCACTGTCTCCGAGCGCAACCGCGCCGCCATCGCCGAAGCCACTCGCCGCGGCATCGAAGTCGCCCTCGTCACCGGCCGCCGCTACGACTTCGCCCTCCCCGTCGCGCAGCAAATCGACTCCCCGCTCACCATGATCGTCAACAACGGCGCGCTCCTCCGCACCAAAGACGGCAAAACCCTCGTCCGCCATCTCCTGCCCCGCGAAACCGCGCTTCGCGTCCTCCAAGCCACGCATCCCTGGCGCGACGCCGCCTCCGTCGTCTTCGACCGCCCCCTCGCCAATCAAGTCATGCTGGAAAAGATCGACCTGGAAGACGGCATCCGTGGCGCCTACTACAAATGGAACAAACCCTTTCTCGGGGAAGCAAAACCTCTCGAATCCTGCCTCACCGAAGACCCCATCCAGATCATGCTTTCCGGCTCCGTCGAACCTATGCGGGCAGCCGAACAAGCCCTTCGCAGCGTCGAATACTCAGGCGAATTCTCGCTGGCTGTGACCGCCTATGAGAGCAGGAATTTCTCTATGATTGACGTGCTCAACCCGCGCGTATCCAAAGGAGTGGCGCTCGCCGAATGGGCCGCCCTGCGCGGCATCGCCCGGCAGGAAATCCTGGCCATCGGCGACAATCACAACGACGAGGAAATGTTGTCCTTCGCTGGAATACCCGTGGTGATGGAAAATGCGGTACCCGAACTGAAAACGCGCGGCTGGCACATCACC
>DATHOY010000023.1:0-29256 GCA_035484435.1 Vulcanimicrobiaceae bacterium | reverse complement strand
AAGGCTGTGCAGTAAAGCAGATCCTTGTGTGAAGCCGGATCATGTTTGTAAAACGCCGGTTTTGAATTCGGGGAGATGCGTGTTGAGCGAGGCGGCGTTGAGGGCCCAGATGAGGGCGTCGCGGGTGTGGGCGGGATCGATGATGGCGTCGAGCCAGAGGCGGGCGGCGGCGTAGCGCGGGTCGGTCTGGTGGTCGTAGGTGGATTTGACGGAGTCGAGCAGTTCTTTCTTGGCATTCTCATCGACCTTTTTGCCTTCGCGTTCGAGTTGCTTCAGTTTGATTTCGGCGAGGGTGTTGGCTGCGGCGTCACCGCTCATTACTGCGAATTTTGCGGTGGGCCAGGCGAACATGAAGCGCGGGTCGTAGGCTTTGCCGCACATGGCGTAGTTTCCGGCGCCGAAGCTGCCGCCGAGGATGACGGTAATTTTGGGAACGACGCTGTTGGCGACGGCGTTGACCATTTTGGCGCCGGCGCGGATGATGCCGCTCCATTCGGCGTCTTTGCCGACCATGAAGCCGTTGACGTCGTGAAGAAAAATCAGCGGGATGCGGTTCTGGTTGCAATCCATGATAAAGCGGGCGGATTTTTCCGCAGATTCGGTGTAAATCACGCCGCCGAATTCGATGCGCTTCTGATCGGAGTGTGGGGCGTTGGTGGTGATGTGTTTCTTTTGGTTGGCGACGATGCCAACGGCCCAGCCGCCGATGCGGGCGTAGCCGCAGAGGAGGGTTTCGCCGTATTCGGCGCGGTATTCCTCGAACTCGCTGCCGTCAACGAGGCGGGCGATGATTTCGCGCATGTCGTATTGCTTGGCGGGATTGCTGGAAAATATTCCGTACAATTCGTTGATCGAGTACAAAGGCTCTTTGAGGCGAGAGTGGCTGAAGATCGGCGGGTTCGGCGCGCCCATTTTGTCCACCAGGGCGCGAATGCGTTTCAGGCAGGATTCGTCGTCTGGCTCGCGGAAATCCACGGTGCCGCTGATCTGGGAGTGCATTTTGGCGCCGCCGAGATCTTCGGCGGAGGTTTTCTGGCCGATGGCGGCTTGCACCAGCGCAGGGCCGGCTAGGAAAAGGCCAGAGCCTTCGGTCATCAAGATGTGGTCGCACATCACCGGGAGATAGGCGCCGCCGGCTACGCACATGCCCATGATGGCGGTGATTTGGGGAATGCCCATGGCGCTCATGACGGCGTTGTTTCGGAAGACGCGGCCGAAATCGTCGGTGTCAGGGAAAACGTCTTCCTGGAGCGGGAGAAAGACGCCAGCAGAGTCGACTAAATAAATTGTCGGGATGCGATTTTCGATGGCGATGTTTTGCGCGCGGATTACTTTTTTCGCGGTCATCGGGAAAAAGGCGCCGGCTTTTACGGTGGCGTCGTTGGCGATGACCATGAATAGGCGTCCGGAAACGCGGGCGAGGCCGGTGACGGTGCCGGCGGAGGGGGCGCCGCCCCATTCTTCGTACATTTCGTGGGCGGCGTAGATGGCGAATTCGAAGAAGTGGGTGCCGGGATCGATGAGGGCGTTTACGCGTTCGCGGGCGGTGAGGCGGTTCTTTTTGTGCTGGGATTCGATGGCTTTGGGGCCCCCGGCTTGACGGATTTTTTCTTCTTCGTTCTTGATGGAGGTGAGGAGTTCCACCATGCGCTGGGAGTTCTTTTGGAAATCGGGGGATTTTGCGTCGATGGAGGATTTCAAGACCGAAGAGGACACGCGACGACCTCGCAGAGGGAGTGATGGCAGCGGAATCAGTATACGGAGGATTGGTGGTTTGTGCGAGTGCGCGGAAAAGAGAAAGGCTTACCACAGAGGTAACAGAGTGGCCGCAGAGCGAACGGAGACGAGTAGGCTCGAGAGAGAATTGGGAATTGCGGTGGATTCGCGGGATGGGTAGGGAAAGGCCTCACCCCTTAAGGGGTGAGCTACAGAGTTATAGGTGGACGTGGCGCTTGTGGATGAAGTCGATGATGTCCTGGGTGGATGTGCCGGGGAGGAAAATTTCGGCTATGCCGGATTTTTTGAGGGCGGGGATGTCGGGGCCGGGAATGATGCCGCCGACTAGGACAGTGACGTCGTCCATGCCTTTTTCGTGGAGGAGTTTCATGAGTTGGGGGCAAAGAGTGTTGTGGGCGCCGGAAAGGATGGAGAGGCCGATGACGTCGACGTCTTCCTGGACGGCGGCGGAGGCGATCATCTCCGGGGTCTGGCGGAGGCCGGTGTAGATGACTTCCATGCCGGCATCGCGGAGGGCGCGGGCGATGATTTTGGCGCCGCGGTCGTGGCCATCGAGGCCGGGCTTGGCAATCAATACTCTAATTTTCTTCTCTGGCATTGCGTGACTCAATCTCCTAGTCTTCTCTGCGCGCCTCTGCGAACCTCTGCGCCTCTGCGTTGTCCGTTTCTGCATCTTGATAATGCCATACAAAACGCTTAATGCCGTCGCGCAAAATTGGGACATTGAAGTTTATAAGCAAACCAATAGGAGCTTCCGCCAGCCGAAGGTACGTTAGCATGACCGAATCGTGGATTGGGGCGAGAGTCTCGATCGATTTGATTTCGACGACGATGCGATGGTGAACCAAGAAGTCGAGACGATAGCCGCATTCCAATTTCAGGTCCTTGTATACCAGAGGGACAGGCTTCTGGCGCTCGAAAGGAATTCCTCTCAGGATGAATTCTCTGGCTAGGCATTCTTCGTAGACCGCCTCCAATAGCCCTGGGCCTAGGGAGCGGTGGATGTCAATCGCTGCCCCGATGATTGTATGGGTTAGTAACTTATCGTTCATGGAAGAGTAAGGATAACGCAGAGGCACAGAGTACGCAAAGGATCGCAGAGGAAGAAAGGTAGAGGAAGAGAGGGGGTTCAGGTGATGGCGACTTCTTCGTAGGCGCCGAAGACGGTTCGCATGGCTTCGCAGATTTCGCCGAGGGTGGCGTAGGATTTTACGGCGTCGTAGATGAAGGGCATAAGGTTTTCGGAGCCGTGGGAGGCTTTGCGGAGGGCGTTCAAGCGGCGGTCGACTTCGGAGGAGGAGCGATCGGCGCGGAGTTTGCTGAGGCGTTCGGCTTGGCGGTGGGCTACGGTTTCGTCGATTTGCAGGAGATCCATCGGCTGTTGAGGCGTGACGTAATCGTTTACGCCGACGATAATTTTTTCCTTTTTGTCGATTGCCATTTGGTAGCGGTAGGAGGCTTCGGCGATTTCGCGCTGCGGGTAGCTCTTTTCGATGGCGGCGACCATGCCGCCCATGGCGTCGATACGGCGGATGTAGTCCCAGGCGCCGGCTTCGACTTCGTTGGTGAGGGTTTCCACAAAATAAGAGCCGCCTAGCGGGTCGACCGTGTTAGTGACGCCGGTTTCGTGGGCGATGATTTGCTGGGTGCGCAGAGCGATTGTGGCGGCGTGTTCGGTTGGCAGTGCCCAGGCTTCGTCGAGCGAGTTAGTGTGCAGGGATTGGGTGCCGCCGAGAACGCCGGCTAGCGCCTGAATTGCGGTGCGGACGACGTTGTTCATTGGCTGCTGAGCGGTCAGGGAACAGCCTGCCGTTTGCGTGTGGAAACGCAGCGCCCAGCTTCGCGGGCTGACGGATTTGTACCGTTCCTTCATGGCTTTGTGCCAGATGCGGCGCGCGGCGCGATACTTGGCGATTTCTTCGAAGAAGTCGTTGTGGGCGTTGAAGAAGAAAGAGAGTTGCGGGGTGAACTCGTCCACGGGAAGGCCGCGACGCATGGCCCATTCGACGTACTCCATGCCGTCGCGCAGGGTGAAGGCAAGTTCCTGGATGGCGGTGGAGCCGGCTTCGCGGATGTGGTAGCCGCTGATGGAGATGACGTTGAACTTCGGCGTGTGCTTCATGCCGAATTCGAACGTGTCGATCACCAGGCGCATGGAAGGCTCGGGCGGATAGATGTATTCCTTTTGCGCTATGTATTCCTTCAGGATGTCGTTCTGCAGCGTGCCGGAGATTTTCTTCCAGTCGGCGCCTTGCTTTTCGGCGACCGCGAGATACATCGCCCAGATCACCGCCGCCGGAGAGTTGATAGTCATTGATGTGGTGACGTCGGCGAGGGGGATCTGGTCGAAAAGGACTTCCATGTCGGCAAGCGAGCTTATGGCGACCCCGCATTTGCCGACTTCGCCTTCGGAGAGGGCATGGTCGGAGTCGTAGCCCATCAAGGTGGGGAGATCGAACGCGGTGGAAAGGCCGGTTTGGCCCTGCGAGAGGAGATAGCGGAAGCGCTGGTTGGTGTCTTCGGCGGTGCCAAAGCCGGCGAACTGGCGCATGGTCCAGAGGCGGCCGCGATGCATAGTGGCGTGGATGCCACGAGTGTAGGGAGGCTCGCCGGGATTGCCGAGGTCGCGCGCCGGATCCCATCCCGCGAGATCCTCTTCCGTGTACAGGCGGCGAATGGGGTAACTGGAGACGGTGGTGAATTCTTTCTGACGCTCGGGGCTTTTTTCGAGTGTGGGGCTAAGAGTATTTTCTTCCCAGGCTTGTAGCTTCGAGGGTGATTTTACGGCGCTGCCCGTCTTTTTCGGATTGGCCGGATCATTCATGAATAGGCGCTCCCGGGATCACAATATAAGCGACTGAATATACAGACCTCGCCATAAACTAATGCTATGGGAAAGGGTCGCGGGGAGCAAGGAGAGGAGGAAGAGAGAGGTAACTCGGTGGAAAGGGGACGAAGATAACGAAGCGGGTGAAAGCGGATGCGGCGGGGACGTGGCGGATGGTTGGGGAGCACCTGCTTCGTGTCCACCCTTCCTTCGTCAGGGTGGGTTTGGCCACCTGGAGGTGGCCGCTATTTCTTGGCGAGGGAGCGGACAAAATTGACTACGTCCCAGATTTCGTCAGGTTTCAGGCGGCCTTCTTCGCCCATCATTTTGCCCTTGCCGTTGTTAATGAGGTTGTAGATGTCGCCGTCATTCAGGTTCTTCAACGCATCGGCGTCGCGCAAATCCTTGAGCTTCAATTTCATGTCTTCGGCGAGGTCGCCGTCGCCTGCGCCTTCTTTGCCGTGGCACATGGCGCAATCCTGGCCGTATTTCTTTTTGCCTGAAGCGAGGGAAGTGGGCGATGACTTCACGGGATTGTCCTTCTTTGCGGCCTCGGTGCCGGCCTTGGCTTCGGCAGGGGGCTTTTCTTCAGCAGCGGGTTTTTCTTCGGCGGGCTTGGCGGGCTCCTGAGAATGGCATTGCAACGGCAAAACCAGAGCGGAACACACAAAGACACAGGCGAGCGCGAGTTTCATAGACGGGTCTCCCTAAGCGACTCAACGCGTCAATCGTGCATAGGGCGCAGTTTGGGCAAGTATAATCCTCCGGCGGTGATTTGTATTTTTATTATTTGGCCCGGGGCGCTCCGGCTGCGTTCGCCCAAAGGCAATTTATGGCCACTATCATCGGCCCAACATCAAAGGCGAAGAGCCGCCCTGCGGCAGGAAGCCGCGCACGCAAACGAAATGCAAGGAGACAGTCAATGCCGACATTCACGACCAAAGACGGAACGCAGATTTTTTACAAGGATTGGGGCAAAGGGCAGCCCATCGTTTTCAGCCACGGCTGGCCGCTGAGCGGAGACGACTGGGACGGCCAGATGCTGCACTTCGGGCAACTGGGATATCGGGTGATTGCGCACGACCGGCGAGGGCACGGGCGCTCCGACCAGACGTGGGACGGCAACGACATGAACACTTATGCCGACGATCTGGCGCAGTTGTTCGAGAAGCTCGACCTGAAGGAAGCGATCATGGTGGGGCATTCGACGGGTGGAGGCGAAGTGGCGCGGTACCTGGGCCGCCACGGCACAAAGCGCGTTGCGAAAGCGGTGCTAATCAGCGCGATCCCGCCGCTGATGCTGAAGACAGAAAAGAATCCGACGGGAACACCGATCGAAGTGTTCGACGGGCTGCGCGCGGCACTGGCGGCGAACCGGGCGCAGTTTTACAAAGACATCACGATGCCGTTTTACGGGTACAACCGTCCGGGCGCGAAGATTTCGGAAGGCATCCGGGAGCACTGGTGGCTGCAGGGAATGTTGGGAAGCGTGAAGGGTCACTATGACTGCATCCGGGTGTTTTCGGAAACCGATCACACGGAAGATCTGAAGAAGATCGACATTCCGGTGCTGGTGATGCATGGCGATGACGATCAGATTGTGCCCATCGTGGCGGCGGGGCCGCTTTCGGCGAAGTTGCTGAAGCATTCGACGCTGAGAGTGTATCCGGGATATCCGCACGGGATGCCTGCGACGCACGCGGATGTGATTAATGCGGATTTGCTGGCGTTCTTCAAGGGGCAGAAGCTGAGCGCGACGGCGTAGACGCTCGCCAGCAGAGGCACTTGGATACATTCATTTCTCAGGCGCACTATCTGGTTCTGAGGGATCTGCTTTTTGCGCGTGAAAGCACCGACCTGAAGGTCGGCCACTACAAAATAAGGAGCACAGCGAGGAATCGCCGTGCCACTAGGCGAAATACTGGAAAGTTCGCCAGAACTGGGGCCAGCCGGCTTTGGGGGGGCCGCAGAGTAAAATGTCGCGGCGTTCGGTGGTTTCTTCGTTGGCGATGCCGAGGGAGTTTGTGTTTTGGGCGGCGAGGCGGCAGGAGTCGAAGTTGGATTCGACGAAAGCGCGCGGAAAACCGACGATGATGAGAATTTGCGGGGGCGGATCGCCGTAGCCGCGCTCCCAGGAAGAGTTGACGCCGCTGATGGCGAGTGGGAGACCTCGGCTGGGGCCGTAGAGATTGATGGCGCCGACTTCGCCGTAATTTTCAGCGAGGATGCCGAGATGCGCGCGTGATTCGACTGGCAGCGAGTCGCGAAGCTGTGCAAGCGTCGAGATTAGATCCTGCCAACCAATTTCGTCGCGCAGGGTGATGTTCATCGCGTCGGCGGCGCGGAACCACGCGGAAGGGATTGGGGCTAGCGGCAACCCGACTGCTGCGGCGCCCAGGATGCTTATCGTGAGGGCAGTGATGACCGTGGCCCAGATCGGCCTTTGCTGGCGGGGGGGCAGGTTAGAGAGCCAACGTTCACCCCAGACGGCGCCGGCTGCATATAACACGGCGTAGGCGGGCATCAGGTAGTAGCCGCGGCCTTTGGCCACCAGGAAAATGGTGAACGGGACGATATACATCCAAGAGAGAGCACGGACTCGTTTTCCTTCGCGCGTAAAGAGGCAAAAGCAGAGTCCTGCGATCCACAACGGAGACGAGAGCAGCGTCATTTCGAACTGGTCCGCCAGGAAGGATTGCGTCAGGCCTTCGGCAACATCGCGGTGATGGAGGAAGCGCAGGAAGTCCCAGGCAACAAAATGATGCTGCGCCTGCCACAGGAAATTGGGCGCGACGAGTAAAAGCGAAATCAGCAGACCAAGCCACGGCCAGATGGTGCGGAAATATTTTCGGGCATCCGAGAGTAAAATTCCCGCAACAACTCCCGCGGCGAAGAACAGCATCGTGTATTTGGCGAGCATGCCCAGACCCATCGACCCGCCGATGGCGAGAAAGTAGCGAGGGTCGGCCGCCTTCAGGAGGCGGACAACAAAGAACGCGGTGAGAACCCAGAAAAAATAGTCGAGCGATGTGTATTGCAGGAGTGCGCCGACGCCGAGAGAGAAGGGAATCGAAGCCGAGGCGGCGGCAAGTTGCGCGGCGCGCCTGCCGCCCATGTCTTTGGCCATCGAGCCCGTGAGCACAATCGTGACGGCTTGCAGCAGTGCGCTGAAGAAGCGGAAGCCGATCAACGAGGTGCCGAATAATGAGAGGGCGAGTCGTCCAAAGAACGGCGTTAGCGGCGGGTAGGCAACATAGCCCCAGGCGAGGTGGCGAGCGTCTTCGAGGATGGAGAGTTCGTCGCGATTGAAACCGTAGCGGGAGGCGGTGAGAAGATGAAGGAGGAGGGTGGCGGTGGCAAGAGAGGCGAGAAGAGCAAAATCGGTTTGAGTGCGTGAAGCGGGAACCGCGGGTTGGTCTGCGGCTGGAAGCGGCGGCGATTCGCTGAAAGCGAGAGGTTCGTTGTCCGATACCACGGCGGCCTCAAAAAGATGGGCAATGATAGCAGAAGGCGGAGCGGCAGTGAGTTGCGTGCACCGACCTAAAGGTCGGCCAGCACAAATGGGTGAGCAGGGGAAAAGCAGATCCCTCACCCGCAGAGGATGCGGGCGCGGGATGACAAGTTTGGGTGATGTAAAACTAGCGGTTGCCGGATTTGCTTTTGTCGTCGAGTTCCTTGAAGAGTTGGTCGGCGCCTACGACCTGGCCGTTTAGGGTACCGGGAATCTGGGTGTCGCGTTCGATGTCGCCCTGTTTGGCGCCGGCGATGGTAACGCTGTTGATCTGCAGGGTACGGCCGAGGGCGCGTTCGTAGTTGGCCTTGGCTTCGGCCAAGTTCGCCAGCGCGCGAAGTTCGGTGCCCTGCGCCGTGATCAGGTCGCGCTGGGTCAGAATCACGTTATAGACGGTAGAAGCGCCCAGGCGATACTTCTTGTCCTCGGCGTCAAACGTCTGTTGTTGCAGTTCGCGAGCCTTGCTGGCGGCTTGCACCTGGGCGCGGCCTTGTTCAAGGGCGATAGAAGTGTTGCGGACGTCGAGCACGGCGCTGTTCTTGATCTGTTGCATCTGGGCTTCCAACTGGCGTTGCGTGAGCTGGGCGTGGACGCTGTCCGCCTGGGCTGATCGATTGCGAAGGGGAAGCGTGAGATTGACGCCGACCGAGTATTCGGGGAAGCGGTTGTGAAAGACCTGGCTCAAGCTGTCGGAGAGACCCGATTTGGTTACGACCGGGGGCGTCGTGGCAGTAATTGAATTGCCGGCGAGGCCGGTGCTGGAATAGGTTCCGGTAAGTGTGGCCAGGGGCAGCAACGCGTTCTTCGTGGCCTTGACGTCGATCTCGCCATTCTTCAGGTTCAGGATTTGCTCCTGGACATCCGGACGATTTACGAAGGCTTCCTTCACCGCGTCGGCGAAGGGCGCGAGCTGAATCGATTGCGGTGCGTCCGGTTTGTCGGTCGGAACGATCTCCACGTCAATCAGATTGGACGCGGTGGGATCCTTGGAGATGAAGTTCTTGAGCACCAACTCGTCCTGAAGCTGGACAGTCTGCGCGACGATGAGGTTCTGCGTGTCGGTGGCCAATTCGGACTCGGCGCGGGTGACGTCGAGCGGTGCCATGGTACCGATCTCGAGCTGTTTCTTGTTGTCGTTGTAAAGCTTTTGGGAAACGGTCACGGCCTGCTCCTGCACCTTCACATTTGCGCGCGCGTAAACCAGTTCCCAATAGGCGGTGATGGTATTGGTAACAGTGGTGATGGCCTGCTGCGCGAAGGCGAGATCGGCGATCTTGCGATTGTTTTCGGCGATGAGAATGTTGCGGCGGGTGACGTCGCGCCCCACTCCTTGCAGGAGCTGTTGGGAGAAACTGACGCCGATGGAGGATTGCACCGCGGGATCGAAAAGGTTGAAAGCGGAAGTGGAAGAGGAGCGGGTGTTGTCCCAGAAGACGTTGAGGGTGGTGCCGGTGGAAAATCCCTGAGAAAACCCCGTGTTGAAGATGCTGTTGTGGACTCCCAGAGTGGAGACACCGGCCGCGCCCGTACCAGAGGTGAGCGGGTTATTCACGGGGATCAGGCCGCTGGTGATGGAAATATTTTGCGTGAGGTATGGATCGAAGAAAAGGGAAGGCAAGTTCGCTGTCGACCCGGCAGACAAACTGTTAGGAACGCCGAAGCCGAAGCCTCCGGCTTTTGTTTTAAGGATGCTGGTGTCGGCCATCCAGGGGTTGTAACGCTGGACGACGATATCCATGCTGTTTTCCAGGGCGAGGGCGATGGCGTCCTGCAAGCTCAGATTCATCTTGCCGGACTGGATCAATTGCTCGAGCCGAGGCGAGTTGCTAAGCGCACCCGGGTTGACGTACCAGGTTTTGTACGGGGCCGTAATGTTTGGCCAGAGCCCGGGAGAGTTCGTATAGTGAAATTTGTTCAGGCCCAGGGAAATGGGCACGCCACCTTGCAGACTGGCCTGCTTGGAGGCAGGCGCCGGCGCGGGATCCTGGGCGAGCACCGGAGAGGCGGGTGCTCCCGCAAGAATGCCTGCCAGAACGGCCGAAAGCAGGGACTTCAGGGACAGCTTCTTCATAAGAGTTCCTCACCTCTGAAAAGTGGCAATGCTGAATTCTTGGCAAACCAACCCGTTAAAAGGCTTCTCTTTGTAAAACGATGCAAGAGGGCAATTTGTTTCATCCGGGATGCAGCTTGGCGGAGCGTCCACAGCGCGCCCACCGGCCTGGGTCTGGCTTCGAAGTCTAACAGGGGCCCTCATTCCTTGACAACGCGTTGCATGGAGGCTAGGCTGCTGACATTTCGACGTTTAGGAGTTGCCGCGGTTAGCGGGGCTATGTTCGGGCGCGACGAGCTGATGAAGCTGTTTGAGAAGGCGGGAGCGGTGCGCCACGGGCACTTTGAGCTGTCGAGTGGCCTCCATAGCGGCACGTATGTGCAGTGCGCGCTGGTGCTGCAGTACCCGCGGTTTGCGGAAAAGCTGGGGCAGGCGCTGGCCGCTTTGTTCTCGGATGCGCGGATTGATGCGGTGGTCTCCCCGGCGCTGGGCGGGGTGATTATCGGGCAGGAAGTGGCGCGGGCGCTGCCATCGCATGGCGATGCGATCGGCGGCGGGGTACCGGCGATGTTTGTGGAGCGGGATGCCGGCGGAGTGATGTGCCTGCGGCGGGGATTTGCGCTGAAGCCGGATACGCATGTCTTGGTGGTGGAGGATGTTTGGACTACCGGCGGATCGACGCAGGAAGCGATCAGCGTGGTGGAAGAGGCCGGCGGGCGCGTGGTGGCGGCGGGCGCGCTCATTGATCGCAGCGGCGGGAAGATTGAGTTTCCGGTGGAATCGAATGCATTGATTGAATTGCTGATTGAAAGTTATGAGCCGGATGATTGTCCTCTTTGTCGGCAAGGCACGGTGGCTGTGAAGCCGGGCAGCCGTTACGCGCGGTCCGCCTCCTAGGGTCGCCGGGCCGATCCCTGCATGCGTTATTTCAAACTCACGATTGCCTACGACGGAACGGATTTTCACGGCTGGCAGATTCAGAAGAGTAAGCCGACCGTGCAGGGCGAGATTGTGTCTGTGCTGCGGCGGTTGACGCAGGAGGAATCGCAATTGCTCGGCGCGGGGCGCACGGATGCCGGTGTGCATGCGCTTGGGCAGGTGGGAAGCTTCAAGACGCAGTCGGCACTCTCGGCTCTGGAGTTTCATCGCGCGCTGAATGCTTTGCTGCCGCCTAGCATTCGAATTGTGGCTGTGGAGGAGACCGGGCCGGATTTCAGCGCGCGCTGGTCGGCGAAGGGGAAGATTTACCGGTACCGGATTTATCGAGGGAAGGTGGTGCCGCCGATGCTTTGGCGGTACGTGCTGCACTATCCGTTTCCGCTGGATGAAGAGGCGATGCGGGACGCGGCGTCGCGGTTTGTGGGCATGCACGATTTCACTTCGTTTGCGGCTTCGACGGGTTCCGAGGACGACGACAAAGAGCGCAACATGCAGCGGGAGATTTTTTCTGCGGAACTGAAGCGGACGGACGACAGCGAGGAGCTTTGGTTCACGGTGCATGGGCGGTCGTTTTTGCGGTACATGGTGCGGAAGATGGTGGGGGCGCTGCTGGAAGTGGGACGGGGGAAGTTCGCGCCGGACTATATCGACCAATTGTATGAGTTGAAGGATCGATCGAAATCGGGGCCGACCGTGCCGCCGCAGGGATTGTTTATGGTGATGGTGGAGCACGACGAGCCTTATCGGGTTGGCTAGATTGCATCGAACCTGGGAAGGCCATTCTCCAGAATGGCCTTCTGACAGACTCGCCAATCGGGAGATTGGCGTTCCCGGGGTGAGAGCGGCCCGCCTCGGATGACGGGCCCTACACAAGCATGATTCGGCAAGGTAGAATCACACCCATGGCCGCAACTTCTTCCTTGTTGGATACTTTGCCTTCGATTGATCCCGCGACTGGCAAGGTTATGCAATCGTTTGAACGAACATCGCCCCTGGCTGTGCCTCAATTGCTCGCGAGGGCCTGCGAGGCGCAGCAAGCGTGGGCCAAACGGCCTGTGGCAGAACGCTGTGCGCAGGTCGCCGTCTTGAAAACAAAAATTCTGGAAGCGCGAGATTTGCTGACCGACGCGGTGGTGCGCGAATCGGGGAAGCCACGGGCGGAGGCCAAGTTTGCGGATGTGTTTGTTTCGCTGGATTCGGCGGATTATTTCGCGAAGCACGGCGGTTCGTTGCTGAAGCCGGAGTCAGTGGCGCATCACAGCCTGGCCGCGAAGGCCAAATCTGGAAAACTGTTTTACGAACCGCTGGGAGTGGTGGCGATTATCAGTTCGTGGAACTATCCGCTGGCGATTCCGATGGGGCAAATCATTGCGGCGGTGGTTGCGGGGAACGCGGTGCTGTGCAAGACCAGCGACTTTACGCCGGAATGCGGCGAGTTGATCGGGAAACTTTTTCGAGATGCCGGATTCCCGGCCGACCTGGTCACGATTGTGCAGGGCGGTGGGGAAGTGGGGCAGGCGCTGATAGATGCGCGGCCGGACAAGGTGTTTTTCACGGGGAGCGTTTTTACGGGGCGGCACGTGGCCGAAGCTTGCGCGCCGCTGCTTATTCCGAGCGTGCTGGAACTGGGCGGGAAAGACGCGATGCTGGTGTTGGCCGATGCCGACCTGGAGGTCGCATCGAGCGCGGCGGTTTGGGGCAGCTATACGAACTGCGGGCAAGTCTGCCTTTCGGTCGAGCGGCTTTTTGTGCAGCAATCGGTCAGCGATGCGTTCATTCAGAAATGCGTGGAGAAGACGCAGAAGCTGCGCCTGGGCGTGGGCAGCGATTCCGGCACGGATGTCGGCCCGCTAATCCGGCCGCAGCATGTGCAGCGGATGAGCGAGTTGCTGGCGGACGCGGTGAAACGCGGGGCGCAGGTTTTGAGCGGTGGGCGGCCGCGGCCGGATTTGGGGCCGAATTTTTTTGAGCCGACGGTGATCACCGGTGTGGATTCTTCGATGAAGCTATTTCAGGACGAGACGTTTGGGCCGATTATGGCGATTCGCGTGGTGCGTGACGCGGAGGAAGCTGTGGCGTTGGCGAACGAATCGGAGTTCGCGCTTTCGGCCAGCGTGTGGACGGGCGACGTGACGGGCGGGAAGAGAATTGCGCAGAGGCTGCGGGCGGGAACCGTGATGGTGAACGACCTTATTAGTGGATTTGCGATTGCCGAGGCGCCGCATGGCGGGTGCGGCTTGAGCGGTTGGGGACGAACGCACGGCAGAGCGGGCTTCCAGGAAATGGTGCATGTTAAATACGTGGATGTGGACCGGCTGCCGCGGATGGAGAAGCCGTGGTGGTATCGCTACGGCGGTGATTTGGAGAAGGCCGCGGATGCGTTTTTGAAGTTTGAGTTTGGCGGCGGGATTGTGGCGCGGTTGCGTAACGCGCGGGCGGCGATGAAGACGATGTTTCGGAATCACGGTTTGAAGTAGAGATGCGGGAGCGAAAGACAGCTATACCCTTCGTTATTGGGAAGTGCAGGGAGACCCTTCAGCCGTGAATCACAACGAATGGATTCATGATTGGAATTCAGTTGGGCCGATGAGCATTGCGCCGGGGACGCGCGTGCTGTTGAACGATGAGACGTTGCGCGACGGGTTGCAGAATCCCTCGATTCAAGATCCGACCATTGAAGAGAAAATTGAAATTTTGCATTTGATGGAATCGCTGCAGATCGATTCGGTTAACATCGGGCTGCCGGGAGCGGGGCCTCGCGCGCTGCAGCATACGGAAGCGCTGGCGCGAGAGATCGCGACGAATCGCATGCGGATCAAGCCGAATTGCGCGGCGCGGACGATTGAGGCGGATATCCGGCCGATCGCGGAGATTTCGCAACGGGTGGGTATTGCGATCGAGGCGGCAACGTTTCTTGGTTCCAGTCCGATTCGCCGGTTGGTGGAAGACTGGACCGTGGATCATCTGGAGCGCACCACGGAAGCGGCGGTGAAGTTTGCCGTTGCGCAGGGACTGCCTTGCATGTACGTGACGGAAGACACTGTGCGGACCGATCCTGAGACGGTGAAGCGGCTATATACGACGGCGATTCGCTGCGGGGCGCGGGCGATTGTGTTGTGCGATACCGTTGGGCATGCGACACCGCAGGGCGCGTATAACTTGGTGAAATTTGTGATGGAGAATGTGGTGAAGCCTTGCGGTGAGAAGATTCGCGTGGATTGGCACGGGCACCGCGACCGCGGGCTCGATATCGCCAATTCGTTGGCGGCTGTTGCGGCGGGTGCGGATCAGGTGCATGGCGTGGCGTTGTCGCTTGGCGAACGCGTCGGCAATACGCCGATGGAGCTGTTGCTGGTGAATCTCCGCTTGATGGGCTTGATTGAAAACGATTTGAGCTCGCTGCGGGCGTATTGCGAAAAAGTGGCGAAGGCGACGCACACGGTCATTCCGCCGAACTATCCTGTCTTTGGTAAAGACGCGTTTCGCACGGCCACGGGAGTTCATGCTGCCGCGATTATCAAGGCCCTGAAGACCGGCGACCGCGATCTCGCCGACGCGGTTTACAGCGGCGTTCCGGCGCATCTCTTCGGCCTGGAACAAGTGGTCGAAATCGGTCCGATGAGCGGGAAGTCCAACGTGCTCTACTGGCTCTCTCGCCACAACATTCCGGCCACCGAAGAAGCGGTCAATCGCATCTTCGACGCCGCCAAGCAATCCTCGCGTGTGCTGACCGAACAGGAATTGCTGGCATTGTGCCCCTCATCCAGCGCGCCAGCGTAACCGCGTCTGCTCGCAATGATCTGAAATCTGGCTTTGGGTTATTTTACAGTCGGCTAAATTGGCTGGCACTAACCTTGAAGACGCGAATTGTGATTTGGTCACTCAAGCAAATTGTGCCCTCACTTGACACTGCATTTTGGCCTAAGCTGAGGACATGAAAGCCAATGCATTTTGGTACTTGGTTGTCTGTTTCTTCTTCTTCCTTTCTGCGAATGCACTGCGCGTCTCCGCAAAACAGAAGCCCTGCACAACGGCGGAAGAGAAACAGGCACTTGATGAAGCCGACCAATTGAAGGACTGGGACGCACTTCACCGCTCTTTCATTCGCTTTGCCCATTGCGACGATGGAGCGATTGCCGAGGGCTACAGTGATACAGTTGGTCGCTTGTTGGCACGCGATTGGGGGCACGTCGGCATTCTCGCCAAGCTTGTCGGGTCGGACAAGAAGTTCGAGAGCTTCGTGCTCCGCCACATCGACGAGACGTTACCAACTGACACGCTCAAGGCGATTACCAACCACGCAAAGAGAAGCTGTCCCGTAGGCGAGACGGCTCTGTGTGGGAAGATACTGCAAAGGACACAAACGGGAACCGCACCTTGAACTTGTGAACCTATGGCCAAGAACACCTTCCTCGGAAAAGTTTGGATTGCGTTGCGCTTCGTCGCGTTTGGCGTTTTCGGATTTGTTGTGATGTTCTTTGCTTTCGTAGTGCTAATAGACCGAGTAACTTCTATTCATCATGAAAAGGGATACGCTGTCCCCATAGGGTTGATTGTGGTGTGCGGTCTGGGTGCAGTGATGATGCTTTTTGGTGTTGGGGAGTGGGGCCGCTGGGGTTACTTGTTCGTTTTTCTCTCGATACCCGTTTCTCTGTTGCTCCTCTTCTTGATGCCTCATGCCGGAAAAGATGTGGGTGTCATCGTGCCAACACTCGCGTCAGTTGGTACTTACATCGCCGTTCGAGCCTATTACGCACGCCGAAAAAGACGGGAATTTGATAAGCGCAAGTCGGAAACTGACCTGCTACTGAGAGTCTGCTACCGAAAATCTTCACGAGTCGCGCCGCTTCAAGCTAAAATGGCGGCGTGAATTATCCCGCGTCCCCGGTTTTCTCCTGCAAGTTGAATTGGCGCGCGCGAGTGCCAATTGGTACGGTGAAACGCGCTGCTGTTTGCGCTATTCTTTTGGTCATGCCGATTCGCTCCGCCCTCTCGCAAGCCGCACGGCCGCTGACTTCGTTTTCGCTTGCGGAGCAGCCGCAGGTGCGCGTGGCGCTGGATTGGTTTGCGAAGAATCTGAAGTGGATCAACGAGCAGCAGGCGGCGCTGACGGAAATTCCGGCGCCCTCCTTTCAGGAAGAAAAGCGTTCGGCGGCGGTGAAGGCGCTTTTTGTGGCGGAAGGATTGCCGGTTCAAACCGATAAGCTTGGCAATGTGATTGCGGAGTTGCGCGGTGCGAACGACAAAGAGTGCATTTTGATTGCCGCGCATCTGGACACGGTTTTTCCGGCGGATACCGATGTGAAGGTGCAGCGCGAAGGCGATCGGCTTGTTGCCCCGGGGATTTCGGACAATGGTACTGGGCTTGCCGCGCTGGTGGCGATTGCACGGGCGCTTCAGGCGGCGAAATTAAAGCCGCAGCGGACGATTCTGTTTGCGGCGAACGTTGGCGAAGAGGGCGAAGGGAATTTGCGCGGGATGCGCGCGCTGATTGACGCTTACCGGACGAAGTTGCGTGCGGTGATTGTGCTGGATGGCTCTGGCACGGATCACGTTACGACGAAGGCGCTGGCGTCGCGGCGGCTGGAAGTTACGATCAACGGCCCTGGCGGGCACAGCTGGTCCGATTTCGGGATGGTGAATCCTATTAACGCGCTGGTGCGCGGCTCGGTGCGCTTTATCAATACGAAGATTCCGGTTTCGCCACGGACCACGTTCAACCTCGGACAAGTCGAGGGCGGAACTTCGGTCAACTCGATTCCTCATGAAGCTAAGTTGAAAGTGGATTTGAGATCAGAGAGCGAAGAGGAACTCGTGCGTCTTGAGACGGCGTTGCGCGATTGCATGGCGGCGGGCGTGAAGGATGAGATGGACAACGCGCGCGACCGCAGCAAGGGCAAGCTGGAGTGGAAAGTTGATGTGATTGGCAGCCGGCCGGGAGGGGAATTGGCGTCCGATTCAGCGCTGCTGGCGTCGCTGCGTGCGGCGGACGATTACCTGGGGAACCAGTCGCGTATAGAGCGCTCTTCGACCGACGCGAATATTCCGTTGTCGCTGGGAATTGAGGCCATCGCGATTGGCGCGGGCGGCAACGGCGGCGGGGCGCACTCTTTGCAGGAATGGTACGAGCCCGCGGGGCGCGAACTTGGTTTGCAACGGGCGCTGCTGACACTGCTGGGCGTTTCCGGCGTGGCGCAGGACAAGGGGCGCTGATGATGCGGAGAGCGGGAGCGACCTTTCTTACCTTCTCCCTGGGAATGGCCGGTGTTTATTTTCTGGGGGCGCGCCCTGCGTTTCCGCAGGCTAGCGACCCTGCGCGCAAGACAACCTATTATCTCCACGGCCGGATTTACACTAACGATCCGAAGATGCCGTGGGCCTCGGCGCTGGCGGTGCGCGACGACAAGGTTTTCTGCATCGGCTCGATCGAGCACATCATGCTGGATTGCGGCGGCTCCAATTCCGACGCGGAGATTGTGCAGCTGAAGGGACGCTTCGTGATGCCGGGCTTCAACGATGCGCACACGCATCTCGGCGGCGCGGGCCGGGACAAACTTACGCTGGATCTGAAAGGTACTGATTCTCTGGCTGAACTGCAGCAGAGGGTAAGAGTCGCCGCTTCTCAACACAAGCCGGGGGAATGGATCGTCGGCAAGGGTTGGGACCAGACGCGCTGGCCGGAGAAGACGTTTCCTCATCGCCTGGACCTGGACGAAGTTTCGCCCAACAATCCCGTCTTCCTGGTGCATGTTTCGGGACACGTTGCGGTGGCCAATTCTCTGGCGCTGAAACACACCGAGATAACCGAGGATACGAAGAATCCCACGGGCGGGGAAATTGAACGGGATACCGAAGGGAAACCCACGGGGATGTTCAAGGAAGGCTCGGCGATGGAGTTTGTCGAGCAGAAAATTCCGGAGCCGACGGATGAGCAGCGCCGCCGCGGGATCGAGCTAGTGCTGGAGGAGTTGGCGCGCAGTGGCGTGACTTCGGCGCAGGATAATTCGGCGTGGGAAGACTTCCTGGTCTATCACCAGCTGAAAGAAGAGAAGAAACTTACAGTCCGTATTACCGAGTGGCTGCCGTTCATGGCGCCGGTGACGGAATTGCAGAACATGCGCTCGGAGGGCGGCACAACGGATCCCTGGCTGAAAACCGGCGCGCTGAAAATGGTTACGGATGGAGCGCTCGGTTCGCGCACTGCCGCGATGCTGGCGCCGTACTCGGACGAACCGGACACCAGTGGAATCATGACCATTGCGCCGGAAAAGCTGAAGGCGATGGCGTTGGAGCGCGACAAACTGGGTTTTCAACTGGCATTTCACGCCATCGGCGACCGTGCCAATCGCGTGGCGCTGGACGTGTTTGAATCCGTGGTCCGCGTGAATGGTGCGCGTGACCGCCGCGACCGCATGGAGCACGCGCAGGTGGTCGCGCCGGAGGACATTGAGCGGTTCGGTACTTTGCATGTGATTGCTTCGATGCAGCCTTCGCATCAGAGCAACGACATGCGCTGGGCAGAGCAGCGACTCGGGCCTGATCGCGTGAAAGGCGCGTACGCGTGGAATTCAATTCAGAAAGCTGGAGCGCGGCTGGCTTTCGGCACCGACTATGACGTTGAGTCGATCAATCCCTTTCGCGGACTCTATGCCTGCGTCACGCGCGAGTTGCCCGAAGGCGGCCCGGCCGGCGGTTGGCAGCCGCAGGAGAAGATCTCTCTGGACGATTGCATCCGCGCTTACACGATCGGCTCCGCCTACGCGCAATTTGAAGAAGGAAAGAAGGGCGACCTGAAGGTAGGGAAGTACGCTGATTTCATCATTCTTTCGCAGGACGTGACCAAGGCCACGCCGAAAGAGATTCTAAACACCGAAGTTTTGCAGACCGTCGTCGGCGGCCGCACGGTTTACAAGTCCGCCGCAAAATAATCCTTGCCGGTCGCGCTCTTCTCCTTCGTCAGTTCAGCGAAATATTCTGGATTTCACCGGAAGCCATTCCCGCGGGAACGGCGCGGTAATCCAGTTTTACCTGCCGGTCTTTCCATTTAGCGCAGGGAGACTTGGTGGAATCACTTCCCGTTGTGCCGTCCTGAATCGATATTTTCCCAATGTCCGCGACATGCAGGAGTAGCGAATTGCCTCCGCTGGTCAACGTAAGAATCACTTCCGGCGGATGGCCGCAGAGGAGTTCCGTGATTTGACCTTCGGCGTGCACCACTTTTGCCGGCGCTTCCGCCGCCGCGGAGTCCGACCCTGGTGCGTCGAGGTTGGATGCCTTCGCGTCCGAAGTGTCCTGCGGGTGACTTACGCGGTATTCAACCTGCTTGCTGAAAGCGGAGGCCATGTTGCGATCGGCGGGCGTCGTGGCCACTTTCCTCGCGGCTTCGGCGATCTTGCTCGCCTCTGAAATGCGGTGGGCGGCAAGTAAGGCTCTGCCGACGTCAATGAAATATGCGAGGTTGCCGGGCTCGAGTTTGGTGGCCCGGACAGCATCCTTCAGAGCTTTATCGGTGTCCTTGTCGGGTTCCTGTGCGTAGGCGATGGAGAGAAAGGCGAAGGCAGGGGGGAAGTCGGGTGCAAGGGTGAGAACGGTCTCGAGTTCCGTACGAATTTTTGGGGTGAACTCCTTGGTGTATCCGTCGCGCCGCAGGTAGAGCAAAGCTATGTCAAGGTGCGCGGACACGTCTTTCGGGTCGGCGGCGATGGCGGTCTGCAGCTCTTTCTCGGCGTTGGTGTAGTCAGCTTTAAGCAAATGATAGTGTCCCATTTCGCTGTGATATCCGGGAGTGGCGGCGTCGAGGTCTGCGACCTGATGCAACCGTTCGAGTGCTTCTGGCAGGTGGCCACTGCGAAGAAGGTAGTCCGCCAGCGCCAGGGTGCCTTCGGCCTGGGAGAGCGGCCGCGCGGTGAACTCATTTGCGGATAGTTTTGCGGGCAGGGAGACGCGTTCGTATTGGTAGGAGCGCTGCCGAGTGTAAGCCTGAAGCTTGTCAGAGAATTTATTCAGGTCGCCGAAGGTATGCTTGGCCGCTTCGATGGGGTCGTCGGTTTCGTGAAGCGCGGCCAGAAATTTGTTGATCAGATCCTGCTGCTTTACTTCCTCGGAGTAACGGAGGTAATGGACAAGGGCCCAGGATTCAGAATAGAAGACGCCGGAGTGATCGCTGGTGTTATAGAGCGGGGAACTGCGATCGATGGTGACCAACTGGTCGAGCGGAAGCAACTCTTTGTTCTGCAGGTAGCGCAACTGGTTTTCGTTGGGGAGGCCGACACTGGCGGTTTTTCCTTCGATGGAGGTGTTGCCATAGAGCTCGGCGAGGCCCTCATCCAGCCAGAGGGGCAGGCCCCGGAAGTTATAACGGAAGAAGGCGTGGGTGTACTCGTGATACAAGCTGTGAAAACTGAGAGGACCCGTGCCGCTGACATCGGCACGGATCACCGCGAAATTCTTGTCGTAGGATGGATAGTAAAAGCCCGCAACGTGCATGGCCTTGCTGTTCTGGCCGTAAGACGGCATCAAGAGTTTCAGTGAATCCTCGTTCTTGAGCGCGAAGACGACGGTGGGCTTGCCGGAGTCCACCTTTAATTTGGGATAGAGCTGCTCGAACATGGCGCGCACTTCCTCAAACTGCAGGGCGATGCGGCGGCCGTCGTATTCGCCGGCGTTGGATATCACCGTGAAGTGTGTGGAGTGGATTTCGGTCCAGTTTTCCTTGTGTTCGGCGGAAGAGCGCAGCGGCGAGCCGAGAAATAGCAGGGCAACCAGGAGAGTGACGCCTGCCGACCTTAAGCTGGAAGTAATCATGGCGTAGATAGTAAGAGAGAACGGCGCGAAGTCAAGGGTACGGCTGCGGTTGTGTTGTGCAGGGATGCGATTGCAAACACTGTTCAAGGCCGGGAATCGGCGAGCATCGCTCTCTTTTGCGGCGGGATTGCGGATACACTGGCGGGGCAGTTTGCAGGAACGGGGATGCGGATGGACGTGCGGAAAAAAGCCGATTTGTCGCTGATGTTCTGCTCGCTGATCTGGGGCGTGACGTTTGTTGTGGTGAAAAACGCGCTGGATGAGTCTTCGGCATTCCTGTTTCTGGCGGTGCGCTTCACCATTGCGACGGTGGTGATGGCGCTGCTGCAGATGCAGGTGATTGCGCGGATCGAGCCGCAGGAAATTTTCGCGGGGATGCGGCTGGCGTTTTTCATGTTCGCGGGGTACTGCTTTCAGACGGCGGGGTTGCAATACACGACGGCGAGCAATTCGGGATTTGTAACCGGGTCGAGCGTGGTGCTGGTGCCGCTGCTGCTGGCGGTTTTCTGGGGGCGGCGACTGACGAGGTGGATTTATGTGGGGGCGTTTGCGGCGTTGATTGGTTTGTACTTTTTGACGGTTCCGGCGGAAGGGTTGCGGTATTTGAATCGCGGCGACGTGCTGACGTTTGTCGCCGCTGGATTTTATGCGGTGCACATTATTCTGGTGGGGGACTACACGCAGGAGCATTCCGTGCGGGCGCTAAGCCTGATTCAGGTGGCGGGTTGCGCGGTGATGGCGTGGCCGTTGACGGGCGCGGCGGCGGCGATTCATTGGCAGCCGGCGCGATTTTCCGGGCGCTGGGAGCTGTGGCTGGCGATTGTGATCTGCGCGGTATTTGCGACGGCGGTGGCGTTTACAGTGCAGCTTTGGGCCCAGCAGTTTACTTCGCCGGGGCACGCGGCGATTTTGTTTGCGCTGGAGCCGGTGTTCGCGGTGATTACGTCGTACATCGTGTTGCATGAGCGGTTGTCGGCGCGGGCGATGAAGGGCGCGGGGTTGGTGGTGGCAGGGATAGTGTTGGCGGAATTGTTGGGTGCGCCTACGGCGCCGGAAGCGCCGGAGCCGGTGTTTGAGGGGAGGATATATTTTAAGCCGTGGTGGAAGAAGGGGTGAAGGCGAGCCGTAAGCTGTAAGCGCTAAGCTGTAAGCCTTAAGCCAGTGACGTTTGAAGTTTTACGCCAAGCAGATACTCCATGCACGAAAGGCCGCGTAGAAAGCTTATGGCTTAGGGCTTATGGCTGTTGGGCTACCGTCCGTTGGAATAATTTTTTATGTCCACGGTTTCGTACATGGTGGCTGTGGCGGCGTGGGCTTTTTCGTAGCTGTCGATGGAGTCGGCGTGGAGGAGGGAAGTGCCGATGTCGTCGAGGCCTTTCAGGAGGACTTCTTTGCGTGAGGGGGCGATTTCGAATTTGTATTCTAGGCCGTGGTTGTCTTTTACCGTTTGGGTGGGAAGATCCACGGTCAGCTTGTAGCCTTCTTCTCTTTCGGTGCGCTGGAAGAGTTCCTCGATTTGCGCTTCGGTGAGTTCGGCGGGGAGGATGCCGTTCTTGAAGCAGTTGTTGTAGAAGATGTCGGCATAGCTGGGGGCTAGGATTACGCGGAAGCCGTAGTCGCCGATGGCCCAGGGAGCATGTTCGCGGCTGGAGCCGCAGCCGAAGTTGGCGCGAGCGAGCAAAACCGAAGCACCCTTGTAGCGCGGAAAGTTCAGCACAAACTCCGGATTCGGCTTTTCGCCGGGCAGGTAGCGCCAGTCATAGAAAAGCGTGCGTCCAAATCCCTGGCGGGTGAGAGCCTTTAGAAATTGCTTCGGCACCATCTGGTCGGTGTCAACGTTGACCCGATTCATGGGTGCGACGAGGCCGGAGTGCGTGATGAACGGTTGCATTTTTCGATTCGCTCCTTAATTCTTGTCTGCCGCGGTCCTAGATAGCACAGGCCTCAATGTTTTTCGATCCTCGCGGACTCCGAACGCCACCAGAAACATTCCCAGCAGAAAGGCCACCACATGCAAAGCTTCAATTGATTTTGGAATCCGATCCATCGTCCCGTAAATTGTCAGGATGTAAACTGCGTCCGTCAACACAATGGCACCGCCGACGAGAGTTTTGCGATTTCGCGAAAACCGCATTGAGTAACCTCCGCTACCAATGTCTACTCCACGTGGGCGGCGCGCTTCTTGTCCATATCGACTTCTCTCGAACCCAGCCAGATGAGAACAACAGCTACGAAACCCGCCATAAAGTAGGCCCACAAAAAGGAATGGGGAACTTTGTCCGAGACCAAGTGCACGACGAGATAGAAAAACAAAGAGGTAAACAAGATCGATACCCCAGCTATCTTTTTCGGGTTACGAGTCCATCCCATTGTAGTTTCACCTCCAAAGAAGTCATTCCACGTGAGCGACGTCGAATTCGCGGACGTCGACGAAGTGGCCGGCGATGGCGGCGGCTGCGGCCATTACTGGGCTGACGAGGTGCGTGCGGCTGTCTTTGCCCTGGCGGCCTTCGAAGTTGCGGTTGGAGGTGCTGGCGCTGCGCTCGTGGGGCGGCAGGACGTCGGCGTTCATGCCGATGCACATGCTGCAGCCCGCGTCGCGCCACTCGAAACCGGCTTCGGTGAAAATTTTGTCGAGGCCTTCTTTTTCCGCTTGGGCCTTGATGCCGCGAGAGCCGGGAACGATGAGGGCCTGCTTGATGCTTTTGGCGACGTGTTTGCCTTCGACCAGGTGAGCCGCGGCGCGCAAATCGTCGATGCGGGAATTGGTGCAGGAGCCGATGAAGACGCGGTCGACCGGGATGTCGACGATCGGCGTGCCGGGCTTCAGGCCCATGTACTTCAGGGCGCTTTCGGTGGCCTTCTGGTCGTTCAGGTCTTTGTAGTCGTGGGGGTCGGGGATGCGGCCGTTGACGCTGGTGACCATGCCGGGGTTGGTGCCCCAGGTGACTTGCGGGGCGATCTGCTCGGCCTGCAGTTCCACGGTCATGTCGAATTTTGCGCCCTCGTCGGACTTCAGCAGCTTCCAGCGTTCGACCGCGGCCTGGAATTCTTTGCCGCGCGGGACGAACGGACGTCCTTCGAGATAAGCGAAGGTGGTTTCATCGGGCGCAACCATGCCTGCGCGGGCGCCGCCTTCGATGGTCATGTTGCAGACGGTCATGCGGCCGTCCATGGAAAGGGAACGGATGGCTTCGCCGCCGTATTCGGCTACGTGGCCTGTGCCGCCGCCGATGCCGATTTTGCCGATGATGGCGAGGATGATGTCTTTGGCGGTGACGCCCTTGGGGCGCTTGCCGTTCACGACGATATGCATTGTTTTCGAGCGGCTTTGCACCAGGCATTGCGTCGCCAGCACGTGCTCGACTTCGCTCGTCCCGATGCCGAACGCCAGCGTGCCGAACGCGCCGTGCGTGGAGGTGTGGCTGTCGCCGCAGACGATGGTTTGGCCAGGCTGGGTTATTCCGAGTTCCGGGCCGATGATGTGGACGATGCCCTGGTTCTTGCTGTGCATGTCGAAGAGGCGGACGCCGGTTTCGCGGCAGTTGCGCTCGAGGGCTTCGAATTGGAGTTTGGCGTCGGTGTCAAGAATCGGCAGCAGGCGATTGGTTGTAGAGACCGAGTGATCCATCACGGCGAAGGTGAGATCGGGGCGGCGAACTTTGCGGCCCTCGGCTTTCAGTCCGGCGAATGCTTGCGGGGAAGTGCCTTCGTGGATGAGGTGGCGGTCAATATAGATGAGCGCGGGCTTGCCGGATTCTTCGTAAACGAGGTGGTTATCCCAGATTTTTTCGTAGAGTGTTTTGGGTGGCATAGGTGTCTAGGAAAAGTCTAGCACTCTGGGGATGGGGGGCAAGTCGGGGGCGCCTGCGAGGTACTTGGATTTGCCGATTAGCGTGAGATACCCAGTACCGAACGCGATATCAGGAGGATCGCTTTGCTTGCCGGCAGGATGCCGGCGCTACCCTTACGCTGACACCGTCTTTGGGCGTTTGTAATAGAGGATAAGGCCGGCCAGATTGGCTAGCAGGATTACGGCGATAGTTTTGGCCGAGTACGCGGATTGGCTGGCTACAGGAATTATCGGAAAGATGGAAAGGACGACGTACATCAGAGTCATCAGGAAGCCGAAAGTGGCGAGGATCTTCATCCAGAGCGGGCCGCGCAGGGAAGACTCTTTTCCCGCGAGCACCGGGATGGCGAAGAGCGCGAGGTAGGCGATCGCATAAAAGGTGAACGCCCAGATGAGCAGGAGTTCGAAGGCTTCCTGTGCGCCGACTCCCACCAGCACGGCGATGCTGGCCGCGAGCGTGATTCCGCCGAGAAAGAGGATGGAGTTGACCGGCGTGCGGTAGCGTGGGTGCAGACGCGTGAACCATTGAGGCAGAAGGTGGTCCCATCCGGCGCACATCGGAAGGCGGGTGTTGGCGGCGAAGTTGAGGCTGAAGCTGGATAGATAGTTTGTGAGCAGAAAAAGAATCGCGACGGGGACGATTACTTCGCCGAACCGGGTGCCTCCGAGCGCTATGCGCAGGGCCTGTGGAATCGGGCCGATCACGTCAATGTTGTCGGGGGACACGTAAGCGAGGATGGCGCTGGTACCGAAAATATAGAGCAGAGCAATCAGCGGGGCGGCGATCCAGATGGCTCGCGTCAGGTGACGGCGCGGGTTGCGCGACTCGCCGGCAAAAATGGCGGCGTATTCGAAGCCGCAGAGGGCGCCGAAGCTCATTTTGCTGAAGACGCTGAAGCTGAACAGCGTCACCGGCGGCATTGCAAGGTGCAGCGGGTGATAGCCGTTTGTCGCCTGACCACCGGGGCGCAGAAAGGGAAGTACAGCCAGAAGGACGATGATTAATACCGTGAGCGCGCTTCCGACGTTGGCAACCCATTTGCCGACGGCTAGGCCGAGATGGGCTACCAGCATCAAGCCTCCGATGATCACTACGGAAGTGGCCAGAAGAATTCCCCTGTGAGAGGTGACCGCGTCGGCGTCCAATCCCAGGGCGTAGGCCGCGTAGTTGGTGGTGACGAGGCCGATCGAAGCCACGTAGAGCACCACGTACATCCACAGATTGAGCGCGACGAGGAAGCCGATGGCGTCGCCGAAGGCGTGGCGTGCCCATTCGTAGAGGCCGCCTTCCATTGGGAGGCGCTGGTTGAGGAAGGAAACGACGAGAGCTTGCGGCAGGAAGAAAAGCGCGATGGCCAGGAGCCACAAGGCCACGTGGGCCGGTCCGGCTTTGACCGCGGATCCGAAAAAATCAGGAACGACGACGAGCAGGATGGAGGCGAGGACGAGATCCGTGAAGCCGAGTTCTTTTCGAAGGGCGGCGGCGGGTGCCGCGGTTTGCAATTCGGCGACGGCCGGGGTGGACGGGCTGAGGGTGGCCAAGTGTCCGGACCGAAGTCCTTTTCTCCTCGGAAGAAAGTGGCGCTAGTGTGCCGGGTAGGAAAAAGAGAAGCAAGGGAATTTCGTTGCCCAATCTATTCCCGCATCAAGAACCTTGTCATCCTGAGGGCTGCGTTGTTTACGGCCCGAAGGATCTCAACTGAAGGAGTTGTGCAAGGATTTTAGGTTGAGGTTCTTCGCGTATCCTCATCGGATACGCTCAGGATGACAACCTTGGCGATTGGCGAGCGATTAAGAAGAGGATGAAACTTTGGCGTGGTGCTGTTCGCGGACTTTTACTTCGTAGTGGCGGACGCGGCGGTCGTAGGAAGTGAGCAGGTGGACTGCTTCTTCGGCGACGACGGCGGACTCGCGGTCGGGGCCCGCGAAGCGTTCGATGGCTTCGAGCGAAGACCACAGCGTCTCCACAATCATTTCGACAACGACTCCGTCGGATTGCGTTAGAACGCGTGCCTCTACGAAACCTTCCTTGGAACGCAGATGCGGTAGCACGTGTTCGTTGAAGTGACGCAGGTAATCGGGCAGGCGAACTTCGGTTGTGCGGGCGGACCAGAATCGGACAATCATTTCAGCTAACCCTCCGGTCGGCGGTGGCGCTCGGGATGTCCGCAAGCACGCCTACCACTACATTCCACGGACGCACTTCCCATCGTTGCACGAGGCCATTGCGCACGTAGGGATCTTTCTCAGCGAACGCGCGGGCCGCGTCGGGCGAATCGCCGTGAAAGACGATCAGAGCGGTGTCGGCTGGCTCGGCGAGGGCGCCACCGAGGGCAAGTTCACCGCGACCGGCAGCGTGGCGCGCGTGGGAGAGATGCGCTTCACGAAATGGCACGCGGCGCTCCACGAATCCATCCACCACGTAATAGAAGAGCGCATAGTAGCCCATGGTTGCCTCCCTGCCCGGGTGGGCCTGCAGAAAAATAGCGTACCACGTTGCGCTAGCCACTGATTGCGAGGGCTAGCCTCCGGCTATGGACGGCACCAGGAGTACTCGGTCGCCGTCTTTCAGCGGGGAAGATTCGCCGTTTAGGAAGCGGATGTCTTCTTCGTTTAGGTAGACGTTTAGGAACTGGCGGATCTGGCCCTGGTCGTCGCGGACGTGCCGTGAGAGGGCGGGGAATTTTGTGGTCAGATCGTTGAGGGCTTCGGCGACGGTGGCGGCGGCGGTGTCTACCTTTGGAGAGCCTTCGGTAAAGCGGCGGAAGGCTGTGGGGATTTCGATGGTGATTGACATGGGGTGGTTCGATCCTTTCGATGCGGCTTTTTGCCGGGTGGTTGAGAGAACCTGTGAAGCCAAGAATGTCATTCCGAACCCCGTTCGCTTTTAGAACGGGGTGAGGAATCTGCTTTTTCTACGATTCGCGCGAAAAGCAGATCCCTCACCCGCAAGAGGCGCGGGTTCGGGATGACAACTTGCGCGAGATTGTCCGCAAGCTCATGCGACATGGACGCTGTCCTTCAACTGTTGATGAAGGAGAGCTTCGAAGGCGTCTAGTTTGGGCTCGATTACTTCGGTCGCGGGGTAGTCGGCGGCGATGGCGTCGGTGGTTTTCAGGCCGTTGCCGGTGATGCAGACTACCGTGGTTTCGTCTTTGGCGATGCGGCCTTGTTGTATCAGCTTGGCGGCTACGCCGGTGGTTACGCCGCCGGCAGTTTCGGCGAAGATACCTTCGGTTTCGGCTAGCAGTTTTATGGAGTCGATGATTTCGGGGTCGGAGATGTCTTCAGACCAGCCGCCGGATTCGCGGATCAGGCGCAGGGCGAAGGGGCCGTCGGCGGGATTGCCGATGGCCAGGGAACGTGCAATCGTATTTGGCTTTTGCGGAGTGAAGCGCGGCAGTTCGCGTTTGACTGCGTCGGCGATTGGCGAGCAGCCGGTAGCTTGGGCGCCGAAAAATTTCACCTGCTTCGGTTCAACCCAGCCTAGATGCGCCAGTTCGCAGAACGCTTTGGCGATTTTGCCGATCAGCGAGCCACCGGCCATGGGGACCACTACGTTGTCGGGGAGTTCCCAGCCGAGCTGCTCCGCGATTTCGTAGCCGTGGGTCTTGGAGCCTTCGGCGTAGTAGGGGCGCAGGTTGACGTTGACGAGCCCCCAGCGGAACTTGTCGGCGATCTGGGTGCAGAGCCGGTTGACGTGGTCGTAGTTGCCGTTGATGCGGACGATGCGTGCGCCGTAGACGGCGGTGTTCAGAACTTTCGCGGGCTCCAGGTCCGCCGGGATGAACACGCAGGTGTCGAATCCCTGTTGCGCGCCCTGGGCAGCGACTGCGTTGGCCAGATTTCCGGTGGAGGAGCAGCCGATCGTCTCAAACCCGAACCGGCGTGCCGCGGCCAGAGCCGTGGCCACCACGCGATCCTTGAACGAGAGAGAAGGAAAGCACACCGCGTCATTCTTGAAGTAGAGATTTTTTACGCCGAGCTGTGAGCTGAGTTTGCGCGACTTCAGCAGCGGCGTTCCCCCGATGGGTTGGCTGGGCGTGAAACCCTGCGGCAGCGGCAGGAACTCCGAGTACCGCCACATGTTGAAAGCGCGCAGCGACACGGCCTCGCGGCTGGTGCTCTGCCGCAGGGCTTCGTAGTCGTAACTCACTTCCAGAGGAGCAAAACACTCTTCACAAGAGGATTGCGGCTGGTTGGGGTACTTCTTGCCGCATTCTCTACACCTTAGAAAATAGATTTCCTTCATAAGTCACCTCGTCGGGGCTCCTTGGGCATAGGCCGGGAACCGCCTGTTGAAATGACGTGGGATGATCGCGGGCAGCGCGGAGGGGGAAAATGAAAAACCCTCCGTGCCAAAGTGCAGGAGGGTCTCAGAAAATCTGTGAACTCTTCCAACTCTTTAGCAGTTTTTTACGTGGAGCAAGTCGCCCTAAATCGCCACGTGACACCGCAATTGCGGCTAACCTATTTATGCTAGAACGCGAACTGATTGTCAAGGCGAAACTTACGGGCACTATGACAAGAAGCCC
>DATHOY010000022.1:0-2393 GCA_035484435.1 Vulcanimicrobiaceae bacterium | reverse complement strand
GCGAAGCGTGACTACCAACGTGACCGCATTTTTCGGTAGTTTAGAGACCGCAACACTGGGAGAGCGGCGCCGACTGGACCGCCGGGAGGCTTTGCGGGATTTTTGTTTCGGCATGTCGGCGGCGATTGTACTCCAAACAGTTTTAATGGCAAGGAGAAGTCGAGCTACGGGAACGTTCAGCCAGGGCCGAGGAGTATGCTAGCTTGACGCGGGGTTGGTCTGACTGGATAAATAACGGCAAAGGAGATCGTTGTGGGCACAAAAGAGAAACTGACCGCGATTGGTCAACCGGTGCCGGAATTGCCGGTCGCTGACGTCGAGCGTGCACAACGGCATTACCGAGACACACTCGGCTTTGAGATTGCCTGGCTTTACGAAGACAAAGAGATTGGGGCCGCGAACCGCGGTAACGTAGCGATCTTCTTCCGGAAGAGGAAGCCGCCGTTCGAGCCTGCGGTTCATTGGGTGTTTGCGGAAGATATCGATGCGACCTACGAGGAACTGAAGTCGTTGAACGCGAACATTGTGGATCCTCTTGAAAAAAAGCCCTGGGGATTGCGGCAGTTCACCGTGCAGGATTTGGACGGGAATATCTTTTATTTCCACCATGACTGAGTGGATGCCGGATTCAAGCACGTGCTCGGCCACTTAAAAGTGGCCGCTACTTTTGGTCGGCGTCCTTGCGGCCTGCGTTGAGGTTGTCGAAGTTCAGGAGCGTGTTTAGCACCAGGGAGTAGGTGCTTTCGGTTTCGCCGCGGTAGACGGGGTTGATGGAGAAGAGCACGACGTGGCCTGTACCGTTGGGGACATCGAGCACGGCTGGGTGTTGGGCGATTTCGTTGCCGTTTTCGACAAGGCCGGAGATGAGCAGGTCCTTGGAGTCGGCGTAGCGGAGGATGACGCGGGCGCGGCTGGCTGGCGGGATGACGCGCGGATTGTTGAAGCGCTGTTCGTCGGTGGGCTGGGGAGCTTCCCAGAGTTCCTTCTCCGGCTCATCCGGAATTTCGGAAGCGGGGCGGCCGACGACGAAATCGGGATCGTCCTTGGTGCCGCGTCCGGTGGGCCGCGAAGTCATCGCAGGACCGAGACGCCGGCGACGGCCGCCAATGATGTTGGTTACGGAAAAAATCGGGCCATTGTCGCAATAGGCGGAAACTTTTTCGTCGTAGCCATAGGCGATGGGGCTGGCAGCGTCAACCAGGCGTGTGCCGACGATGGAGCCGACAATTTTCATTTTTTCGGAATTGGTGAACGAGACGCCGTTCGCCATTCCCGTGGCGACGGCGAATTGCGACGTGTCCAGCGCAGTGAGAAGGACGCCGCCGTTGCGGACAAAGTTCTGCAGGTTGGCGAGGCCGTCCCAACCGAGGCCGGGGCGCATGTCTGGCGTGGAATCGTTTTTGCCGACGAGGTTTGGCGTTTCCGGCGTGTTCATCCACGGAAGCGGATTGCCCCACGAGGTTGGTGTGCCCTGCACGATAAGGTTGGAGTTGGTGTTGCCAGTGACAGGGGGAAAAACGATTGCATCGTACTTGGCGTTCAGGTCTGGAATTTTAGCGAGGGCTTGCGTGCTCATGTAGTCGTAGGGGATTTGCAGGTTGTCGAAGGCGAGGCGCCACCAGCCTTCAGATTGCGTGCTGATCCAGGTGTGGACGTAGGCGATGCGCGGGGCGCGAACGGGATGCGTTTTGACGCCGGGCGCAGCCGCTAGCGCGACAACCTGCAGGCCGAGAGTTTTCGCGGCGGCGTCCAGATCGGAGCGGCTGACACCGCGGATCAGGAACGCGCCGCGCGAGAATTTGTGGCCGCCTGCGTCGAAGGGTTCCTCCGCGGCGTCGATGGTCGCGTCTTTCAGGCGATAGCGGAGGGTGGCGAGAGCGGGCTCGGCATGATTGTCGATGGCGAAAATGCCGCCGTCGCCCTTCACGCCGCCGAACGGGCGGAGTTCGGTAACACGCTCCATCGGAACCGAGAGGACTTTGGGATCGGTGACGCGAGCGACCTGCACACCGAAGAGTTCGCCGAAAGTCCAGCCGGTGTCGTCGTAGGGAGTGGTTTGCGGATCTTCGGGGCTCCAGTATTGGTAGTCGAGAAGCGCATCGGCTACGCGGGAATAGGGCTGATCCATGCGGATGACGTAGCTGCCGGCGGGAAAATCGCGGGTAGTTGGCGCCGGGGGTTTTGGCTTTTCGTCGGGGTCGGCCGGCTTGGCGGACTTCTTTTCTTTCTTCACCGGGAGAGCCACTTGAAAGGCGCTGGTGGCACGCGAAATCTCGACGTGCTGCTTGAGCATGATGCGCAGGAGATCGGCTTGAACGCTGGCGCGCGGATCGTCCGCGCTGAGAACGTAGGCGGTTGGGCCTTCGGCCGCTGGTTTCTGGATGGAGCGCTTC